>NZ_BCYU01000019.1 GCF_001598355.1 Sphingomonas asaccharolytica NBRC 15499
AAGCGCCGGAAGGGTGAGGGTCTTTTGTTGCTAGCGCGAAACCCCGATATCCCCGCTCGACACGATATCGGCCTTGTAGTCGCCGTACTTGCCGAACTCGTTGCGAGCGATCGCGCGGTTATGGACTTCGTCGGGACCGTCAGCGAAGCGCAACGTCCGCATCGCCGCCCATTGATGCGCCAGCGGGAAGTCGTCCGACACGCCGCCGCCGCCATGCGCCTGGATCGCATCGTCGAGGATCTGCAGCGCCATGTTGGGCGCCTGGACCTTGATCATCGCGATCTCGAGCTGCGCCGATTTGTTGCCGGCCTTGTCCATCATGTCCGCGGCCTTGAGGCACAACAGCCGCGTCATCTCGATATCGATGCGGGCACGCGCGATGCGCTGTTCCCAGATCGAATGATCGGCGATGCGTTTGCCGAATGCGACGCGGCTGAGCAGGCGCTTCGCCATCGCCTCAATCCCCGTCTCGGCAACGCCGATCGTGCGCATGCAATGGTGGATGCGGCCCGGCCCGAGCCGGCCTTGCGCGATCTCGAAACCACGCCCTTCGCCGAGCAGCAAATTGTCGACCGGCACGCGGACATTCTCGAGCAGCACCTGGCCGTGGCCGTGCGGCGCGTGATCATACCCGTAAACCGAAAGCATCCGCTCGATCTTGACGCCCGGCGCGTCGAGCGGAACCAGGATCTGGCTCTGCTGGGCGTGGCGCTTGGCGTCCGGGTTGGTCTTGCCCATCACGATCGCGACGGCGCAGCGCGGATCGCCGACACCCGACGACCACCATTTGCGGCCGTTGATGACATAATGGTCGCCGTCGCGCACCATCGAGGTTTCGATATTGGTTGCGTCCGACGAGGCGACCGCCGGCTCGGTCATCAGGAAGGCGGAGCGAATCTTGCCTTCCATCAACGGCCGCAACCACCGCTCTTTCTGCTCGAGCGTGCCGTAACGGTGAAAGACTTCCATGTTGCCCGTGTCGGGTGCCGAACAGTTAAAGCATTCCGAAGCCCAGCCGATCTTGCCCATTTCCTCGGCGCACAGAGCATATTCGAGATTGGAAAGCTGGGTTCCTTCGAACTCGAAACTGTCGTCGACATGGGTCTGGCCCGAATGCGGCGGCATGAAGAAATTCCACAGGCCCTGCGCCTTGGCGACCTCCTTCACATCCTCGATTACCTGGATCACCTTCCAGCGCTCGCCCTCGTGCGACTGCTTGTGATACTCGGCGTTTCGGGGTGCGATCTCCTTCTCGATAAAGGCCCGCACACGGTCCCGGAAATAGGTTTCGCGATCGCTCAGCGTAAAGTCCATGATGCTTCTCTCCTATGGCTATCGCTATCTCGACTAAACCGTACCGAGTTTTCGGTAAAGCCGTTGAATCCTCTTTTTCGGAGGGGTTCCGAACAACGAAAAAGCGAAATGGCGCTGCGGAATCCGCTGGCCCCGTGTGACGGAAATGTTAAGCTGGACGAATGGGGCAAACCGACACTGCAGAATTGGACGAGGTTACGGGAACGAAACGTTTCAAGGCGAAACGTAATGCGATCCTGGCCGCCGCTTCCGAAGCGATAAACGAACAAAGCGCGAAGGGCATGACCTTCGCCGATGTTGCGCGGCGCGTGGGGCTCAACACGACCAGCGTGACCTATTATTTCAAGCGCAAGGAAGATCTCGCCCAGGCGTGTTTCGAACACACGCTCGAAACCTTGGGAGAGATGCTCGACATCGCCCAGATGGAGGCGACGCCGCAGGCGCGGGTCGCGCGCTATCTGTCGCTCAACATGGAGCGGTTCGCGCGTATCCGCGAGAATGAGGAGCGCGCGCTGGCGACGTTGAGCGACTTGCGCGCGATGGAGGATCCGATGCTCGGCCGGCTGATGGCGGCGTGGCGCGAGATTTTCCGCAAAACGCGTGCTCTATGGGGTGAGGAACCGGAGAACCGCCGCCTCAAGGATTTGTTCGGCGCGCGCGCCCATGTGCTGCTCGAGAACACCTTCTGGATTCCGGCCTGGATCGCGCGTTACGACCTCGACCAGTTCGACCGTGTCGAGGCGCGCATGATGGACATGTTCCGTCACGGCATCGCGGTCCCGGGCGCCAAATGGGAGCCGGCGATCCTCGATATCGAGCATGAGGAAGCGGAACCTGGCCGTGAGGCGTTCCTGCGCGCGGCTACCCGGCTGATCAACGAGCTTGGCTATCGTGGAGCCTCGGTGCAACGCATCGCATCGGAGCTCAATGTCACCAAGGGCAGCTTCTACCACCATCTCGACGCCAAGGACGATCTGGTCATCGAATGCTACAAGCGCAGCTTCGACACGATCACCGAGACCATCCAGGTCGGCGAGAACAGCAATGGCGATTGGTGGCACCGGTTGTCGAGCATCATCGCGACTTTGCTCGACGTGCAATTCTCCGAGCGCGGCCCGTTGCTACGCACGACCGCGCTGACCGGCCTGCCGCGCCATGTCCGCCAGGCGATGCTCGACCGCTCGAATCGCATCGCGCGGCGCTATGCCGGCATGCTGTCCGACGGCGCGGCCGAAGGGTCGGTTCGCCCGGTCGACGCGCTGATCGTCAGCCAGTCGCTGATGGCGTTGCAGAACGCTGCGTTCGACATGCGCAAATGGGCATCGACCATGCCGCGCGACCGCGCGGTGGCGATGTACGCCTCCACCCTCGCCTTCGGCATGTTCGACGACCGCGCAGCGGAGAGCTGAGCCGCCTGCCTTCAGGTGAATATCGCATTCTTGGCGGCGCGGCGCTCCTGCGCCTTGCGCTTGAGCAGCACGCCCGCGCGCCAATAATGGAAGATCGCCCAGGGGGTGATCGCGGTGAAGACGAACATCGAATAACGCAGCGATTCAGCGCCGTAACTCGGTTTCAGCGCGTCGCTGAGCATGCCGACCAGAAACGGCCCCAGCCCCAGCCCGATCATATTGTTGACCAGCAAGGTGATCGCCGCCCAGGTCGCGCGCAGCCGGACCGGCGCCTCGGACTGGATCAGCGCGAAGGTCACGCCGAGATAGGCGGTCGAAAACAGAATCGACAGGAAATAGAATCCTATTCCGAACGTCGGGTTGGTCGCGGTATAGACGCAAAAGGTCAGCGGCAGCCCGATCGTCTTGAAGATCGCCACCATGAATGACTGGCTATACGGCCCGTAGCGGCGCGTCAGCCGATCGGCGATCCGTCCACTGGCGATCGCCGCGACGGCCACGATGACCGCGCCGGCGGGTGCCACCTTGAGCGCGATGTCGAGCTTCGTGAAGCCGAACGACCTCTGCATGAAGCTGGGCGCAAACGCGGTCAGGCCGTAACCGATCATCGAGGTCAGCGTGAAACCGGCGACAAGGTGGAGCGCGGCGCGGTTGGCGAACAAGGTGGTGAAGCCGTCGGCCAGCGACGGCCGGGCCGTATCCATGGCGATCTGCGCGTCGGACAGGCCTCGCTTGGGTTCGGGCACGACGGCCCAGATGACCCCCGCCAGCAACAATCCGGGCAGGCCGATCACAAACATCGCGACGCGCCAGCCATAATAGGTCGCGACGACCCCGCCGATAATCGTGCCGAACGCCGCCCCCAGGCCGACGCCGAGCGAATAGATCGACATCGCCGATGCCCGTTTGTCCGGCGGATAGAGGTCGGCAATGATCGAATGGCTGGGAGGGCTCGACCCAGCCTCGCCGATTCCGACCCCCACCCGCGCGCCGAGCAACTGCCAGAAATTGCCGGCGAGCCCGCCCAACGCGGTGAACGCGCTCCAGATCGCCAGCGCACCGGCGATGATTCGCACACGATTGCTGCGGTCAGCGAGCCAGGCCACCGGGATCCCCAACCCGGCATAGAAGATCGCGAATGCCATCCCGCCGAGAATGCCCATCTGGGCGTCGGAAAGGTGCAGATCCTTGATGATGTCTTCCTGCAGGATCGCGAGGATCTGCCGGTCCATATAGCTAAAGAAATAGGCGAAGGTCAGCAGCAGCAAGGTCAGCGCGCGGCGTTTGGGCACGAACGTCGCCTCGACTTCGGGGAGATGCGTGGGGGAGGACACGGGCGGAGCGACCTTTCTTTTCGTTGCAAAAACAACGGCTCCGCCGCGCTGGTCTGGCGCGGCGGAGCCGGAGAGGGAGAGCTAGTCGGACAAGGTCAGAACTTGGTCGACAGGCCGAGCTTGAACATCCGGCCGTAGGGGTTCCCGACGAACGGCTCGTAATTGTAATCTTCCCGCGCGAACGGCGGCGCGGCGTCGAAGATGTTGAACACCGTGCCGGTCAGGACGATGTTCTTCCACGGCAATTTGACCTGAATGTTGAGGTCGGCCGAGATGAAGTCGTCGAGATCGGCTCCGGTCAGGATGCTCGCGGCGTTGGGCGTCAGCCCGGAGTCGACGCAGGCGCCGGTCGCTCCCTGTTTCAGGCCCAGCGCGCAGTTGGGCGCGAACGGTCCAGTCCTGGTATCGTAACGCTGGTCGTGCAGCCCATCGGTATAGTTGACCGTCAACCGGGCATCGACCGGACCGGCGCCAAGGTCGAGATACGCCTGCCCCTTCCATTTCGGCACCGGATACAATGTCGATTGATAGTTGAGCAGACCGACGCCGTCGAACGCGTCCTGAACCTTCGTTCCTGCCACGGTGATCGCACTGATCCGGTTGTGCAGCGTCCGCGTGGCGTCGGCGCCGACGCCGAAACGAATGGCCGAACCAAGGAACTGATTCGACCGGTAGTTCACGGCGAAGTCGAGCCCGTCATTACGCTGGGTCGCGCCGTTCTGATACATCGTCTTGACGCGCGCGATGTTGGCGACCGTCGTCGTTGCCGGGTTGCAGACTCCGGTCGAGAAGGTGAACCGCGCGGCAAGGCCGGGATTGGTGGCACAAGTGTTGGGCAACCCGGTCGGAAACAGCGTCGCAACCATCGCGCTGAGCGGATCGCTGACGATCACGTCGCTCAGATTATAGCGGAAATAGTCGACACTGGCGTTGAATCCGCCGAACTTTAACAGAATGCCGGCCGAGTAGTTTTCGGAGCTTTCCGGCTTGAGTGCCGGGTTGCCAAAAACGTCGACCGGTTTGAACGTCGTTCCGATCAGCTGGAGCGCGGTCACGAAATTGTTGGTGATGTTCGCCAGCGTCGGGCCGCGGAACGTCGTGCCGTATCCCCCGCGGATGGCAAGCCAGTCGGTGACCTGCCACCGCGCGCGGACCTGGGGGTCGACGGTCGAGCCGACCGAACCGCCATAATCTTCATATCGTACGGCCGCCTGGATATTGAAGCTGTCGAACACCGGCAGCTGCAATTCGGTGAACACGGCCTTGACGCCGCCCTTCAGGAAACTGTCGCGGTTGGTGCCCAGGAACGCCAGCGCCCCCGTCGCGGGACTCGGCGTTACGCCCGACGTCGGAGCGCAGGCCGCCGGATTGGTGTTGCCGGTGATCGGCGTGTCGCGACAGGGATTGACCGCCAGGTTGTTGTTCGCGGCATATTTGGTGTCGAACCAGTTGTAGCGATATTGCGCGCCGACGCCGAACTGGATGTCGCCGCCCGGCAGTTTGATGCCGGTCGAGCCACTGATATTGCCGTCGAGTACGAACAATTGCGAGTCGACTGCGGTCGACGACCGCACGAAGAACCAATCGGCTAGCGCCTTGCTATTGGCCAAAGCGGCATTGCCTTGCGGGTTGGTCGTACCGTTGATCGCGCCGGCGGTTACCGCGTTGCCGAACGGATTGAGCCACATGCAGCCGTTCGCGCCGGGTACATTGCCGGTGCAGTTCGGGCCGCCCAGTCCGCGCAACGCGAGCTGGATACGGTCACCGAACGAGTCGTAGCCGTCTATGTAACGATAATATTGGTGATAGGTCGCTGACAGGCTGTAATCGAGCTTCGGCGCGAGCTTGCCGCTGAATTCGGCGGTGAAGCGGATCGATTCCGACTTGCGCATGCCCCGGGCCGAACCGGTCTCACCCGAATCCCCCAGCGTAGAGGGATTGCCGCCGGCCATGAACGGTCGGAACAAGAGTAATGGGAAGACGGCTCCGCTCGCAGGCAATGGATTGCCCGTCACCGGGTTGATGAAAAGCGACGGGTTGGCAGCCTTGTAGGCGATGAACCCTGGATTGTTCGCCGGCACGTAGAAACCGAGCCCGAGACTACTGTTCGCTACCGAACCGCCCAGCGACACCGTCGAGGGTAATTGCGTCAGCAGATAAGACGGCGAGGTCAGGTAATGCGGGACCGTGGTGCGTCCATACAGCGCGGTGACCTCGAATTTGTGGCTGCCGCCGAGATCGATCGCGACATCGGTAAAGGCGGTAATACGCTTCTCGAGATCCACCAGGGTGTCGAACCCGGTATATTGTGTCGAGCAACGGCCGTTCGCTCCAAGATATCCGCCCAGGGGAACGCAGCTCGTATCGGCGACGACACCCGTATAGGGGGTCACGACGCCAGGGGTGGTCGGACTTGGGCCAACCAGCAGGAAGTTTGCAGGGTTACCGCCGCCGGTCCAGCCCCCCTGCGGATTGTTGAGGAAGGGTTGGACCGCGAATTCGCGGTCTCGCGCCAGCAATTGGCCACGCTTGTTGAAGCCGACCGCGGCAAGCATCCGGAAACCGTTGCCGACATGGCCGTAGCTCAGCGACGCGTCGATATCACCGTCGGTATCCTTGACCCAACGATAGGCGGCCGAAGCGCGAAACCCTTCCTGGTCGGTACGCGTGATGAAATTGACCACGCCGGCGACCGCGTCCGATCCGTAGGTCGCCGCCGCGCCATCCTTCAGCACTTCTATGCGGCCGATCGCCGCGGCCGGAATTAGGTTGATATCGACCGCGGGGACACCATTGCCGGCAGTAACGAGACGGCGGCTGTTGAGCAGCACCAGTGTACGCTGCGGCGACAGACCGCGAAGGTTGGCGGTGGCGATGCCTTCCGCGCCCTGCGAGCGGCTGTCGAATTGGTTGGAGTCGCCAAGCACCGCGCTCGATGTCGGCAGCGCCTTGAGCAATTCGACCGCGGAAGGTGACCCCTGCTTCTGGAGTTCATCGGCGCCGATGACATTGACCGGCAGCGCGGCATCCTCCGGCGTACCCCTGATGATCGATCCGGTGACGATGATATCGGGCGTGCTGCTGGTGTCTTGCGGATCCGCGGCCGGCGCCGATTGGGCAGCCGCCGACGATGCCACACATACCGCAACCACGGAAACCGCACAGGCGCAAAGCAACCTTGTCTTGGTCATATGCCTCTCCCCAAATGAGCTGGAGCACATTGGCTGGCTCCATACCCATTACTCGAATAGGCACTATGGGTGACGTAAGGTCAAGCGTTAGTCGCGTTGCAAATTGCTATGTATTCTCGGTTCGACGCGAAATCTGCACGCACTCATGGTCCCGGAACCGGACAAACCCGATCCCGGAAACATAAGCTGAAAGGCGCTGAATTCAGTAGCCGCCGAGGCGTGCGAACCGATCGCGCAGATAAGCGGTATTTCCCCATACCGCTTCCAGTACGCGCATGCGCTTGAGGTAGAAGCCGGCGTCATATTCGTCGGTCATGCCGATGCCGCCATGCAGCTGGATCATCTCGCGGCTCATCGCGTGGCCGACCTCGTTGGCCTTGGTCTTAGCGAGCAAGGCAGCCTGACGTGTATCCCCGCCGGCATCGATCGCTGCAAGCCCCGCTTCGACCGCCGAGCGCATCAGCTCGATATCGCTGAACAGGCTGGCCATGCGGTGTTGCAGCGCCTGGAAAGTCGACAGGACCTGATCGAACTGACGGCGCTGCTTGAGATAATCGAGCGTGGTCTCGAACGCCTGCTGCGCCATGCCAAGCATCTCGGCCGACGCGACCACGCGCGCCCGATCGAGCACCTGGTCGATCAATTTGTCGCCGCCGTTTGCCAATTTGTCGGCTTCAACAGCGTCGAACGTCACGTCGGCGTGACTGCGGAAATCGGTCAGGTGGCGGCGCGACCGTGATACGCCGGCCTGATTGCCGTCGACCAGATAGAGGCCGTCCGCTGCCGCGACGACGAACAGGCCGGCGCTGTCGCCTTCCGCCACGAACGCCTTGGTCCCGCTGAGCTTGCCGCCGGAGACTTCGGTCTTGATATTCTCGGGGTCGTGACGCGGCCCTTCGTCGAGCGCGAAGGTCGCGACCAGTTCGCCGCTGGCGATCCTCGGCAGCCATGCGTCCTTCTGCGCGTCGCTGCCGCCGAGCACGATCGCCGCTGCCGCCACCGCGCTTGCCGATAGCGGGCTCGCGGTCAGCGTGCGACCGAGTTCCTCGATCACCAGCCCCAGGCTGAGCCAGCCAAAATCGGAGCCTCCTTGGGCTTCGGGAATGACGATCCCCGCCCAGCCCATCTGCGCCATCTCATTATAGACATTGGGGTCGTAACCCGTCGCTGTGTCGGCATCGCGCACCTTGCGCCACGCGGTCACTGGGCTTTCGTTGCGAGTCCATTCGCGCGCCATGTCGCGCAGCATCGTCTGTTCTTCGTTGAGGACGGCCATATTCTAAACTCCTTCGCCATTCCCCTCGCCCGCTCGCGGGAGAGGGAGGGGCCCGCCGCCGAAGGCGGTGGGAAGGTGAGGGCCTTCTTTCTTCCAAGCGGAAGAGGCTGAAAAAGAAGAAAGAAGACCCTCACCCCACCCTCTCCCGCAAGCGGGAGAGGGCTAATGATTATTGATGATCCAGCATCCCCAGGATGCGTTTAGCGATCACGTTGTTCTGGATCTCGGTCGAGCCGCCATAGATCGTCGTCGCCTTGCCGAAGAGCCAGGCGCGAACGCTGTGAATTTCGGCTTCACTGAAGCCCTCACCTTCCCAGCCCAGGCCCTGCAATCCCTGGATCTCGATCGTCAGTTCGGCGCGTTCCTGGCCTAGCTTGGTGCCGATCGTCTTGAGGATCGACGACACTTCGGACACGCCGCCCTTGGCCTTCGACTCGGCCTGGATGCGCATCGCAGTCAACAGGAAGGCGCGCCAGTCCATCTCGAACTTGGCGATCCGCGCGCGGAGATCCGCGTCGGCGATCCGGCCTTCGGCATCGGTGCCGACATATTTCTTGGCGACGTCTGGTAGGCCTGGGCCGCTCGGCATCAGCCGCGATCCGCCGCCCGACAAATTGGTGCGCTCATGCTGGAGCAGGCGTTTACCGATCGTCCAGCCCTGCCCTTCCTCGCCAACCAGATTCTCCTTCGGCACTTTCACGTCGGTGAAGAAGGTTTCGCAGAACGGCGACATGCCGCTGATCATCTTGATCGGCTTCACCTCGACGCCCGGCGCGGTCATGTCGATCAGCAGAAAGCTGATCCCCTTGTGCTTTTCCGTTTTGTCGGTGCGGACGAGGCAGAAGCATTTGTCCGCCCATTGCCCGCCCGAGGTCCAGGTCTTCTGGCCATTGACGACATAATGGTCGCCCTTGTCCTCGGCAAAGGTCTGGAGGTTGGCGAGGTCCGAGCCGGCATTGGGTTCGGAATATCCCTGGCACCAGCGTATTTCGCCCTTGGCGATCGCCGGGATGTGCTCGCGCTTCTGCGCCTCATTGCCATATTCGAGCAGGGTCGGACCGAACATCATCACGCCCATGCCGCCGATCGGGTTCCACGCATCGACGCGCGCCATCTCGTCCGCCAGCACTTTCGCCTCGGCACGGCTGAGGCCGCCGCCGCCATATTCCTTCGGCCAGGTCGGCACGCCCCAGCCCTTCTCGCCCATCGCCTTGCGCCAGGCGGTCATTTCGGGCGTTTCCTCGGTCGGCCCCTCGACGCTGGCCAGGGCATTACCCTTGCCCATGAGCGATGCCGGGAAATTGGCGGCGAGCCAGTCGCGCACTTCGGCACGGAAATTCTCGAGTGCGTCGGACGGACGATCGAGTTCGGCGGCGGATGCCATGAAAACTCTCCTTTAAACCGAATCTGAATATCGGGTATGGTCCGGAGATGACACATTCCAAGCCGGTGGGAAAGCCCCTGACAACGCGGGTCCGCGAAGCACTGGAGGCCGTAGCGGAACCGGCACGCGCGCCAGCGATGCAGGCGTACATGAAATCGGCGATGCCCTATCTCGGCCTCGCGAGCGTGCCGCGGCGCGCCGCGTTGAAGCCAGTGTTCGCCGGGCTCGATTGGCCCGACAGCGCTGGGTGGCGGGCGGATGTGTTCGCACTGTGGCGCGCCGCGACCCATCGCGAGGAACGGTATGCGGCGATCGATCTCACCGCGGTGAAGGCTGCGCGGGGATTTCAGCGGATCGACGCGCTGCCGATGTACGAGGAGATGATCGTCACCGGCGCATGGTGGGACTATGTCGATGAGATCGCCGGGCATCGGCTATGGACGTTGCTGCAGAACGACCGCGCCGCGATGCGCGACACGATGCTGGCCTGGGCGACCGACGCGGATATGTGGAAGCGGAGAAGCGCGATCCTCTGCCAATTGCCCGCCAAGCGCGAGACCGACCTCGATCTGCTCTACGCCTGTATCGAACCGTCGATCGGATCGAGCGAATTCTTCTTGCGCAAGGCGATCGGCTGGGCGCTGCGCCAATATGCCTGGACAGATCCGGACGAAGTTGCACGGTATGTCACTGCGAACGAAGATCGACTGAGCGGCCTGAGCAAACGCGAAGCGCTTAAGAATGATGGCAAGCGGAGAGGCGGATGACGATTACCGGTGGATGTTTGTGCGGGCAATTGCGTTACGAAGCGCAAGGAAAGCCGGACGGCATGGGCTTCTGCTATTGCGCCGATTGCCGCAAGGCATCGGGGTCGGGTTTCATCCCGTTCATGGGCTTTGCCGCCAGCGCGCTGATAATCACCGGCCGCGCCCATCAATTCCATTCCCCGGCGATGCGCGGCGGCAGCGCCACGCGCAATTCCTGCCCCGAGTGCGGCGGGCTGGTGTTCGGCGGGATTCATGGCGTGCATGACAGCCATACCATCTATGCCGGTTCGCTCGACGACCCGGCGCACTTCAAGCCGACGCTTGCGATCTTCGTGCGGGATAGGCCCGCTTGGGTGGCGATGCCGGACGGTTTGACGGTGTTCGAGACGATGCCGGATTGAACGTAGACCTGCCGGCGGGAAGCGAATTGCCCTCCCGATTTGACTCTTAAATAGCTATTTGGCTATATAGCCATATGGCTATCGAATCACCTCATCTCGACGCGACCTTCGCTGCGCTCAGCGACCCCACTCGCCGCGCGATCCTTGCCCGGCTGGCCCTGGGTGAGGCGACAGTATCCGAACTCGCGCAGCCCTTCGCCCTCAGCCAGCCGACCATCTCGAAACATCTCAAGGTGCTCGAACATGCCGGCCTGATCGAGGGCGGGCGCGATGCGCAACGCCGGCCGCGGCGGTTGCGCGCCGAGGCGATGAAGGACGCCGCCGACTGGATCGAGCGGTTCCGCGACCAATGGGACCGCCGCTTCGACAATCTCGACCGCCACCTCGCCACCACCAAGAAGGAGAGTTGAATGCCTGCCCCCGCTATCGCCACCGACGCCCCAGGTTTCACGATCGACCGCGCCGCTCACGCCATCCGCTTCATCCGCGATTTCGCCGCTTCGCCTGACGCGGTTTTCACCGCCTGGACCACACCCGAGAGCATGCGTCTCTGGTGGGACGCTGGCGGCGAGCCGCTGTCGCGCTGCGACATCGATCTGCGCATCGGCGGTGAGTTCGTCTTCGTCTCGCCCAGCCATGCGCATATGCCGTTCACCGGGACCTATAAGCGGATCGAACCGCCGCATTTGCTCGAGTTCGACGCGATGGACGCGATCGGCCGCGTGATGCTCGCCGATCATGACGGCGGTACCCGCATGACAGTCGAGATCGTCTGCCGATCGGACGAGCATCTCGACGAATATATCAGGCTAGGCGTCGCCAATGGTACGAGCCAGACCCTCGACAATCTCGTCGCCCATCTCAGCTGAGCCCCGGCCGCGCCGCCCCTTACCCCGGGGGCGGCGCCTTGTTTTGCGATGTTGGAACAAGTCGGGCAGAACGCGGCGAACAAGCAGCTGAATTGCCGGGTCCGCATGGTTCGGGCATTGCGGCTCGATAATATCGCCGGGGAGAAATTGATGCGCTTCGACAATCGCGCCGTGCCGATCGCGCTCACTGCAGTGCTGATCGATACGATCGGCTTCGGGATCGTCATGCCGGTCTTCCCGAAGCTGATCACGCAACTCGGCCATATCGACCTGGAGCAGGCCACGCGCGTCGCGGGCTATATGCTGGTCGTCTTCTCGGTGATGCAGTTCTTCGCCGGTCCGGTGCTCGGCAACCTCTCCGACCGGTTCGGGCGGCGGCCGATCTTGCTGACCTCGATGCTGTGTTTCGGGATGGATTATGCCTTGATGGCCTGGGCGCCGACGCTTGGGTGGCTGTTCCTCGGCCGCGCGATCGCTGGTGCGGCGGGTGCGGTCTATGGTCCGGCCGGATCGGTCATTGCCGACGTAACTCCGCCCGAAAAGCGTAGCGCGACCTTCGGACTAATCGGTGCCGCATTCGGTATCGGTTTCATCCTCGGCCCGGCGCTCGGCGGCCTGCTCTCGAGCTTCGGACCGCGCGCACCGTTCATCGCCGCCGCCGCGCTGGCGTTGCTCAATGCGGCGACGATGTTCCTGTTCATGCCGGAAACGCTGAAGCCCGTGAATCGCCGGCCGTTCCGCCTGCGCGATGCGCATATAGTCGGCGCTTTCCGTCCTCTGTTCCACGCCGGCAATGCCGCGCCGTTGCTGCTCGCCTGGTTCATCTGGCAGCTCGCGCACATGGTCTACCCAGCGACATGGTCGTTCTGGGCGACGATGCGGTTCGGCTGGGATGGGCGCGCGATCGGCTGGAGCCTGGCGTTCGTCGGTTTCATCATGGCGTGCGTGCAGGCGGGTCTGACCGGCCCGGTGATCAAGCGCATCGGCGAGCGCAAGGCGATGGTGGTAGGCATGTGCTCCGCCGGTACCGCTTTTTACCTGTTCGCCTTCGCCACCGCCGGCTGGCAGGCTTATGTCCTGATGACGATCAGCGCGTTCCAGGGCTTCGTCTTCCCCGCCTTCAACGGTCTGTTATCCCGCATGGTCGATGCGACGCGTCAGGGGCAATTGCAGGGCGGGATCGGCAGTATGGGCAGCGTGTCGTCGATCCTGGGACCGCTTGTCCTGACCCAGGCCTTGGCTACGGGCGATCATCACGGATTCACCGGCGCGAATTTCCTGGTCGCGGCCGTGCTGGTGACGATCGCGCTCGGCATCATTGTGTGGAAAGTGCTCGATCGCGTGCCGCCGCCATCCGTTGCGGTGGCCGAAGGCTGACGCCATTCGTCACCCCAGCGACAGCTGGGGTCTCAAGCCGTCGCGCACGTCGCCTGAGATCCCGGCTCTCGCTGGGATGACGGAAAGGCTGCTTATTGTTCCTTCCCGGGCCGCCGCGTCAGCGCGAGGTCGAGATGGCCGCCGGCATCGAGCAAGGTCACCTCGCCGGTGATCGCCCGGGCGATCGGATCGAGCAATTGCACGATTGGTCCGGCGATATCGTCAGGTCCCGCAGCAAATCCCATCGGGAGCCGGCTGGCGATATTCTGGTTGAGCCGCTCGAATCCTTCCGCGCCAAGCCTCTTCTCGAACCAGCCTGTACCGACATAGCCGGGTGCGACGGCATTGACCCGAATCCGCGGCGCCAGCACGCGCGCCAGGCTCTTGGTCATGGTGATCAGCGCGCCCTTTGATGCGGCATAGGCGACCGATGATCCCATGCCGAAGACGCCCGCGACGCTGGCGACGTTGACCACCGCCGATGCGTCCTGCTCGCGCATCGCCGGGGCGCAGGCGCGGACCATCTGGAACGCGGCGACGGTGTTGAGCCGATAGATGTCGACGAAGTCCTTGGCATCGAGCGCGTCGAGATCCTCGTGATTGGCGAATTTGGTGCGCCCGGCATTGTTGACCAAGAAATCGATCCGCCCGAACGCATCGAGTGCCGCCTGGGCCAGCGCGCGGCACGCGGCATCCTCGACGATATCGGCCTGCACCGCGATCGCCCCATTGCCGGCCTCGGCCGCCACCGCTTCGGCATCTTCCCGGCTCGACGCGTAATTGACCACGCAGCGCACGCCTCGCGCCGCCAGCATCCTGACGGTCGACGCGCCGATCCCCGTCCCGCCGCCGGTGACGATCGCGACCCGCCCATTCATTCCTGCGCTCATGCCGCCGCACTCGGACGCGCGGCGACACGGTCGTACCAAGTTCTCAGCGCCATTGCGTCCGCGGGCATCTCGACGCCGATGAACTTGCCGAAATCGATCGTCGTCTGCAGCACGATATCGGCCATAGAATAGCCTCTTCCATCGAGAAATTGACGCTCGCTCAGCACGGTGTCGAACTCACGCATCACCGTGTTGATCCGCGGCCGGTTGCTTTCACCGAACTCGGTATATTGCTTGGGAACGACCCGCGCGGTGTAAGGGTGCGTGTGCACCCACACCATCGCGATCGGGGTCATTAGGCGGAGCTCAACGCGACGGGTGAACATATCGACTTCCGCCTGGCCCTGCGCACCAAAGCCGAACAAGGGCGGCTCGGGATTGAGCGCCTCGAAATAGCGGCAGATCGACACGCTCTCGGTGATGACAGTACCGTCATCCAGTTTCAGGCACGGCACTTGGCCGAGCGGATTGACCGCGCGATACGCTTCTCCCTTATGCTCGCCGCGCGGGATCGAGACCTGTTCGCTGGCGACGGTCAGCCCTTTTTCGGCAAGATATATCCGCACGCGTCGCGGATTGGGCGCGGGACTGACCGCATCGTAGAACAGCATCGACTCCCCTTTGATTCTAGTTTTCGAATATCGCGTATGGCATTTCACGACGGCTTCGCCTAGCGATTCGTGGCAAGTTTGAGGAGAGATCATGAGCGCCGAAGCCTTGCTCACGAGTGACTTCGCTACCCTGCCCGACATCATCCGCGAACATGCCAAGGAACGTGGCGGCAAGACCGCTGTGGCGGACGCCGACGGCAACTATACGTACGCAGAGCTCGACGCGATGATGGACCGCATCGCTGCGGCGCTGCGGCGCGATGGCGTCGAGCAGGGCCAATCGGTGGCGATCATCTCCGCTTCCTCGATCGCCTATGCGGCTGTGTTCCTAGGGACGTTACGGGCAGGATGCGTTGCGGCGCCACTCGCGCCGTCGTCGACGCCGGAGGCGCTTGCCGCGATGATCGCCGATTGCGGTGCGCCGATCGTCTTCCTCGATGGCGACAATCAGACTGCCATCGCGGAACAGCGCGTTGCGGCAAAGCAGATCCGCCTGGACACTGCCGAGTTCGCGGAATGGTTGGCGCCACCGGGCAGCAAGCCCCGTCCGGTCACGATTGACCCGGCCGATGGCTTCAACATCATTTATTCCTCGGGAACGACGGGCACGCCCAAGGGCATCGTCCAGTCACACGATATGCGCTGGTCGCATATCGGTCGCAATTCGGCGAGCGGCTATGGCGACGCCGTGACGATGAACTCGACGCCGCTTTATTCGAACACGACGTTGGTCAGTTTCCTGCCGACCCTCGGCTGGGGCGGTACCGTCTTTCTGATGAAGAAGTTCGACGCTCGCGCTTTCCTCGAGCTTGCGGAGAAACACCGGGTGACACACGCGATGCTGGTTCCGGTCCAATATCAGCGGATCATGGCGGTGCCCGATTTCGACCGGTTCGATTTGTCGGCGTTCAGGTTCAAGACCTCGACCAGCGCGCCTTTCTCGCCTGCGCTCAAGGCCGACATATTGGCGCGCTGGCCGGGCCGGTTGGTCGAATTCTACGGCATGACCGAAGGTGGCGCCTCGACCGGGCTCGACTGCACCGCCTTTCCGGACAAGCTTCACACGGTGGGACAACCGTTGCCCGGTCACGACATGCGGCTGATCGACGATGACGGCAACGAAGTCGCGCAAGGCGAGACGGGCGAGGTCGTCGGCCGGTCGCCGGCGATGATGACCGGCTATCACGGCCGCAAGCAGGCGACCGCCGATGCCGAATGGTACGACAAGTATGGCAACCGCTTCATCCGGCATGGCGATATCGGCCGGTTCGACGAAGACGGGTTCCTGATCCTGATGGACCGCAAGAAGGACCTGATCATCTCGGGCGGCTTCAATATCTACCCGGTCGATATCGAGGCTGTGCTCAAACAGCATCCGGCAGTGCAGGAATGCACCGTGATCGGCGTGCCGTCAGAGCAATGGGGAGAGACGCCGGTCGGCTTTTACGTTCCCAACAGCGGCATCGATGCCTCGGCCGACGAGATCATGGCATGGACCAACAACCAGCTCGGCAAGACGCAGCGCCTGTCGGCGCTCCATCCGATCGACGAATTGCCACGCAGCGCGATCGGCAAAGTGCTCAAGCGCGAATTGCGCGATCGCCTGGCCGTGCAGCCGGCATAATCGCAAGAACAAGGGAGATTCATGCCGGGCTTGAAGCAGATCATCGACGCGCTCGAACCGATCGAGGGCGGCTGGCGGGGCAGCATCCCCGATAGCTGGCTGCAGGGGCGCACCAGCTATGGCGGCTTGTCGGCGGCGCTCGCGCTCCATGCGGCGCAACAGTCGGACACTGACCTGCCGCCACTGCGATCCGCGCTGGTCGCATTCATCGGCCCCTTGTCCGGTGACGTGGTGATCCGCGCGAGCCGGCTGCGTCGTGGTCGCAACGCCGCCTTCATTCAGGCCGATGTCGAGAGCGAAGCCGGGCTCGGACTGCGCGCGACCTTCGTGTTCATGAGCGCGGTCGACTCCAAGCTCGATCATCAGGTCGGCTGCGCCCCCGACTTTCCTCGCCCGCAAGCCAGCGACACGACCTTCAAGGGCAATTCAGCCGTCTCCTTCGCGCAGAATTTCGAGCTGCTCGATCGACGCGACGCGACGGTCGGGCCGGCCGAGTGGCTGCGCTGGGTACGGTTGAACGAGCGCGACGGACTCGATCCGATGGTCGAGCTGATTGCGGTCGCCGATTGCCTGCCGCCCGCCGCGCTCAAGCTGATCGGCGGACCGGCGCCGTGCAGCTCGATGACCTGGCAGCTCAACCTGCTCGGCGCGCAGCCGCGAACCGAAGATGGATGGTGGCTGCTCAGAACCAATGCCGATTACGCCAAGGCAGGCAGTTCGAGCCAGGAAATGATGATCTGGAATGCCGATGGCGAGCCCGTCGCCGAGCAGATGCAAAGCGTCGCCATCTTCGCCTGAGCCAGGGATTTCCCCTTATATCGCGACAATTTGCGACAATTTCGCCGTGGACTGACATGTCCGGGCGACACAGAGGACCCACAAGTCCCCAGGCGGCAGGGAATGACCCTTCGCCCGATCGAGGACAACGGGATGAATCGAGTGTTTCTTGCCGCGGCGCTCGCGAGCGCAAGCTTTATGGCGGTAGCGCTGATCGGGCCGACCGCGGCGCAGACCGCCCCGGCTGCCAGAGGCGATGCCAATGGCGACGGCGTGCTCTCGCGCGACGAAGCAATGGCGCAGGCCGATGCGCGGTTCGACCGCCTGGACGCGAACAAGGACGGCAAGCTGACGCCCGACGAGATGCAGCCGCGCCGGCCGATGGGCGGAGCCGAGGCGGCGGCGCCTCCTCCGCCGCCGGCTGAAGGCGCGTCTCCTCCGGCCGGCCCCGGCGGCCACGGCTTCGGTGGGCGGATGTTCGCCCGGCTGGATACCAACGGCGACGGCGTAGTCGACCGCGGGGAATTTCGCGCACAGGCCGCGCAACGCTTCGACCGCATGGATACCAACAAGGACGGCAAGATCGATGCGGCGGAGCGCCAGGCGGCGCGTGACGCAATGGAACAGATGCGCGGTAGGCGCGGCAACCGCGGAGACGCCCCGCCACCGCCACCCGCATCGACGGACAAGCCCGGGCAGTAATCCCCATATGCCCAGGCTGCCGGGCGGGTGCCCCTCCTCACCCGCCCGGCCCTCCACCCCTTCCTCATTGGGCCTTTTCGCCGTCAGGGCTTTTCAGGGGGACGATTGATGCTTAGCGAAGTGCCGATGGGCGGCATTCCCCACATTCTCCTGGTCGATGACGAGCGCTCGATCCGCGAGCCGCTCGCCCAATACCTGAACAAGCAGGGGTTTCGCGTCACCCAGGCGGGCGATGCCGAAAGCGCGCGCACGCGGATGGCGGCGTATGCCATCGACCTGATCATCCTCGACATCATGATGCCGGGCGAGGACGGGTTGAGCCTGTGCCGCCATATCCGTGCGACCGGCGACATTCCCGTCATCCTGTTGACCGCCAAGAGCGAGGAGACCGACCGCATCGTCGGGCTCGAAATGGGTGCCGACGATTATGTCGTCAAACCCTTCTCGCCGCGCGAACTGGCAACCCGCGCCCGCGTCATCCTGCGCCGCGCCGCCGGCAGCGGTACGCGCCAGCACGCGCCCGAAAGCGGGTCCTACGCCTTTGCCGGCTGGGTGTTGAAGTCCGGCGAGCGCGCGCTGGTCGACCGTGAAGGCGTGTCGGTGCCGTTGTCGACCGGTGAATATAATCTGCTTCTGGCCCTGGTGCTGCGCCCGCGCCAGGTGCTCACTCGCGACCAGTTGCTTGATCTGACCCAGGGCCGCGAGGCGATGGCGTTCGATCGCGCGATCGACAACCAAGTCAGCCGGTTGCGGCGCAAGATCGAGCCCGATCCGAAAAACCCTGCCGTCATTAAGACGGTGTGGGGCGGTGGTTACACGCTCGCCGCGGAAGTCACGCGATTATGAGATTGTGGCCGCGGAACCTGCCTGGCCAGATGGCCGTGCTCGTCGCGGTCGCGCTGTTCGTCGCGCAGGCGATCAATTTCGGGTTGAGCCTGCGCGATCGCCAGACGTTCCGGCTGGAGCAGACCGTTGGGCCAGTCGTCGCACGCATCATCGACGCCTCGCAAGGACCGCGCGGCAGGCGCGACGAGCGGCAGCCGGATATAACGGCCGCACCGGCGTCAGCTGATGAGACTCCCTGGGACCGTTTCCGCTCGCACCCCTGGCCCTCCAATCCGATGCCGGCGGGCCTCGTGCGACAACCGGCGATCGAAGAGGCATTGCGCGCGCGACTGGTCGAAGCGGGAATCCCGGTCGAGCAAGTCATCACCGGCGTCCGTCCGCTGCTGTCCAACGACCCGCGCTTCGCTAAGATGTCGCGCGTCCGTGCCCAGCGCTATCGCTTTGCCAAGAGCGAATTGCTGATCGCCGTCGAGCAGCCCAAGGTCGGCTGGTGGGCGGCAGCCAATCCGTGGCAGGATTCGGAATGGCCGTTCCTCTCGCGGCTGATCGGCCAGACGCTGGTGCTCTATGCAATCGTGCTGCTACCCGTGCTGCTGGCGACGCGGCGTATCGCGCAGCCGCTACGCTCGCTAGCGCGCGCCGCGCAACGCTATCATCCCGGCGAATCCGATGCCGCGATCCCGGAAAGCGGGCCGCACGATGTGCGTACGCTGATCGTCGCGTTCAACGACTTGCGCACGCGCGTCAGCGCGATGTTGGAGGAAAAGGACCGCATGCTGGGCGCGATCGGGCACGATCTGCGCACGCCGCTGGCCGCTCTTCGCGTCCGCATCGAATCGGTTGAGGATGACGACGACCGCGCGCGCATGGCGGACACCATCGACGAGATGAACCGCACGCTCGACGACATATTGTCGCTGGCGCGGCTGGGGCGGCCGAGCGAGCAGGCGACCGAAGTCGACCTCGCCGCTTTGGTCGATGCGGTGGTCGAGGATTTCCGCGACCTCGGCATGCCGGTCGAGTTCACCGAGGTCGAACGGCTGACGATGCATTTGCGGCCGTCGCTGATGCGCCGAGCGATCCGCAATCTGATCGAAAATGCGGTCAAATATGGCGGCGGCGCGGACGTGTTCCTGAGGTCCGATGCCAAGACAGTCGAGATCGCGGTGTGCGACAACGGGCCTGGCGTCCCACCCGACCGCATCCCAGAGGTGTTCGAGGCATTCACGCGGATCGAGGGATCGCGCAATAAGGAAACCGGCGGCATCGGCCTTGGCCTGGCGCTGGCGCGCGCTATCGTGCGCGAGGCGCGGGGCGATATCCGGCTGGAAAACCGTCCGGAAGGCGGCCTTGCCGCGACGATTACGCTGCCGCGTTAGGCGCCACAGTAGGATCCTTCACCCGCAGCATTGCCAATGCAGCAAGCACCAAAACGACCGCGCCGCACGCCATCGTCCAGACGGGTTCCCCCGGGAAGAACGTGCGAATGATCGCGCCCATCACCGTCGCGACCAGCAGTTGCGGCACCACGATGAAGAAGTTGAAGATCCCCATATAGATGCCGAGCTTATGTTGCGGCAGCACGCCGGCCAGGATGACATAGGGCATGGTCAGAATCGAGGCCCAAGTGAAGCCGACCCCGATCATCGGCAGCAGCAACAATTGCTGATCGCGGATGACCAGCAGCGAGGCGAAGCTGACGGCGCCGATCACCAGGCACAGCATGTGAGTCTTCTGCGCGCCGATCCGTCTCGCAAGCACCGGCAGCACGAACGCGGCAAGCGCCGCGACGCCGTTATAGACCGAGAACAATACCCCGACCCAGTCGGCGCCATCATTGTACGCCTTGGCCGCGGTGTCAGTCGAATGGAACACGTATTGCGCCACCACTGGGGTGGTGTAGATCCACATGACGAACAGCGCGAGCCAGGAGAAGAACTGGACCAGCGCCAGCCGCTTCATCTGGTCGGGCATGCGCGATAGGTCGCTCATGATCTGGACGAGCGCGTTATCGCCGCCACCCCGCACCATCGCGGCGGCGATCAAGCCGAGGACACCGAAAGCCGCGAGCGCGCCGCCCAGCACGTAGAGATCGCGTTCGAACGTGAACCACCAGACGCATGCGACAACTGCCGAGCCTGCCAGCAACCACCACCAGCCACCGCGCGGCGCGATCGGCGTTTCATGCTCTCGCCCCGCATCGGCGTCGTCGAACGAGCGCATTTGCTCGGGCGAATATTCCCGCGTCGTCAGCACCGTCCACAGTACCGCCGCGAAAATCAATGCCGCACCGAGATAAAAGGCATAACGGACCGATTGCGGAATCTCGCCCGCGGGCGCGACGTTGCTGATCCCCAGCCTGGCCATGGCGAACGGCGCGAGGCTGCCGATCACCGCGCCGGCGCCGATGAATCCGGTCTGGAACGCATAGCCCGCGGTACGCTGCGAAGGCGCGACCATGTCGCCGACGAACGCGCGAAACGGCTCCATCGATACGTTGATCGACGCGTCGAGCATCCACAGCAACAACGCCGCCGCGAGCAACGTGGTCGCGTTAGGCATGCCGAGCAGCGCAAGCGCCGCGAGCAACGCTCCCGCCAGGAAATATGGCCGCCGCCGCCCGAACCGTCCCCAGGTGCGGTCGCTGAAATGGCCGATCAGCGGCTGCACGACGAGGCCGGTAACCGGCGCCGCGATGGCCAGCAACGCGAGGCTACCGACATCGCTTCCCAGTGTCTGAAAGATACGGCTGAGGTTGGCATTCTGCAGCCCGAACGCGATCTGGATGCCGAAGAAACCGAACGAAATGTTCCACAGCCCGCGCCAGGTCTGGCGCGGTTTCTCCACCGGAAGTCCGCTCATGCCCGGGGCGCCGTCGAGCGGCGAACGACTAAGCGTGGGGGCAGCATCGCCGCTTCGACCGATTGCGCGCGGATCTGGCGCAACAGCGTGTCGACCAAGGCCGCCCCGGCCTTGGCATAATCCTGGGCGATCGTGGTCAGCGGCGGGTGCGACAGGCTCGCCGCCGGGATATCGTCGAAGCCGACGATCGACACATCGCTCGGCACGTCGAGCCCTGCTTCCTCGAACGCTCGCATCGCGCCGATCGCGATCAAATCGCTGCCGGCGAAGACTGCGTCGAATGCCACGCCGCGCCGCAACAACTCGATCGCCGCTTCGTATCCCGACGCCTCGGTAGTGATGGCGTCGGCCTGCAATGCCGGATCGGGGTCGATGCCCGCCTCCAGCATCGCCGAACACGCGCCACGATAGCGGTCGGCGAGTTCAGGTGAGTGGCTGGACACTTGCCCCAGGAACGCGATCCGGCGGCATCCCAGCCCGATCAAATGCGCACTGGCGTCGCGCCCGCCGCGCACATTGTCGCAGCCGATCGTCGTGCCGGGCTGCCCGGTCTGGACCGAACCCCAGCGCACGAAGTGCGTCCCTTGCGCCTCGAGCTGTTCGAGCCGCGCCCGATAGGTCTCATAATCGCCATAGCCGAGCAGGATGATGCCGTCGGCCTTGTGGCTATCCTCATAATCGACGTGCCAGTTCGACGAGAGCTGCTGGAACGAGGTGAGCAGGTCATAGCCGCGCAGCGCGCAGGTCCGTGCGATCGACCCCAGCATGGAGAGAAAGAACGGGTTGATCAGCGAATCGTCGGGGGTCGGATCCTCGAAGAACAGCAGCGCCAGCGTGTTGGTGTGTCGGCTGCGCAGCGAGGAGGCGTTCTTGTCGACCTTGTAGTTGAGTTGCGCGGCGATCGCTTCGATCCGTTTGCGCGTCGCTTCGCTGACGGTCGGGTCACCACGCAGCGCGCGCGACACGGTCGGTTGAGATACGCCCGCGCGTTGCGCGATATCGAAGGACGTCGGTTTGTCGGTTAGCATCGCCCGACGGCTTCTCCCGCTGCCGGCCATCGCCTGCGGCCGGTTGGGCGCGAGTGTAGCGGGCAGCGCGGCGCCGCGATAGGGCCCGCGCGCATAACGAGTGTCCGGCAAATCGTGCCTCCCCAGCCGCCCTCTGTCACGGGGCAATCCTTGGAGCCTAGGCGAGCGGCTCGAGGGTCGGAACGCCATCACATACGTATTCAGCGAACACCGTTCGGTGCGCTTGGGATCGCGCGGAGAAACGTCGGTCGTGGCGATGCAACCGGGCAACACCCGCTTATGCATAATCCTGAATACGTATGTGGCCAACTTGGCCCCATCCCCGCTGCAACATAAGCGCAGCATATCTGCACGCGCCATGTGGGCCGCGTCGATGCCGCCAGCCAAACATGGTGCGGCCGCAAGGGGAGGAATTGATGACTGCTTTCCGTTCGAACCGTCGTACCCAGCTTGCGCTTCGCGCAAGCGGCATCGCGCTTGCCGGCGCGCTGACGGTGATCGCGTCGCCAGCGCTCGCGCAGACGGCGCCGACTGCCGCGGCGCCGCAGGCCGACGATCAGGCAAACGCCGATACCGCTCAGGACATCGTCGTCAGCGGCTTCAGGGCCGCGCTGGCCAGCGCGACCGCGAAGAAGAAGTCTTCCGAACAGATCCTCGAATCGGTGTCGTCGGAAGATATCGGCAAGCTGCCCGATAACGGCATCGGCGAATCGATAGCGCGCTTACCCGGCGTTTCGGCTCAGCGCAGCGCCGGCCGAGCCAACGTCATCTCGATTCGCGGTTTCGGCCCCGACTTTTCCTCCACCACGCTGAACGGCCGTCAGCAGACGACGACCAACGACAGCCGCGAGGTAGAGTTCGACCAATATCCGTCGGAAATTCTAGCCGGCGTCGACGTCTACAAGACTGCGGAAGCCGACAAGACCGCCGGCGGCCTGGTCGGCAGCATCGACCTGCGTACGGTCCGCCCGCTTGATTACGGCAAGCGCGTCATCGCGATCGGCGGGCGCGGCACCTATGTCGACCAGAAGCTGCAGCCCAGCTCGACCGACAAGGGCTTCCGCGCCTATGGCACGTTTATCGACACGTTTGCCGACGGCAAGGCCGGCATCGCACTGTCGGCCGCCTATACGGACGAGCCGTATCAAACCAAGGATTTCAACGCCTGGGGCTATGGCGGCTATCCAGGCGGCGCGTCGGGCATGAACGGTATCAAGTCCTGGTTCGAGTCGGATCGCCTCAAGCGCTTTGGGGCGAACGGCACATTTCAGGTCCGCCCCGACGACCATCTCACGATTACGATCGACGCTTTTTATTCGCGCTTTATCGACCGTATCGACCAGCGTGGTTTCGAGATGCCGTTCAGCTGCGGCGGCGGCTGCGGCCATGATTCGATCTCGAACGTCACCGCGACCAATGGCCTGGTCACCGCCGCTACGATCGCCGGCACGCCGCTGATCGAGAATTATGCCAACGACCGCGTCGCCAACCAATATTCGGTGGGTTGGAATGGCACCTGGAAGAACGACGCCGGCTGGCGCGTAATGGGCGACTTCAGTTGGTCCCGCACCGATCGCACCGATACTTCGCTGCAGACCACCGCCGGCCTCGGTCGCGCCCTGCCGAACCCGACCGCGATCGTGTCTTACACGACCACGCCGACCGGTCCGCAATTCACGAGCAACTATAACGGCACCAGCTCGGCACTCGTGTTGACCGACGTCGAAGGCTGGAGCGGATCGCCCGTCCAGGCCGGCTACAGCAATATCCGGGACACTAAGGACGATCTGATCGAGGCCAAAGCGGAGATCGAGAAGGAGATTGGCGGTTTCCTGAAATCGGTGAAGCTGGGCGTCGACTATACGGGTCGCACCAAGACGCTGAGCGCGAACGAAGGCTATCTCAGCCCGCCCAACGGTGCCCTCACCGCGGCGATCCCGAGCAACCTGCTGCTCAAGCCGATCACGCTTGACCGCGGCCTCGGCAAGGTCATCGCCTATGATCCCCGCACCTTGGTGTCGAACGGCGTGCTCGTCTTCGTTCCGAACACTTTCGGCAGCACCAAGGGCTATAACATCGAGGAAGATGTCTGGACTCCCTATGCGATGGCCTCGCTCAATGGCGATCTCGGCGGCGCCAAGCTGACGGGCAATATCGGCGTTCAGGCGGTTCGCACCGACGTGGCGTCAGGCGGCCAGGCCTTTCCAACGATCAGGGACGGCTACTGGATGGTTCTGCCCAGCATGAACCTCAACCTTCGGACCGACAGCGACTTCGTCGTTCGTTTCGCCGTGTCGAAGGAAATGATGCGCGCGCGCATTCCCGACCTCAACAACGTGTTCTCGGTTGGCATCGATCGCGCCACGTTGGGAACGCCTTTCTACAACGGCAGCGGCGGCAATCCGCGTCTGCGCCCATACCAGGCATGGGCGTTCGACCTGAACTTCGAAAAGTATTTTGGCGGCAAGGGCTACGTCGCTCTGCAGACCTTCTACAAGGATATTACCACCTACGTCGCCAGCGGCGTCATCCAGGGGTATGACTATGCGGGCGTTCCGGGACTGCCGACGACTCCTCCGATTCCGACGACCACCGTGGGCTGGCTTTCCACCAGCGTGAACACGAAGGGCGGCTATATGTACGGCGCGGAAGTCGCGGCGACCTTACCGTTCGAGGTGTTCTCGAGGGGGCTGACCGGGTTCGGCATTACCGCCGGCGGTGGCTATACCAAGACCAAGATCGCCGATTTCTATGGCAAGCTGAGCGTGATCCCCGGCTATTCGAAGTGGGTGGGAGGCGTTACCGCTTTCTATGAACGCTACGGTTTCAACATTCGCGGCAGCATGCGCTACCGTTCGACCTATCTCGGCGACTTCACCCTCTATAGCGGCGGGCTCGATCGTCAGACGGTCCTCGGTGAGACGATCTACGATGCACAGGTCGGCTACGACTTCTCGTCGGGCGCGCTCAAAGGACTGTCGATCTATGTTCAGGGCCAGAACCTGACCGATACGCGATCGGCGACCTTGGGTATCGTCACCCAGCCGCTCTCCTATCTGAAATATCAGTCTTATGGACGCCGGTTCGTTGCCGGGGCCACCTTCAAGTTCTGATGACGCGATCCGCCTCGCCGGTTAGTCCGGCGAGGCGCTTTCGCTGATTAAGGCTGCACATGACTGATCCTACGCCCCTCGACATCGTCATCGCCGGCGGCGGGACAGCAGGATGGACGGCTGCCGCCATCCTCGCCCGCTTCCTTGGGAACCGTGCGACGATCACCCTGGTCGAATCCGATGCGATCGGCACAGTTGGTGTTGGCGAGGCGACGATCCCGCAGATCCACAATCTGATCATCGGTCTCGGTTTGGACCAGGCCGATTTCCTGCGGCGGACCAATGCCACCTTCAAGCTGGGGATCGAGTTCAGCGACTGGCTGCGTCCCGGCCATCGTTACATCCACAGCTTCGGCCAGGTCGGGCGGGGCGTCGGCCTGATCCCGTTCCGCCAGCTCTGGCTGCGCGGCCGGCATCTCGGCGTCGCGGGCGATTATGGCGATTACAGCTATAATGTCGCCGCCACGCGCCTCGGACGGTTCGCGACGACTGACGGGCGCGACGGCAAGCCGACTGACCTCGCCTACGCATATCATTTCGACGCCGCGCTGTTCGCGCAGATGCTACGCGATTACGCCGAAGAACGCGGCGTGCGGCGGGTTGAGGGGCTGATCGAACGGATCGAGCGCAACGGCGAAACGGGCGATATCCGCGCGCTCCGGCTCGACCGCGACCGCGAAATTGCCGGCTCGTTCTTCATCGACTGCACCGGCTTTCGCAGCCTGTTGCTCGGCGATGCGCTGGGCGTGCCATTCGTCGATTGGCGCCGTTTCCTCCCCTGCGACACCGCACTGGCGGTGCCGAGTGAAATGCGCGCCGAGCTGCGTCCCTACACCCAGTCGATGGCTCGCCCCGCCGGCTGGCAATGGCGCATCCCGCTGCAGCATCGCACCGGCAACGGCCATGTCTTCTGCTCGGCCTTCATGTCGGTCGATGAGGCGAGCGAGTTGCTGCTCGCCAATGTCGAGGGCAAGCCGCTCGCCGATCCGCGCCCGATCCGATTCACCAGCGGACGCAGGCAGGAGTTCTGGTCGCATAATTGCGTCGCTTTGGGCCTCGCCGCGGGGTTCATGGAACCGCTCGAATCGACCAGTATCCACCTCGTCCAGTCGGGTCTCGGGCGCCTGCTCACCTTGCTGTCGGGCGACTTGTCGAACGTCGGCACGGCGCGCGACACGTTCAACCGCCTGTCGGTGATCGAGTGGCAGCGCATCCGCGACTTCATCGTCCTGCATTATGTCGCCAATGACCGCACCGGCGAGCCGTTCTGGGACCATTGCCGCTCGATCGAGCTGCCCGCGACGCTAGCGGAAAAGATCGCCTTGTTCCGCGAAGCCGGCGCGTTCGTCCGCGAAGAGGAAGAGCTCTTCCTCGACGATAGCTGGGGCCAGGTAATGATCGGCCAGGGCATCATGCCGCAAAGCTGGTCGCCGCTCGCCGACAATGTTCCCGGGCAGGATGTCGGCCCCTTCCTCGATACGCTCGCCAAATCCTATCGCGTCAAGGCGGAGACGCTGCCCAGCCATCGCGACTTCGTCACGTCGTTGACGGGCGACGCTCTGGAGAAACACGCATGATCCGCCGCTCGCTGCTCACCGCCTTGCTCGCCGCCGCGTTGGTGCAGCCCGCCCTGGCGTCGCCGGAGACCGCCCCGACAACGGCGCCGGTCACCGACTATCGCGATCGCCTGCCCGAGGACGAAGTGATCTATTTCGTGCTTCCCGACCGGTTCGAGAATGGCGATTCAAAGAACGACACGGGCGGCCTCAAAGGCGACCGGCTCGTCACCGGCTTCGACCCGACCGCCAAGGGTTTCTATCACGGCGGCGACCTCAGGGGGTTGCTCAAGCGGATCGACTATATCCAGGCGCTAGGCGCGACCGCGATCTGGGTCGGGCCGATCTTCAAGAACAAGCCCGTCCAGGGACCCAAGGGCAACGAAACCGCCGGTTATCACGGCTATTGGATCACCGACTTCACCCGGGTCGATCCGCATTTTGGCACCAATGCCGACTTCAAGGCCCTGGTCGACGCAGCGCATGCGCGTGGGATGAAAGTCTATATGGACATCATCGCCAACCACACCGCGGACGTGATCAAATATCGCGAATGCGAGGCGGACAAGCCCTGCGCGTACCGCAGCCGCGCCGACTATCCGTACACCCGCAAGGGCGGCCTCAGCGGTCCGGCGATCAACCCTGGTTTCCTCGGGGATAGCGTCGCCACATCGAAGAATTTCGCCAAGCTGGCCGATCCGAACTGGGCCTACACCCCTTATCTCCCCAAGGGTGAGGAGAAGGCAAAGGTGCCCGCCTGGCTCAACGACCCGATCTATTACCACAATCGCGGCGATTCGACCTTCTCGACCGAGGATTCGCAGCTCGGCGACTTCTCCGGCCTCGACGATCTGATGACCGAGAATCCGCGCGTGATTGCGGGGATGATCGACATTTTCGGCAAGTGGATCGACGATTTCGGAATCGACGGATATCGCATCGACACCGCGCAGCATGTCGACCCCGCCTTCTGGCAGGCGTTCGTCCCTGCGATGCTCGCCCGCGCCAAGGCCAAGGACATTCCCAACTTCCATATCTTCGGGGAGGTCTTCACCGGCGACCTCGACGTCGCCCGGCTCGCGGCGCACACCAGGGTCGACAAGCTCCCCGCCGTGCTCGACTTTGCGTTCGAGCGCGCGGTGGCCGACACCGTCGCGCGCGGCGCCCCGACGGGCGAATTGTTCCACTTGTTCTTCGGCGACCCCGCTTATGCGAATGGCGAGGCGACCGCGCGGACATTGCCGACCTTCCTCGGCAATCACGACATGGGTCGCTTCTCGATGTTCGTGAAAGCGGGCATGCCGCAGGCGAGCGACGACGAGGTCCTCAAGCGCGTCATCCTCGGCCATGCCATGCTGCTGACGCTGCGCGGCGTGCCGACGATCTATTATGGCGATGAACAAGGCTTCGTCAGCAAGGGCAACGACCAGCTGGCACGCGAGGACATGTTCGGCAGCAAGGTCGCGGTGTATAACGACACCAAGTTGCTCGGCACGACCAAGACGACCGCGACGCCGAGTTTCGGTACCGATAACCCGATCTTCAAGACGATCGCCGAGCTCGCCCGCATCCGTACTAGCCACCATGCGCTGACCCGGGGGCGCCAGGTGCCGCGCGCTTGGGGCGACAGACCGGGCCTGTTCGCCGTGTCGCGGTTCGATCCCGATACCGGCAAGGAAGTGCTGATCGCGTTCAACACCTCGACCGTGCCGCTGACCGCCAACGTGCTGGTCGACGACACATCCGCCGCTTTCACCGCGCTCCGTGGCGCGTGCGAAGCCAAAGCCACCGCGCCGGGTAGCCTCAAGGTCAGCCTCGCCCCTCTCGACTTCATCATTTGCGAGGCCCAGTGAACGACGCCGCCCGCCTGCCCTCCGTCCAGACCACGCGCGAATGGTGGCGCGGGGCGGCGATCTATCAAATCTATCCGCGCAGCTTCGCCGACACCAATGGCGACGGTATCGGCGACTTGCCGGGCATCACCGCGCATCTCGACCATGTCGCCAGCCTGGGCGTCGACGCGATCTGGCTGTCGCCCTTCTTCACCTCGCCGATGCTCGATTTCGGTTACGACGTAGCAGATTATTGCGATGTCGATCCGATCTTCGGCACCCTCGCCGATTTCGACGCCTTGGTCGCCCGCGCGCACGCGCTCGGGCTCAAGGTACTGATCGATCAGGTCTATTCGCACAGCAGCGATCGCCACCCCTGGTTCCTCGAGAGCCGCACCGACCGCACCAACCCGAAAGCAGATTGGTATGTCTGGGCCGATGCCCGTCCCGACGGCACGCCGCCCAACAATTGGCAGTCGGTGTTCGGCGGCCCCGCCTGGACGTGGAGCGCGCCGCGGCGGCAATATTACATGCACAATTTCCTGCCCGAACAACCTCAGCTGCATATGCATCTGCCGGCGGTTCAGGACGCGATGCTCGACGTCGCGAAATTCTGGCTCGATCGCGGGGTCGATGGCTTCCGCATCGACGCGATCAACTTTTCGATGCACGATCCCGCTTTGACCGACAACCCGTCAGCCCCGCCGGGTCCGCGCACGCGGTCGTTCGATTTCCAGCTGCATGTCCACAACCAGAGCCAGCCGGAAATCCCGGCGTTCCTCGAGCGGCTCCGCGCCCTGCTCGACCGCTACGGCGCGACCTTCACGGTGGCGGAGGTCGGCGGCCCCAGCCCCGAGGCCGAGATGCACGCCTTCACCCAGGGCGATCGCCGGCTCAATTCGGCCTATGGCTTCAATTTCCTCTATGCCGACAAGCTGACGCCGGCATTGGTCCGCGACGCGCTCGCGCAATGGCCCGATACGCCCGGCACCGGCTGGCCGAGTTGGGCATTCGAGAATCACGATGCGCCGCGCGCGATCTCGCGCTGGGCCGCGCCCCAGCATCGCGACGCCTTTGCGCGGATGAAGCTGATGCTGCTCGTCTCGCTGCGCGGCAATATTTTCCTCTATAATGGCGAAGAGCTGGGCCTCACTCAGGTCGATATCCCGTTCGAAGCGCTGCGCGATCCCGAGGCGATCGCCAACTGGCCGCTGACGCTGTCGCGCGACGGCGCGCGGACGCCGATGCCTTGGCGCGGAGACGCCAACGACCATGCCGGGTTCAGCTCCGGCGCGCCCTGGTTGCCGATCGGTGCCGACCACCTTGCGCTGGCGGTCGACCGCCAGAATCAGGACCCGCAATCGTTGCTCAACCTGACCCGACATTTTCTCGCATTCCGCCACGCGAGCGATGCGCTGATGCGGGGCGACGCCCACGTGATCGAAGCGAGTGAGACGGTCCTGGCGATCGAACGGTCGGCGGCCGACGAGACCATGCTGTGCGTGTTCAACATGTCGCCCGAACCGGTCGACTGGCGCCCTGCCCAACCCGATCGCTGGCGCGTGGAGGACACCGTCGGCGAAGTGATCGACTGGCGATTCGGTGGCTATGCGGCGACGATCGCCCGCCGGATATAGGCGAGCCCCCGCTCCCGACCTGATGCCGGGAGGCTGGTGTATCGGGGCCGCCGAGGGCCGCTACCGTCGACCGCTATCGCCAAGTCCAGCGTGAAAACCGCCAATCTACAAGCGCCCCGATAGCCACCGACACAGCTGGGAGTCCGTCGGCTGAATGTAAATCTGCGACAATTATCAGATGGTGCGGGCGGTGGGAATCGAACCCACACTCCTCTCGGAACCGGATTTTGAGTCCGGCGCGTCTACCAGTTCCACCACGCCCGCATGTCGATTTGGGCACCTCGCGGGGGCCGCTGACCGACGGTCGGGCCGTCTATAGGGGCGCTTTCCAAGGAATTCCATACCGTAGTTCAGGAGTTTCTCGGCGGCGATTTTCCAGCCCGGGTCGGCGGTAGAAGCGCATTCCATAGAGCGACATAACACGGCGGCGTTCAGCGGCCAGTGAGCCTGGTTGCGCAAGCGCATGCCTAATGGTAGCGCTAGCAAAAATAGAGACCGCCGTTCGTTGAGGCAAACAAGGTGGCGATCGCCGCCGTTCTCAAGGCGACCTGGGAGAGGCATGGAATGGCAAGATCAAGCGCAAGAACGACATCGACAGGTCCGCTCGCCGTTGCTCTTCTCGCTTTAGCGTTCCTAGCCAACGCGCCGGCTGCTGCTCAGACGCCTGCCCAGATCGATCGGAATGGCAGCATCGTTGCAGTCGAGGGGTACGGGCCGAATATCGTCCGGATCACGATCGCCACCGATCCGGTACTCGCCGCTGCGGCGCCCGGGCCCGGCGTCACTGGCCAGGCGGATCAGTCGGGCTGGACGCACGTCCTGGACTCAGGCGGCGACGTGTTCCGTTCGGCCGCACTCACCGTCGCGGTCGCCGCGCAGCCATGGCCCAAGGCACCGACCCAGATGGAGCGGTATTTCGCGCCGTCGCTGCCGCCCGTATCCATCACCATTGCCGGTGCCGATGGCCGCCCGATTACGGGTATGACCGGTTGGGAAATGGCGCCGCAAACTGTCAACGGCGAGAAGACCTTCCGCGTCGGCGCGAGCTTTTCCGATACCGCCGACACGCATTATTTCGGACTTGGCCAAAATCAGGAAGGCGTGCTCGATCTGCGCGGGCGGACGATCGACTGCCGCCATTATTACGACGCGCCCGCGGGCGAGCAGGTGTGCGTGCCGTTCCTCGTCACGAACAAGGGCTATGCGATCCTGTGGGACAATCCGGCCGCGACCACCGTGTCCGCCGGACTGCATAATGCCACCCGATTCCAGAGCCAGGTCGGCGAGCGTGTTTCGTTCTTCATCATCACCGGCGCGACCACCGACGACCTCTATGCCGGCTATCGTCGCCTGACCGGCACAACCCCGTTGCCGCCCAAGGCCGCCTTTGGGCTCATCCAGTCCAAAGCCCGCTACGAGACCCAGGCCGAACTGCTTGGGATCGCGCGCGAATATCGGCGGCGCGGCTACCCGCTCGACGCCATGGTGCTCGACTGGTTCTACTGGACGCGGATGGGCCAGCTCGACATCGACCGGACCTATTTTCCCGATCCCAAGGGCATGAACGACGAACTTCACGCCATGGGGATGCATTCGATCATCAGCGTCTGGCCACGGTTCGAACGCGAATCGCGCTATTTCGACATGCTCGCTGCCAAGGGCTGGCTGCTTCATGACAAGGACGGAAAGGTTGTCGACGGATTGGCCGTCCGTTCCGACCGCGCCGGCGCCTTGCTGGATTCGACCAATCCCGATGCCCGCGCCTGGTTCTGGCAACGCATCCGCGACAACATCCTGAGCCAGGGGTTCGACTATACCTGGCTCGACGAGACCGAGCCTGATCTTGTCCCCGACGGCTCCTTCTATTCGATCGGGTCGGGCGACCGGTATCACAACCTATTTCCGTTGCTGCATACGTCGGCCGTGGCCAAAGGGTCAGCCGCGGATCGCCCCAACTTCCGCAATATGATCCTGTGCCGTGCAGCCTATCTGGGCACCCAGGCGAACGGCTGCCTGTTCTGGTCTTCCGACGTGCAGTCGACCTGGGAGGCCCTTCGGCGGCAGGTGCCGACAGGGCTCGGTTTCACGGCCTCAGGCCTGGCATATTGGGGATCGGACACGGGCGGCTGGCAATGGCCGAGCGGTCCGCCGGCGCCGCGCCCCGTTCTGGTCGACCCGGCCGGCGCGAAGGCGATGGCGCCGGATTATCGCGACTATCCCGAGCTGTTCGTGCGCTGGTTCGAATATAACGCACTTACGCCGACCTTGCGCATTCACGGCCAACGGCCGGCGACCGCCATCTGGGACTATGGCGCGGCGGCAGAGCCGATCCTCGCGCAATGGCTGCGCCTGCGCTATTCGCTCATCCCCTATCTCTACCCGCTGGGCCGCGAGACCTATGACACCGGCGCACCCTTTATGCGCGCGCTGTTCATGGACTTTCCCGCCGACGTCCGGGCGACAACCATTGGCGACGAATATATGCTCGGGCCGGCCTTGCTCGTCGCGCCAGTGACCGAGCAAGGAGCGACCAGCCGCAAGGTCTATCTGCCCGCCGGCACCGACTGGTACGACTGGTGGACCAACGCGAAAGTGGCCGGGGGCGAGTGGATCGACGCGCCCGCGCCGATCGATCGCATTCCGGTGTTCGTCCGCGCGGGCTCGATCGTGCCGATCGGCGTGCAGGTGCCGAGCACCGCGACGCGTCAGGCGCTGGAGAAAATCCGGGTCTATCCGGGCCGCGACGCTCGCTTCGCGCTTTATGACGACGACGGGACCACCAACGACTATCGGGCGCGCGGCGGCAAGAGCGCCGAGCTGCGCTGGGACGAGGCCAGCCATAGGCTGACCGCATCCGGCGCCCTTCCGCCCGGGCAGGCGCTCGCCCCCCTGGTGGAGGTTGTCGGCGCAAGCAAATAGGAATCCGGACCATTTCTTGTCGCGGACATGCCATCATCACCATGCCGACCTCGTCGCGGAAGACGTGACGTCGTCATGACTGATCGCTAGACTCGGCCCGCCCTGGCGTGGACAAGGGACGAAGAGCTTTTGTTGCCGATCAAACCACGCCTTCGCCGGTGATCTTCAGCACGGGGGTGAAAGCCGGCTTTGCATCCGGAAGTTTGACCGTCAGGCCATCCATGCCCAGCTCAAACGGCATCGGTCCATAGCCCAGAAGCTCGACCTTTTCGATCCTGCCCTTGCGCTGCGGCGAGCCCGCAGCCATCGAATAGACCGTCAGATATGGCGCGTTCGGCCATTCCGCCGCCAAGGCGTAAAGCACGCCCGCCTTTGTGGTGAAGCGGATATCCTCGTGCGACAGCCCTTGCGCCACATCTTCACTTTGGAAACCTTCGGCAAAACGGGTTGGGCCTTCGCCATAGATGTCCCAGGGACGGGTGTCGAAGATCGCCTCGGCATTGATCTCCATCCAGCCGGCCAGATCGGTCAGGATCTTTTCTTCCTTGTCGTCGATCTCGCCATTGCCGCGCAGCGGAATGCTGAGCAACAATGCGCCGTTCTTCGACACCGTGTCGATCAGACGCTGGATCACCTGCTTGGCGGTCTTGTAGCCATCATTGTCATAGAGGCGGCGGTCATAATGCCACTGGCCGATGCACGTGCAGGTCTGCCAGGGCTTGTCGCGCAAGTGGTTCGAGAAGCCACGTTCGACATTCTTGACCAGGGCCCTCGACTGGTCCTCATCCAGACCATTGCTCGTAACCACGGCCTGCAAACCGTTATTCCATTTGATGTTCTGATTATAGAAATGGGCTACGGCTTCCAGTCCCGTCTGGCCCAGCGGCATGACGTTACAGTCGAAAAACACGAAGTCGGGACGGTATTGCTCGACGAGATTCATTTGTCGCGTCAGCCAATGCTTCGCGTACCACGGATTATTTGGCGGCGGCATTTCCAGCCACTGCTCGGTGACCTGGTTGAACGCGTCCATCTGCTTGATCGTCTTGATGCCGTCGGGCGGCGTGAAACCTGCCGCCGGGCCGGTATATAGCGCCTGTGGATCGAGGCCGTCCCACCACTTACCCTTGCCGTCGTCCTTTCGGCGCGTAGCGGCGTCATACCGCACCCCATGCATGATGCCTTCGGCGTCGTAGCTATAGGCCGTCTGCCACCAGAGCCAGGCGTGGCCGGAGTGGTTCGAGACGCCAAAACGCAATCCGTGATCGCGTGTCACCTTGGCCCACTCGCCGACGATATCGCGTTTCGGGCCGACCTTCGTCGAGTTCCAGGCATGATATTTCGAGTTGAAGTTGTCGAAATTGTCGTGATGACTCGCCATCGAGACGAAATACTTCGCCCCCGCTTTCTTATAGAGCCCCATCAGGCGCTCCGGATCCCACTTGTCCACCTTCCAGGTGTTGATGATGTCCATGAAACCATAGACGCTGGGGTGACCATAAGTGGCGACGTGATGGTTATAATAGTCGCTGCCCTGGATATACATCCGGCGGCCATACCAGTCGCCGAATTCCGGCACGCATTGCGGTCCCCAGTGCGCCCAGATGCCGAACTTCGCGTCGCGGAACCAATCCGGCGTCTGGTAGCCGGCTTCCAGCGACTCCCAACTGCCCTCGAAAACGGGCTTTGCGGCCTTTGTTTCGGATTTGGCCAGAGCAAGTGCGGCGACCGCATTCGTGGCGACCAGGCTGGACGCCCCAGTCAGAAGGTTGCGACGCGAAAGTTTCATTCGATGACTTTCCCAAAAAAGGGGGACGCAAGTTGCAAGCGTCCGACGCTGTTCAGCAACAGCGGACAGGGTTGATCAATTGCATTGACGCGTCGACGAAACTGACACCCGATGGGATGCCCCGCGTTCCAACCGCGCAAATCGAAACGCCCAGCCTGTCGATACAGGAGAACCGTCGGGACCGACCGGCGACAAATCACGGCGGCGATCAGAAAGACGCGACGACCTTGAGAATGCTGTCGGCATTGCGGATCAATTCCGGCAGCCGCTGCGGCAATTCGTCCGCCGCGATGCTGTGGGTATGCAGGATATCGGTCGGGATCGCGCCGGACTTGATCGCTTCGATCACTCGCGAGAAATCCTCGGCCAGCGCATTTCGGCTCGCGATCAGCGTCGCCTCACGCTTGTGGAACTCCGGGTCTTCGAAGCTGAGCTCGCCCTGCGCGACACCGACCAGCACTAGAGCACCGCCATGCGCGACGAACGACAAGCTGCGACGCATCGCCGCCAGCGATCCGGTGGCGTCGACCACGACGTCGAACATGTCGCCGTTGGTCCAGTCGGCAAGCGTCCGATCAAGCTCGTCATCCGCGACGGCCCCGTCTAACCCGAGGCGGTCGCGAACGAAGGTGACCCGAGCAGGCAGCCGATCGACGACTAGCGGCTTTCTTCCATCCAGCTTCGCGAAGAGCGCGGTCGCCACACCGATCGGCCCGGCGCCCACGACGAGCAGATGGTCGCCGCCTTTCGGCGCGCGAGCGGCCGCATGCGCTCCCACCGCCAGGAACTCGACCATCGCCGCCTGTACTGGCGAGAGGGCCTCCGCATCGATCACCGCCGTTTGCGGCACGGCCAGGAATTCGCACATGCCGCCATCGACATGGACGCCGAGCACGCGAATGTTGACGCAAGCGTTGGGCTTGCCGCGCCGGCACGCCACACAATGGCCGCACGCGAGATAGGGATTGATCGCTACCTGTTGTCCGATCCGCAGAGAGGTCCCCTCGCCCAGAGCGACGATCTCCCCGCCCAGTTCGTGACCGATCACTCGCGGGTAATCCAGAAAGGGATGTTTCCCGGCGAAGATATGGAAGTCGGTGCCGCACAAGCCGACATTCCGAACATGGATCAGCGCCTCGCCGGGTCCCGGCTGCGGTTTATCGCGCGCGATTACATCGAGGTGAAATGGCTCACGGCAAACAATGGCGCGCATAACGGTCGGCCCCTCCTGAGCAGCGCCATCGCACGGTTATTTCCGTATGTGCAAGTATGTTCTCGCTAGCGCTAAGAGTTTTGGCTGCAACGGCGCGCGAAGTTCCCAAGGCAGAGCCTCGTATTTCTGAGCCCCAGCGTCTCGGACCGGATCCGCCGATTCCGCAATGTCGTCGGAGGTTGTCGAGAGGTCAGCCCGGTTGATAGCCTAGCCGATCCGACACTCGCATCGTGGCCGAGCGGAGGAGGTCACACGCCGCCTCGATATGCACTTTCTGCGAACCGTCGATCAGTTCGAGGAACGGAATCGTCAACGCCGCAATGATCTCGCGATCAAAGCCGAAAACCGGAAAGCTGATGTCGGTCACGCCATAGGTGATCGGACTCTTGCGCAGATCGAAGCCCGCAGCACGGATCGCTTCCTTACGCTCCGCCAGCCAGGCGCGGTCCACCTCGATGCCTCGCTCGCTCTCCGCCGCACGAACAATCTGTTCACGGCGCTGATCGTTTGAGAATGCCAGGATGACCTGGCCGGAGCAGCTTGCGACGATATCGATATGAGCGCCGACCTTGAGCGCGAAGCCGCGCGTACCGGGCTGTTCCTCGCGCGCTATCACGATGCCGCGACCGCCATTCGGCACGACCAGATGGCACGACTGGCCGGCCTCCATTGCCAGTACCTGCATCTCCGGCAGTGCCGCCCGGACGAGATCCTGCGACGGTGTGGCGCGGTAGGCGAGATCGAGGAGCTTGTAGGTGACGGTGTAGCGGTCGGTCGTCTGCGATTTCTGAAGATATCCCAGCTGCTCCATCACGACCACGATGCGAAACAGCTCTCCGACGGTCCTCCCCAGATCAGCTGCCATCTCACTGACCAGGGCACCCTGCGGCCATTGCACGAGCAGTTCGATCACCTCGAAGGCTTTTTGGATCGCCGGCGCGGCGTAAGTCCCTTTCACCCCTGATCGTCCCATCGCGGCTTTAGTCCCTCCATGATCTTTATGGGGCCGCGTGATCGCCCGGCGTGCGTCGCAGCGCAAGTCGGAAGGCCGACATTGCCCATCGCGCGCGAGTAGGTCGTCTTCCGCATCCTCTCGTCACCCGCCTACGGCCCCGGGTAGATTCACCGTCGATCGCCGGCTGTCCACAGTCCCACTATCTAACTTGCATCAAAGAGAATAATATTGCACCAATGAAAATAACCGATGAGCCGCCTGTGACGGTTGGACGGATTTGCGCACAACTACCGGCGGGAGGGAGAGATGACGAAGTTCAGCAAACGCGAGATTTTGGGCGGCCCGCTTCTTGCCCTCGGCGCGGGCGCGCTGGGCCGGATCCCGCCTGCGGCGGCGTCCCTCTCAGCCGCCGAACGCGACATCGCACGCGGTCCGTTCAGCGCGACGCCGGAATCGCTCAAGACCTACCGGACGCCGGATTGGTTCAGGAATGCGAAGTTCGGCATCTGGGCGCATTGGGGGCCGCAAGCAGTGCCGCGTCAAGGGGATTGGTACGCCCGCTTTATGTATGTGCCAGGCCATCCGCACTACGATCACCATCTCAAGACCTACGGACATCCGTCGGAAAAGGGTTACAAGGACCTCATTCCGCTCTGGAAGGCCGAGCGCTGGAATCCGGACGCGCTGATGGCCCGCTATGCCGCCGCCGGCGCCAAATATTTCGTGTCCATGGGCGTCCACCACGACAATTTCGACCTGTGGAACTCGAAACATCACCGGTGGAATGCCGCTGTCATGGGTCCGAAGCGCGACGTCGTCGGCGCCTGGCAAACGGCGGCGAAGCGGCAAGGACTCCGCTTCGGCGTTTCCGAGCATCTCGGTGCCAGCTATTGCTGGTCGTATCCGAACCATCTCTACGATCAGTTCTGGCCCAAGCTTGGCGTCCCCTATGACGGTGCCGATCCGGCCTATGCCGACCTCTATCACGACAATCGCGACGAACCGTTCCGCAACACCAGGGAGAGTTGGTACACGACCAACCCGGCTTACCATCAGCGCTGGCTGAAACGAATCCGCGATCTCGTCGACAGTTACCAACCGGACCTTCTCTATTCGGATGGCGGCCTGCCGTTCGGCGAAGTCGGCCGTACGCTGGTCGCCCACCTCTACAACAGCAGCGTCGCGCGCACCGGGCACCTTGAGGCAGTCTATAATTGCAAAGATTCAGGGACGGGCGAGTTCTACAAGGAAGGAATGGTGCAGGACGTCGAGCGCGGGGTGCTCAACGGCATCAATCCCCTACCCTGGCAAACCGACACCTCCAACGGCGACTGGTTCTACAGCGACAATTACAAATACAAGACGCCCGGTGAAATCCTGACCATGCTTGCCGACATCGTCAGCAAGAACGGCAACATGCTGTTGAACGTGGTCCTCTATGCGGACGGGTCGCTGCCGCCGGAATCGGACGAGCTCCTGACCGAACTCTCGGCATGGATGGCGGTCAACGCCGAGGCGATCCACGGCACCCGTCCGTGGGCTGTTTATGGCGAGGGGCCAACCGAGGCCGAAGCGGGCATGTTCAAGGAGCAGGTCGCCTTTACCGCCCGCGACATCCGCTTCACGGTCAAGGGCAAGGCGCTTTACGCGATTACGCTTGGCGAACCATCGACCCTGACCGAGATCGTTTCGTTGCGGACGGACGCGCCTCATCTCCAGGGCCGGGTCGTTGGTGTCGAACTGCTCGGTGGCGGCCCGGTTCGGTTTCGCCGGACCCAGAAAGCCCTCTCGATCGACGTCCCCGGCCGCCTGCCGACCCGCCACGCCAGCGTTTTCAAGATACATTTGGCCTGACACCCAGGGACGCCGGGCCGGCGCGACCGATCGCCCGGGCCCTTTCGACCATTGATCCATCGAAGAAGGACCTACCATGCATCGCCGCTCGGCTAGCCTCGCCGCCATTGCCCTCGCGTTCGTTGTTTCCAGCGGCCTTGCGCCGGCCGGTCTTACCGCGCCGGCGCGTGCGCAGAGCGCGGTCGGGCACCCCGAATGGCCTGGCAAGGGCCAGCTGTTCGTCGGCACCTGCTATCAGCCGGTCGATCGCAGCCCGGACCAGATTCGGCAGGATATCGCGATCATGAAGGCCGCGGGCTTCAATCTGGTGCGGATGGGCGATCTGTCCTGGGACTCGTTCGAGCCGGACGAAGGCCGTTTCACCTTCGACTGGTTCGACAAGGTGATCGATCAGATGCACCAGGCCGGCATCCGCGTCATCGTCGATATCCCGGGCGAACCGGCGCCGATCTGGATGCACAAACACTATCCTGGCGTGGATATCATCAACCAGGATGGTGTCAGGATCAACGCGGCGAGCCGCTATTGGGATAATATCAGCGATCCCGACTATCGCCGGCTGGCCAGGCGCCTCGCGCAGAAGATGATGGAGCGATACGCCCAAAATCCTGCAGTGATCGCGGTGGGTTACGACAACGAGATCGGAAACGGGCACATGTCATATTCCGCCGCCGATCGAGATCGTTTCGTGGTTTGGCTCAAGCGTCGCTACGGCTCCATCGAGGCGCTCAACAAAGCCTGGGCGACCCAGCGCTGGTCGCGCCGCATCAACAACTGGGATCAGGTGGATCTGCCCTATGAGCGCGGTCCCGGCCCGAACGAGCGCTATCTCGACCTGCGCCGTTACTGGTCCGACGACACGATCGGCGCGCTTGAAGATCTGGAAGCGGTGCGCAAGCAATATGCGCCCAACCTTCCCGTCGCTTCTAACTTCTGGTCGACGGCAGGGACCAAGGGCTTCGACTATTTGCGGTCGTGGGAAAAGATCTCGACCTATGGCGCGCAAGGCTTTTATCCCGGCGATCCGGGCGGCGCCGCGTTCGAGGCGATGTCAAACCGGGCGGGGCACGACACGCCGCTTTGGTTCAACGAATTCACTGCCGGGGGCGGCGGTTATTATGGCACGCCCAGCCGCTCGAGAATGTGGGCCTATTTCGGTCTGATCTATTACACGCAGACCTTCCTCGCCTGGACGTTCAATTCGCATATCGGCGGCGAGGAGCAGGCATTATTCGGCTTGGTCGACCATGATGGCCGCCCATCGTGGAAGGTCGACGAGTTCGCCCAGATCGCGCGCGAGTTCCAGACCATGAAGACGCTCGGGTTTCCGCGCTACCGCCAGCCCGAAGTCGCGGTGAACTTCTCGTTCCAAAACCTCTGGCTGACCAGCCCGCCCCCCGGGCCGAACACGATGCAGGAATATTTCAAGGGCAATTACACCGGCCAGACCCAGACGGCTTTCCGTCCCTTCTTCGAGGACAATATCGACGCTGCGGTCATCGACTTCGGGCACGACGCACTCGATCGCTACAAGCTAGCGGTCCTCCCCAGCACTTATGTGATGGACGAGCCGACCGCGGCGGCCGTGCGACAGTACGTCGCCAATGGCGGCACGGTGATCATGACCGGCTATTCGGCGAAGGTGGATGAAACGGGCAAATGGTTCGAAACGTCCCTGCCCGGCCGGTTGAGCGACGTTTTCGGCCTGCGGACCAACGCGTTCTATCGCGCTGATCAGCCCCTGAAGGTCACCTTCAAGGGTCAAACGCTGACCGGCGGCGACCCTTATTATGAAGTGCTCGAACTCGGCACCGCCAAGCCGCTGGCGACATTCGAGAACACACCGCAAAAGAGCGCCGCGATCACCGTCAATCATTTCGGCAAGGGCCAGGCGATCTATGTCGCCACCGCGCCGCAAGCCGAATTACTCGGACCGCTGGTGCGCTCGCTCTATCCCACCCTTGGCATAAAACGTGGCCCTTCGACGCCGCCCGGCGTGATCGCACGCGAGGTCGATGGGCGTACGCTTTACGTCAACACGACCCAGGACCCGGTCACCGTGTCGTTCGATGGCGTAAAGACCGGCGTGCTATCGCACACGCGCTATGCCGGCACGATTGCCTTGCCATCCTATGGTGTAGAACTGGTCAAATAGAAGGCTTACGCGCAAGGAATTCCGTCGCGCCTTGTCGCTCTCGGCGGACAGGGGGCCGGTGCGGCTGATCCCATATTACCGTAAGTTCGGATAGGCCATATTACTTGGGCGTCACGAACGGATCGATGGTCCGGATCGTCCCGTCGGCATTGTAGGTCAGCTCGGTCACCTTCACGTTGCGCAGCCAGGTCTTGTCCGAGATCTGGGTGTCCGCATAAAACAGCCACCAGCGACCCTTATACTGAACGATGGAATGGTGCGTGGTCCAGCCCTGCACGGGCAGCAGGACGTTGCCCTTGTAGGTGAAGGGTCCGTAAGGCGACGTCCCCACCGCATAGGCGATGAGATGCGTGCCTCCGGTGGAATAGCTGAGATAATATTTCCCGCGATACTTGTGCATCCATGAGGCTTCGAAGAAGCGCCGAGTCCCGTCGCCGCTGGTGAGCGGTTTGCCGTGTTCGTCGACGATCAGCGCCTCGCGCGGTTTTTCCCCGAATTCGAGCATGTCCCCGCGCAACTTCGCCACCTGCGGCATGAAGGCCTGCTCGTTCTGGCCCCGCGGATCGCCGGCGGGGCCGTTCGGGTCATAGACGCCGCCGACATTTTTCTGAAGCTGCCCGCCCGACAGCCCGCCGAAATACATATAGCTGCTGCCGTCATCATCGACGAACACCGCGGGATCGATCGAGAAGCTGCCCTTGATCGGCTGCGGCCGGGCCTTGAACGGTCCGGCCGGCTGCTTCGACGTGGCGACGCCGATACGAAAGGCGCCAGCGCGGTCCTTGGCCGGGAAATAAAGATAATAGGTCCCGTTGCGATAGGCAGCGTCGGGCGTCCACATCTGCCGCGCCGCCCAGGGTACGTTGGCAATGTCGAGCACAGTGCGATGCACCTGAACCGGTCCGTTGGGACGCGCCATGCTCAGCACGACATAGTCGCGCATCTTGAACGCCCCGCCCTCACTGTTCTTGAAGGGCTCGACGTCGGGGAGCGGCGGCCCCTCATCGGTGTCGTGGCTGGCATAAACATAGAGTTTGCCGTCGAACACGTGAGCCGCGGGATCCGCGGTATAGGGCGAGTTGACGAGCGGCTGGGACAGATATTGCCGCGCGGGCGCTTGCGCCTCATCGTTCGCGGGCGCTTGCGCCGCGCCGAGTGCTGCCATGCCGGGGATCGCAAGCAGGACAAGAAGTCGATGGGCGTTGCGTATCATTCTTTCTCCACCTCGCCGTCAGCCATTTCGGTCGTCGCCGGGCGACGATTACGGCATGCGTTAAATACAGGCCAAGCACAGTGATTTACGGGGCAACTGGCGTCTCACGCCGCCGACATCCCCCTGCCGTCGCCCAAGATTCTATTGGGCTTGCTTAGCGCCGGAGGCGCTCAAGCCGCATGAGCAGGATATCGTTGGTCCGCATGGGCGCCTCGATATTCAGCGATCCGCTTTTCGGGACGGTGACGATGACGTCGCGTTCGGCCACGTCCCGGGTCAGCCCTTGCAATTGCGCCAGCTGGGCCGCCGAAAGCTTCTGGGGCATCTTCATATCGATATAGGCCGAATAGGCGTCGTTATGGCGGTAGCCGGTCCGGTAGGTACGCAGACGATACCGTCCGGGCTGGACATGCACGAAACGCGCACTGACCGGCGCGGCGGGCAATGCCTCCACCAATCGGCTGTAGAATGGGCGGTTGCTGAGCTTCTGGTCGGGTTGATGCCAATCCCACACCAGCAAGGTCAGTCCGGATCCATCGACCGCGGCCATGCTGTAGGGATCTTTCACGGATATCTCCTGGCCGCGGAGCGCGTTGAGATATTTGTAGGCGAACCAGGCGGGCTTGCGGACCCCCTCGGGGTTCATCAGCCCGAAGCCTCCCTGGAACGGCGCCGTCGGCGGACCGGGCTCTTCGAACAGGTCGCTATAGGTCCAGTAGCTCATGCCCTGGACCGAACCTTCGACCCCCTTGAGCTTGGTGAGGATATAGGGTGCGCTCACATAGCTGTCGTGCACGGCGTCCCGCGGCGTGTAGCTGGTGCTCCACTCGGTGAAATAGAGCGGCAGATTGGGAAAGCGCGACGCCTGGATTTGCGCGCGCACCCTGCGAACGTCGCCGATGATCGCGTCGGGCGAAGACGAAAGCTTGGTGTCGCCCTTCCCTTCTTCGTCGAGAAAGCCGCCATCGACCCCATAAGTGTGCGTGGTGACGAAATCGACCGGCACCCGGTTCGCGGCGACATGATCGAGGAATTCGGGCACCCACGCAGCGCCGGCGGTCGACGGTCCACCTACGCGGAGCGCGGGGTCCACCGCCTTCAGCGTACGGGCCGTCACGTCATAAAGCGCGAAATACGCCTCGCGATCCGCCTTTTCCCAGAAACCATCGAGATTGGGCTCGTTCCAGACTTCAAAATACCAGCTCCGCACCTCGGCGACGCCATAACGCTGTCGAATATGCCGAGCGAACGCGTCGATCAGGTGCGCCCACGCATCGAGCTTTGGATGGGACGTATTGCCCTTCCAATAGAAGATCGAATTGTCCGAGGTCTTGAGCGCATCCGGGGTGAAGCCGAGTTCGACAAAGGGCTTGATGTTGCGGGCGAGCAACTTGTCGTAAAGTTCGTCGATACGCGTCCAGTCGTAGACGACTTGCCCGTTTTTCACCTGCACCGTCTTGAGCACGTCATGGAAGATCGCGTGGAAGCGGATGTAGCGGAATCCCAATTCGCCCGTCGCCGTCTTGAGCTGGGCCATGCTGTCGTCGCGGATCAGCGTTCCTGGATAATCGGATCCCACGGAAAGATCGAAAAAGCGATCGACCGGAGCGTCTGCCGTCGCCCGATCCACTTGCAGCACGCGCGGTGCAGGCGCCGCGGACTGCGCGAACGCCGAAGATGCGAGGCTCGCAAGCGCCAGACCTCCACAGGAAAGGACGGCGTACCGGCATCTCTTCACCAAATTCTCTCCCAGAATTGTTTTGTCCTCTTCGGCGGATTCTGCCGATCCTGCGCTCGGTCTCTTACAGATCGATGTAGCGGACATGTCTCAACGGGCGCCACCACTTCCCACCATATCTGAACCCTATAGACAAAAAGCTGGGCCGGAATGTTATTTCCGGCCCAAGAGGAAGGCTCGTCCAAACTCATGTAATTGTGCGCGCCAGCTCGATCGATCAGATCAACTTTCGGCACCTACCAGATTTTACAAAGACAGTTCTCATAGCATGCAAGTTTTCATCTGAGACACTTCGATGAATAAATTCGTATCTAAATATCTTGCCCGGATATTTATATCCATTCTATCTGAGACGATTTGCCGCAGCGCACTCCCGGAGGACTATAGCGAAACGAAGGGGGTTTCGCAGAGATTGTTCCCGACCGGCAAATTGGTCCGGTAAAACGGCTCGAGCGATGGCAAGCCGGTAAGAATAGTCGCGGGCAAAGTGCGAATCGGAGCCCGATCGCGCTGCTATTCGATGGGGACTTGGCCTATTCCGGATTCTCAGCGGCCGCGTGCTGATTGTGAACAACCGAATTCGGCCTATTCGCAGCACGCCGGCGTCGTCCCCGGCGGACATTCATCCCGCACATCGGAAAATTCGCTAGTTCAGAGCGATTGTCCCAACATAGCTTCGACTTCGTCGCGGTAGCTCCGGCTGAGCATCAGGCGCGTACCATCCTTCAGCACCACCTCGAACTCGCCATGAGAACGGCGTTCGAGAAAAGCTATCGACCTTAAATTCACGACGCTGGATCGATGGATACGGATGAACCGAAAGGGGTCGAGCCGGTTAACGACCGTGGTCAGCCCGGCCCGGTATAGGAATTCCTCTGCTCCTACGTGCAGCGCCACATACACGCCGGCCGCTTCGATCCAGTCGATATCCTGCGTCATCACGAACTGGGTCGCATCCCGCTTCTTGACGACCATCCATTCCCAAATCTCGCCCGGCTTCGCACGCTTCGCAGCCAGCTTGAGGAGTTCCGGACCAAAGGAATTTGCGTCGTTCGCATTTTCCGAACGCAATTCGCCCAACCGCTTTTTGACGCGCTCCATCATCTTCTCGTACCGAGAGTCGCTGAACGGCTTGAGCAGATAATCGACAGCCTCCGCATCGAACGCCTGAAGCGCGAACTGGTCATAGGCCGTGACGAACACCGTTAGCGGCATGTTTTCGGCGCCCAGGGCATCGATCACGCCAAAGCCATCCACACCGGGCATCTGGACGTCGAGGAACACGATGTCCGGATGCATGTCTTGGATCAGCGCAACCGCATCGACGCCGTTCTTTGCTTCCAGAACCTTGCCGACGCCGCGATCCTTGGCCAGCAGATCCGTCAGGCGCTTGCGCGCGGGAGCCTCGTCATCGACCACGAGCACTCGGATCGGTTCGCGCGAGGCCGTCATGCCGCTTCAATTCTGGTTCGGGATAAGGGCATGCATATTTCCACCTCGGTGCCGCTGCCTTCGCGGCGATGGATTGCGAAACGATGCTCTCCGGGACCGGGATAAAGCCCCGCTAGGCGTTCGCAGACCGAGCGTACTCCCAATCCGGTGGAGTCTTCCATCCGCCAGTCCGGCGGCAGGCCGATACCGTTATCGCACACTCGAATTTCCAAGTGGTTCGCCGCCTGCCAGGCGGAAATCGTGACCTTGCCACCGGAAACCCGGCCTTCGATCCCATGACGAATTGCATTTTCGACCAAAGGCTGAAGCAACATGGAAGGTACCATGACCGATAGCACTTCCGGATCGACGTCGACCCCGATTTCCATTCTATCGCCGAAACGAACGCGCTGAATGGAGAGATAATGGTCGAGAAGCGACAATTCCTGAGCGAGCGTTATCTCGGTCCTGTCCTTGCAATCCAGCGACTGCCGGAGCAACGCACCCAAGTCTCCGATCATGTCCCGGGCTAAATTGGGATCGTTCGTAACTTCGGAGGAAATCGTGTTCAGCGCGTTGAATAGAAAATGCGGCTCAAGCTGCAGTCGCAACGCGTTAAGTCGCGACTCGAGCAGCCCTTTTCTCACGCGCTCTAGTTGAAGCTGGCTGGTCAGGAATCGGTTATAATATTTGAATGCGTACACAACCCCGACCAGGGCGGAATATACCTGAAAACTCCCGATGAAATAATAAACAAAAAAATCGTGGCGGCGCAGCGGATTCCACCAGACTGCGGGAATAGGATAAAGAAGGATGCCCGTAAGGTACGTGTGAACGATACTGAACGGGACGCTTAGCAGGACGAATAGCAGCGTCAGGCGGACAACATGCCGCTCGATCGACGCGAGCTTCCGGTCGATCATAAAAAATGCCGGGGTCATCAACGCCCACGCCCAGGCATCGATCACTCGCCCGGCGACAATGTGCCATTGAAAACCGTTGAAGACGTCTGGCGCTACCGTAAAGACGCCGATCGCCGTCCAGATTAGGAAGATGAGGATCGCCGGACGAACCCACGCACGCCAAATGCGGTGCCAGCCACCGTCCGTCCTCACAGACTGGATGCGCTCTCGCACGTCGTTCGCCAAGAACAGGGAGTCGGGCTGCACGTAAGTCATAGCTGGGTACCGGCTATACCGCATTCGAGGCGAGAACACCCATTCGCATCACATCTGCCGTCGAATGACGCCCGGGAAGCTTGACGATCTCCGACCGGGCGTGGCGGCCAACCTTGCCGGTCGAAACCGCTGCGCCCCTTCTCTCCCCAACGCCCAGCATCTCTAGTCAACATACTGTCACGCTAAACATGTTCGCGCTGTTGGAATGATGGCATGCCTTCTCCTGCAATCCGCGCCGCGACACTATAGTATCGACCAGCCATCGCGAGCGGCCGCCTCAGTGATTCGGCAATGCGCCACGTCGCAGGTCGCTTTCAAACTGCTTATGGTCGTAAAGCGCCCAACCAATGCTGGTCGATCAGCATTTGTGGAAAATGTTGCGAAACGGACTCCGCATTCGCAAGGCGGCTTACAGGTTAATAGAGCGGACCAAGCGCTCGGCTATGTGGCAATTTTTCGCCAAATTTCGTGGATTCCGCCAAGGCAATACATGGACGGCGCGGCAAAATTGTGTCGTTTTATAAGTAGTGGTGAAGTCACACCGTCCTTTGCAGGCCGGAAGGATGACGAACCATATTTGGGAGAGATGATGCCGATCAGAGCAACGCCTCCCCTTTGCCATTTGAAATGGAGGGTCGAGGAATGACTATTGACCATGAGATGACCGGCACATGCGCTCCAGCGCTGGTGCGCGACTTTCTCTGCTCCGCCCAAATCAAATTCGACCCGCAAGGGCTAGTTTCAAAACAGGCGGCGTCAATTTTCATACCTAAAATTGGTAGCGGTACCAACAACAAATATTGCGGCCGCAGGCAGTCGAAACGCCGGCTGCGATCGAGCCCGGCCAGCTCCAGGCTCGCTGCCCGCAGCGGGTGAAGGATCCTCGCAGCAAGCATCGCCTGATCGCTGCGGACGCGAACGGGGTGCCAGCGAAATCTGGGCGGTTCGCGCCCGCGCCAACGACGTCCGCGAAGATAAGACGTCCTATGAAAAACATGAACGGGAGGGGCAGATGAAAACACGTAACCTGATGATCGAAGCCAGTATTTCGGCGCTGATCCTTGCAAGCTTTAGCGTGGTGGCAACGCCGGCATGGGCACAGGATGCGGGAGCAAAGAGCTCCGACGATGCCCCAGCGGCCAAGCCCGCTAAGGCGAAAGATCAGGGCGACGACGTCGCGACCGACATTATCATCACCGCGCGCCGCAAGGCGCTGGCGGATGCGATCTCCATCAAGAAGAACTCAGACACTATCGTCGACTCGGTGACCGCGGACGAAGCGGGCAAGCTTCCGGACAATTCGATCACCGAAGTCCTTCAGCGCGTGCCCGGCGTGTCGATCTCGCGCTTCACCGGCGTCAATGGCGGCAACACCGCATTCCAGATCGAAGGTTCGGGTATCACCGTGCGCGGTCTGCCCTTCAATTCGAGCATGCTTAACGGCCAGCAATTGTTCAGCGCCAACGGCGCGAGCGCCATCAGCTGGAACGAAGTCACGCCCGAATTGATGGCGGGGGTTGATGTCTACAAAGCGACGCGCGCCGACATCATTGAAGGGGGCGCGTCCGCGATCGATCTTCGCACGCATGTGCCGTTCGATTTCAAGGATACGCAGTTCAACATCACCGCGGGCGGCAGCTACGGCACCCAGGTGAAAAAGGGTTCGCCCCGCATTTCCGCGATGTTCTCCAAGCGTTTCGATACCGGTATCGGGGAAATTGGCGTGTTGTGGGATTTCGCCTTCAGCCGCCTCTATCAGCAGAGCAGCGACTTGGCGGTTGGCGCGATGTTCGCCCAATATACTCCGACCGCCACGCGCAGCGATGGCCTCGCCTTTGTTCCTAGCTCATTCAACTGGAGCACCACCGAGAACAAGCGAGACCGGTACGGCGCCTATCAGGCCATTCAGTGGAAGCCGGCCTCGAACCTCACGCTGACCAACACCGTGTTCTTCTCGCAATATATCGAACATAGCCAGGGAAACGGTGGCTCCGTGGGAGCGAACCCATCCGCAGCAGCTGTGCTCATGCCGATGGTTGGCAGTCCGGTTCAATATGATGCCAACGGCGCCTTCAACAAGGGAATCCTCACGGTTGGGTCCACTGGCAATTCGGTGGAGTTCACAAACACAACCACCCACACTAGTTGGCTGGACCCCAAGTACCAGATCGACTGCGGTTCCACCTATGGCGCGCCCGCATCATCGATTCAGTGGGATTGGTCGCCGAATCCTCCAATTCTGGCGCAATGCGGCCCCTACGCCACGTTGAATCCCAGCGGTTCGGCGAACGCCTCGCACACCAAGAATTCCACGCTGGATATTTCGCAGAGCTTCGTCTGGACTCCTGGGGACAGGGTGGCCGTACGAGGCGGCGTGCAATATGTCAGTTCGCGCTCGGCCGGGCAGCAAATATATATCGGTCTCAATCAGAGCAGCCCGCTGGTCAAATCGGTCAACGTCGACCTTACCGGTTCCCTGCCGAACTTGTCCGGCCTGTCCACTACCCGCATTCTTGATCCGAACACAGCGTACTTGGCGCAGTTCGGCTATCACGAGCCCAAGAATAAGGGGACGATGCTTGCCGGCCATCTCGACCTTGAATATCGGGTCAGTGACAACGGGTTCCTGCGCAGCATCACTGTTGGCGCTCGTGCCGCCAGGCGCACCGAAAAAGACAATTTCGTGGGGACCTATTATGCGCCGCTGGGTCAGTCCTGGCTATCGAATCCGTGGGGTCCACATGTAGGCAATCCGACATTTGGCCCGGGAAATATTCAATATCTCAATAATCCTAATGTTCCCAAGTCCGATTATCAAGTTGCCACCTTCAGGAATTTCTTCGGTGGTCAAGTGTCGGTTCCATCGAATCTCTTAGTCGCCAGCAATTCTCTCCTGCAGAGCTATGACTGGTACCATTTGCTCACGACCTATAACAATCAAATTCCTAACGGTACTCGGGATCAGTATTGGACAGCTGATATAGATCAAGGTCTTAACAAGACCGATAGCCGCATAATGAATATGGCCGTCTATGTAGAGGCCAGGTTCGCGCATGATCGTATCGGTTTCATTCCGGCCTTTTCGGGTAATATCGGTGTGCGCGTATTCCACGATTCGCTGCGGGCAAACGCCCTACTGGGAACGCCGAACGCTTCAAACCTTGCTCTGACCGAGGCGGACAGCACTGCATATTTCAACGCGGGCCGACCGGGTGCCACGACACCATATCCGACGCTCTATGGTTTTACACTAGCTTACTTCCCGCAGACCCGAGATTATAGTTACACGCGCGCTCTGCCTTCGTTCAACATTAAGTTCGATGCATCCGACAAGTTCAAGATTCGTGGTGCGGCATCGATCTCATCTTCGCCGCCCAACCTCAACGACATTCGCCCCGGTGGATCGATCAGTGCCAGGACGCTCCCTAACCCCACCAATTCGTCGGCACCTTCAATTCTCACGGGCGTTGTCGTCAATGGCGGCGGCACGAACCTCAAGCCGACGATGATCAAGAGCGAAGATCTGACGTTTGAATACTATCCATCGTCTTCCAGCTTCTTCTACATTGATTTCTTCGCCAAGCAGATCAAGGACGAACCGATATTTTATTCGTTCGTCATCAACCCTCTTCCTACGCCGTTGAAAGCATATGCCAATGGCGCGACGCCGCCCGCTGCGGGGCAACCTCCAAGCCCGAACATCACGGATACGAGCCTGAATCTTCCGTGGGTCTTTCTGCAGAACAAGTCGTCGACGCAAACCGCTTACATCAAGGGCGTCGAGATTGGCGGCCGCAAGTTCTTCGATAAACTGCCGGGCGTGCTTCGCGGGCTGGGCATCGACGCCAACCTGACCTTCATCGATAGCAGCAACCCTGCCCAGCAGGCTAACAATGTATTGACTACGCCGCCGGCCGGCGGCCTCCTTCCAGGCCTCAATCCGGACGGCTCAGTGCCGCAGACTTATCCCAACCTTCCTTATGCCGGATTGTCGAAATGGGCCTACAACATCCAGCTGCTGTACAGCCGCGGCAAGGTCAATTTCCGTCTGGCATACAATTGGCGCGACAAGGCGTTGCTGTCGACCAACGTCAATCCGCTGTCTTATGCGACCAGCGGCGGCAACCCTTACACGCTCAATACCAGCCCGACCAACTTCGACGCGACCCATTCCTATCCCGTGTACAACATGGTTCCGGCCTACATGGCAGCCGCAGGCTACCTGGACATGGGTTTCGACTTCGCGGTGAATAAGAATGTGTCCGTTTCATTCAATGCGAACAACCTTCTCAACACGGTTTCGCGAACCCTTCAGGAGCCTGTGCCTGGCGTGTTCCAGCCGTACGACTATAACGTCAGCGACCGGCGCTTCGACCTCACCGTTCGGGTGCGCTTGTGACGGTCTGAACGGGGACGGGCGCTTCCTCGGGAAGCGCCCGTTCTCTTTCGAACACAGTGCTGCGGCCGATTCATGCCCGGTCGTTTGTCACAGACACAGCCGGTTGGCACGCGCCTTGACCGACATATAACCACCGTACGCCTGAAGCCCCATTCGGCAGGCACCGGGTACGTTCATGGCGAGACATGTTTATGAACAGCGGCGATCAACAAGATATCGTCATTCTGGGCGGCGGCGCGGCGGGGTGGATAGCGGCCGCGCTGCTGGCCAAGAAGACGAACCCCCGTCAAACGCGCATCACCCTGGTCGAATCCGAGGAAATCGGCATCATCGGCGTCGGGGAAGCGACGGTCCCGATACTGACGCAATTGAACACATTACTCGGCATCGATGAATTCGACTTCATTCGCCGCACCCAGGGCACGTTCAAGCTGGGCATCGAGTTCTGCGACTGGGGAGTTGCCGGAAACCGGCATTTCCATGCGTTCAGCGACTATGGGCATCCGGTCGAAGGAGTGCAGACCCAGCATTATTGGCTGAGAATGCGCCAATCGGGCGACGACCGTCCGATCGATGACTATTCGTTTGCCTACGCCGTCGCGAAAAACAACAATTTCACCCCGAGCGACCCGCAGAAATCGCGCTATCACCACGCCTATCATTTCGATGCGGCGTTGTACGCCCGGTATCTGCGGGACGTGGCGACCGAGCTGGGCGTGGAGCGCATCGAAGGCAAGATGACGCACGTCGACCTGGATGGCGAGACCGGCAATATTGCCGCCATCCACCTCGCCAACGGCGTCAGGGTTCCCGGGGACCTCTTCCTGGATTGCACCGGTTTCGCGTCTGCGTTGCTGGGCAAGGCGCTGGATACGCCGTTTGTCGACTGGTCGCGTTGGTTGCTTTGCAACAGCGCCATGGCGGTGCCATCAAAACGCACCGGCGAGCCAACGCCGTTTACCCGGTCTGCCGCGCACGCCGGGGGCTGGCGCTGGACCATCCCGCTGCAACATCGCAGCGGGAATGGCATGGTCTATAGCTCGGATTTCTGGAGCGACGACGCTGCGCGCGACGCCTTGCTGGGCAGTCTCGACGGCGAAGCGCTCGCCGAGCCGCGGCTGTTCCGTTTTACCTCTGGCCACCGCGAGCAGTTCTGGAATCGGAATTGCGTGGGCATCGGTTTCGCCTCCAACTTTCTCGAACCTCTGGAATCAACCGGACTACAGTTGATCGTCATGGGAGTCTTGAAACTGCTTCGATTCTTCCCGCAGCGGACTATCGACCCCGTTCTGCGCGACGAATATAACCGGATCTCGACGAGCGAAATCGAGCGCATCCGCGACTTCATCATCGCGCATTACTATCTCTCGCGCCGTCCCGAGCCATTGTGGGCGGCGTGCCGCGAGATCGAAATCCCCGACAGCCTTCGGCACAAACTCGATGTCTGGACCGCCAGCGGACAAATCGCGCTGGGCGAAGCCGAATCCTATATGGAGCCGAGCTGGCTCGCCATCCTGCTCGGCAACTGCGTTATTCCAGCTCGTTACGACGTCTCGGCCGATCGCTATCCGCTGGAGCAAATCCGTACGGGTATGGAATTGCGCCGCGAAGAGATCATGCGTTCGGCGCAGGAGGTCACTTCGCATCAGGATTTCATCGATCGTCACTGTAAAGCGCCCCAAACGGCACCGGCCGACCGAGTAGCCTGACCAAGTGAGGCTTGCGCTGATGAAATTGCAGAACAAGTTTATGAGGATCGTCGTGAACATTGATGGAAAGATCCAGTTCGTGGCGCTGGGATGCGCCGCCCTTCTGAGCCTGCAAGCGGGTAGCGCCAACGCGAAGGACGCGGCGCCGCGCGTCGTATGGGGCAAGGCCGGCGTCAGCTCCGAGCTATATCATGACGATGCTTTGGCCTGCGGGATGAATGGCCTGGCCAGCAACATCGACAATACAAAGGAAGTGAAGACGTTGGCGCGCGCGTCGCAGCAGTTGGAAGGTATCGACGCCAGCGCTCAGGCCTCTATCGGCACGGCGATCGGTCCGACGGGGCAGCCCGACCCGGTATCGGGCGCCGAGAATAGAGCCATTCAGGAACAGGGGATCATCGCCGCCGCCAGACCCGACAAGCAATATGCAGGTATCAAGGAAACGATGTTCCAAGTCGTGCGTCGCTGCATGATCGACCGCGGCTATGCCAAGATCGTTCTGACCGAAAATCAGCGCAAGCACTATGACGGGCTCAAGGGCGGAGCCAATGCGCGGCGCGCCTATATCCACGAACTGGCCAGCGATCCGCACGTGCTGGCAACGCAGCGCGAGGCGGCTGCACAGTAGATCGTCGACGCAACGTTAGGCCGCAGCGCTGATCAGCATGCCTGGAGGAAACAAATGTCGCGACCGCTGAGGGCAGTCTGGGGACTTGCCGCCGCATGGCTCATCTGGGCTTTGGCAACTCCGGCGTTCGCGGAGACGCGCAGCCTCTCCCAGAACTGGCTGTTTGCGCGGGGCGAGGTGCAAGGTGCCGAAGCCCCTGCGTTCGATGATCGCGGCTGGAAGCCGGTCGTGGTGCCGCATGACTGGTCGATCATGGACGGGCCGGACGGTGCCGGACCGTTCGACCGCCGCGCCACCTCCGGCCAGGATTCGGGCTATCTGTCGGGCGGCGTCGGCTGGTATCGGCGCCACCTGAAGCTCGATGCATCCGCGATGCGCAAGATCGTTCGGCTCAACTTCGAAGCAGTCTATATGGACGCCACGATCTGGGTGAACGGCCGCCGGATTGCCGAACACCATTATGGCTACACCGCCTTCACGGTCGATCTTACCGGCAAGCTGCGGGCCGGCGACAATGTCATCGCTCTGCGCGTCAATCACGCCGATCCATCGTCGCGTTGGTATGCGGGATCGGGCATCATCCGGCCGGTCACGCTCCAGATCCTCGATTGCGTTCATATCGACCCGGACTCGGTCTTCGTGACCACGCCCAAAGCGACGCGGGACATGGGCATGGTCGCGATCCGGGCATCCGCGAGCAATTGCACGGTCCGGGCGCAATCGGTCGAACTCGTGTCCAAGATAGTCGCGGCGAATGGCCGAGTGGTGGCGCAGACCAGTCGGCGCCAAGATCTAGGAGCAGGGGCGCGCGGCGAATGGGACCAATCGCTCGCGATCCCGCGCCCGGCCTTGTGGTCGCCCGCCTCTCCCCAACTCTACACGCTGGTGCAGGAAACGCGGATTGGCGGCGTCGTCACCGACAGCCGCCGAACCCGCTTCGGCATCCGCACGATCACCGCCGATGCGACGAACGGTCTTCGGATCAACGGCAAGCGTGTGGTCCTGCGCGGCGGGAATATTCACCACGACAATTATATGCTCGGCGCCGCGGGGTATCCCGATGCCGACCGGCGCAAAGTCGCGCTGATGAAGGCGGCCGGCTACAATGCCATCCGAAGCGCACACAATCCGGCGAGCCAGGCAACGCTTGAAGCCGCCGACGAACTCGGCATGCTGGTGATCGACGAGGCCTTCGACGCTTGGAACAAGGACAAGCGCTCTCAGGATTATTCCCGTTTCTTCGCCACGGATTGGCCGCAGGATATCGCCAGCATGGTGGTCAGCGGCCGCAATCACCCGAGCGTGATCTTCTGGAGCATCGGCAACGAAATCCCGGAACAGGGATCGCCGCTGGGCGTCGAGACGGCAGAAAAGCTGGCCGCACGCGTACGCGCCCTTGATCCGACCCGGCCAGTGACCCAAGCGGTGAGCATCGATCCGCCCGAGAGCGACAAGCAGTTCGCGACGCTCGACGTGGCCGGATACAATTATCGAGCGCATTTGTTCGCGGGCGATCACGTGAAATTCCCGCAGCGCGTCATGTACACCTCTGAATCGACCTCGCGGGATGCCTTTGACTATTGGCGACCGGTCGAAACCAAGCCCTGGGTAATCGGTGATTTCGTCTGGACCGCCGTCGATTATCTGGGCGAATCCGGCATCGGCTGGATGGGCTATAGCCAGGACTGGCAGAAGCTCGGCCCCTACCCTTGGCATCTCGGTTATAGCGGTGAAATCGACGCGACGGGGCGCAGGAGACCCGCCGCTTATTACCGCGAAGTGCTGTGGAAGACGGGGATTGATCCGATCGCGGCGTTCGTTCGCCAGCCCGAAGGAACCCAGGACCTCCCCGATCGGCATTTCTATCCGATTACGCCGCCTCATCTCGATTGGTCGCTCGACGACGTTCACCCCAGTTGGACGTGGCCGGGACAGGAAGGCAAGCCGCTCGAGGTCGTGGTCTATTCCGAACTTCCGGAAGTGGAGTTGCTGCTCAACGGAGTCAGCCTCGGGCGCAGGCAGGTGGGCGTCGAGAGCGAATTCAAGACCGTGTTCAAGACGCCCTATGCGCCTGGCAGGCTGACTGCCGTCGGTTATGACCACGGACGTGAGATGGCACGCTGGGAATTGCGCACCGCAGGCCCGCCGACCAAGGCCCGCGTGACCGTCGATCACCGCCGCCTCGCCGCCAATGGCGAAAATCTCGCTTATCTGACGGTGGAACTCGTCGATGCCGCCGGAACACCGGTCTACGACCAGCACGCCGACCGTGTCGTGACGGTGCGGGCCCTTGGCGCAGCGACGTTGGCGGGTATCGGCAATGGCAACCCGCAAGACGCATCGAGCTTCCAGTCGGGCGCGCGCAAGAGTTTTCACGGACGCGTCGTTGCGGCATTGCGCGCGGGCACCAGAGCCGGGCCCGTCATGGTCGACGTCGACATCGAGGGGTTGCCGACGCAGCGCCTTCAACTCGAAACCATAGCGAAATAGTGCCCAGCCCGTCGCGGTTTCGAGCAACACACCGGGCAATTAGCCTGTCTTGAAAGCGGAAAAGTTACGAGGCGGACTGACATTATTTAGGACAGTCCAGCAACTCGATAAACGGGAATAGGCAAGTAATTTTTCGTATATTTACAATGCCTTCTACTATGAATTTAATGGACCAACCGTTGGACTTCGGCGGGTGATTACGTCTACCAGCCGAACCGGAGTCAGCCCGTTTTGCCAGAATGCAGCCGGACCGGGTCATGGGGGAGGAGTTGCGGGTGATCGCACATGCAATGCTGCCGGGCGCAGCCTCGCCTCGGCCGAGTTATCGACCGCTCAAGGGAGAGAGAATGAACCTGTTTCGTAGCCTCTGCGGCATGCTCCTCACACTGTGTCTTGCCCTACCCGCCTCTGCCGGCGAACTGCCGCGGATCGTCTCCAAGAACGGCCGGCACGCTTTGTACGTCGATGGCGCACCGTTCCTGGTTCTCGGCGGGCAGGCACACAATTCGAGTAATTATCCGGCCATGTTGCCCGAGGTCTGGCCGACGATTCGCGCCATTCACGCCAATACGCTCGAGATTCCGGTAGCCTGGGAGCAGATTGAGCCGGTTGAGGGCAAGTTCGATTTTTCATGGGTCGACGCGTTGATTCCGCAGGCCCGCGAGAACCACGTACGTCTCGTCCTGCTGTGGTTCGGGACCTGGAAGAACACCGGGCCGGCCTATGCGCCGGAATGGGTGAAGGCGGATTCGAAGCGGTTTCCGCACATGATGACCGAGGATGGCAAGCCGCACTATCTTCATACGCCGCTCGGCCGAAATACGCTCGAAGCCGACAAGCGCGCGTTTGTCGCGCTGATGCGCCACCTCCGCGAGATCGACCCGGATCACACCGTCATCATGGTGCAGCCGGAGAATGAAGTCGGGAGCTATGGCCTCGATCGCGACTATTCACCCGAAGCGAACCGGCTGTTCGCGGCGCCCATCCCGGCAGAACTAGCGCGGCGGACCGGGAAAAGCGGCACCTGGACGGAGGCCTTCGGCAAGACCGCTGCGCGAAACTTCACCGCCTGGTACCTCGCACGATATATCGACGAGGTCGCCGCGGCCGGCCAAGCCGAACTCAACCTGCCGATGTACGTCAATGCCGCGCTCAGCGACGCCTTTAACGACGCCGGAGGCAATAGCGGGCCCGACTGGGCGGTGATCGACATCTGGAAGGCGGCGGCTCCGCACATCGCGATCGAAGCGCCCGACATCTACGAGCGCAATTCGACGGCCGTTGCGGCCTATATGGATCACTATGCCCGGCCGGATAATCCGCTGTTCATTCCCGAGACTGGCAACGACCTGGGATTCGCGCGGTTCTTCTGGCTGGCGCTCGGCAAGGGGGCGATCGGCTGGTCTCCGTTCGGGATGGATCCGACCTATTCCAATTTCCCGCTCGGCGGTCTGAACACGCCCGAGAATCTCGAAGCCGTCTCGTCCAAATTCGCGCTGATGGCGCCGATCGCACGGGACTGGGCTCGGCTCGCGTCCGAGCATCCCACGGTCGGGTTCGCAAAAGGCGAGGACGTGTCGGATCAATCCGCGATGCTCGGCCGCTGGAAAATCACTGCGCAATACGGGCTGTGGGAGTTCGGGGGCCGCGATGCCCCGCCAAATCCCAACAAGGACCGCCCCGTCGGCGGCGCGGCCGTCATGGAGTTGGGGCCGGACGAGTTCTTGCTTGCCGGGTCCGACGTGCGCATCGCCTTCAGCCAAGCCGCCCCGGCACCCGATGGAGGTGGACGTTTCATGATGGTCGAGGAAGGCACGTTCCAGAATGGCCGCTGGCTCATGAAGCGCCGTTGGAACGGTGACGAGGTAGATCACGGCCTCAACCTGACGAAGCCGACGCTGCTCAAAATACGGTTCGGCATCTCTCGCTGACAGCCGTCCATCCCTCGTGCGCGTGGCGCGTAAGGCGTAGCAAGTGAGGAAGACGCCCGTCGGGCGCCCTCCTCAAGAGATCACCGGCGGTGCCGGACCTGCGTCTCTCCGAAAATAACCTGCTGGACCATCGGCAGGCGCATCATCACGTGCGGAAAGCCGGGATCGATCGCGCTCACGGCGTCGAGCCGTGCCCGCTGTTCATCGCTGAACTCGACGTCGAGTGCACCGAGATTTTCCTCCAGCTGCTGGAGCGTACGAGCGCCGATGATCGGCGACGTGACCGCAGGATTGAGCAGGGTCCAGGCGAGGGCTACCTGCGCGCGCGACTTGCCCAGCCCTTCGGCGACCTTTCCGACCTCGTCCGCGATGGTGAGGTTGCGCTCGGTAAGCATGTTATGCGCGAGCACCACGTTGTGACGGGTGCCCGTCGGGTTCGCCGACGCCTCGACGTCGAGGTCCGAACGCTTGTACTTGCCGGTCAGCACCCCGCCGGCGAGCGGCGACCACGGGATGACCCCCAGCCCCATTTCCTCGGCCATCGGTGCGAGATCGCGCTCGACGGTGCGTTCGGCGAGACTGTATTCGACCTGCAACGCAACCAGAGGCGACCAGCCGCGAAGATCGGCAATCGCTTGCATCCGCGAAACCTGCCAGGCGGGCGTGTCGGAGATCCCGAGATAAAGAACCTTGCCTTGACGCACGAGGTCGTCGAGTCCGCGCAGGACTTCCTCGACCGGCGTCGTGAAATCCCAGACGTGCAGGTACAGCAAGTCGATATGGTCGGTGCCGAGCTTCTTGAGGCTCTCCTCGACCGAGCGGACCATCGACTTACGGTGATTGCCCCCGGCATTGGGGTCGTCAGGTCGGCGGCTCATCGTATATTTGGTGGCGATGACGAGTTGCTCGCGCTTATCGGCCATGAACGTGCCGAGCAGGCGCTCGGATGACCCGCCTGTGTACATGCTCGCGGTATCGATGAAATTGCCACCGCGATCGACATAGGTATCGAACAAGCGGCGTGCCTCGTCCTCGTCGGCGCCCCAGCCCCAGTCGGATCCGAACGTCATCGTGCCCAGCGAGAGCGGCGAAACGCGCAAGCCCGAGCGGCCGAGCAAGCGATAGGATTGAAGGGTCGAACTATTGGTCATTGTCCATTCTCCCACGAACGCGCCGATGCGTCCTTCGTGCGAGGGGCGATATGGCTCGTGATCTACGGTAAGATTATCTGCTAGAATTCACCTTATCTATGAAGCTGGACATGGATAATGCGCGGCACGGATTTTGCGAACCTCAACGCTTTCGCCGCCGTCGTGGAGCATCGCAGTTTCGCTCGCGCAGCAGCGCATCTGGGCGTCACGCCCTCGGCGCTCAGCCAGACGATCCGCCAGCTCGAGGAGCGGCTCGGCGTGCGCCTGCTCAATCGGACGACGCGAAGCGTGGCTCCGACGACGGCCGGCGAACGCCTCTATCAAAGGCTTCGTCCCGCCGTGGACGAACTCGACGCGGCCGTCACAGAGGCGACTTCGACGCGCGAACGTCCGGCGGGCGTGCTGCGTATCAACGCGCCGCGAACCGCTGCGCTTAGGCTGATCGCGCCGCGCCTGGGCCGCTTCCATCGCGACAATCCCGGCGTGATACTCGACGTCACGGTGGACGATGCGCTGACGGATATCGTCGCAGGCCGTTTCGACGCCGGGATCCGACTTGGCGAACTGCTCGAAAAGGACATGATCGCGGTGCGCCTGACCGGCGAAATGGAGATGATCGCGGTCGCTTCGCCGGATTATCTTGCACGCCATGGCACGCCTGAAACCCCGGATGAGCTCCATAACCATGCCTGCCTCAACTGGCGCTGGCCGACCGACGGCAGCCTTTATCGCTGGGAATTCGAAGAAAACGGCAGGGAATTCGAGATTGCGGTGAACGGGCCGATCATTGCCAACGATATCGAAGTGGTTTTGCAGGCCGCGCTCCAGGGCCTAGGGATCGCCTATGCGTCCCACGAATGGATCGAAGGGTGGCTGAAAGAAGGCAAGCTGGTCCGCGTGCTTGAGCGTTATTCACCTAAATTTCCCGGCGTGTATCTATACCATCCCAGTCGGCGGCAGCAGCCGCCAGCGCTGCGCGCGTTCATCGATTGCCTGTTGGATCGGCAAGCCTGAAGCGGACCGGTCCGACCCGGCAAACAACGGCCAGTCGCAGCGCACGGCAATGCGCGGAACGGCACTTCAGGCAACCGCTAAGCGGCGGTGCGCCGTGAAGACATCAGCAAAAGTGCCAAGGGTATTTGGGTCGGGATGGTCGCTAAAGGCAGGCGCGGCGGCAAAAGTCATATTAACGGCGGCGTCAACCGCGTACGACACGCTTAACCATTGGCCGCGACCGGACCGAGCGTGGGCGCGGCAAAGCGCCGGGTTACCGCGCCATTATTGACCTCGATCACGACGTCCGCGCGTTCGATCAGGGCTGGGCGATGAGCGATCGCAATCCGCGTAATCGGCATTCGCGCCACTGTATCGGCGATCGCTTCCTCGAGCGCGGCATCAAGATTGGCCGTGCCCTCATCGAGCAGCAGCATGTCGGGCTCGCGGTAGATCGCGCGGGCGAGCAGCATGCGCTGGCGCTGTCCGCCCGACAGGGCCGCGCCCATGTCGCTCACCAGGCTCTGGTAACCCATCGGCATTGCCAGGATATCGTCGTGAATGTGCGCCAGCCGCGCCGCCGCTTCGACCGCGGCCGGATTCGCGCCGGTGTCGAACGAGGCGATATTATCGGCAAAGGTGCCGGCGAACAGCAAATCGTCCTGGAGCACCGCGCCGACCCTGCTGCGCCATTGCGCGAGGTTGCCGGGGCCGAGCGGCACGCCGTCGATCAGAATGCGCCCGCTGGTCGGCGTCAACAGGCCGAGCAACAGCTTGGCGAGAGTCGTCTTGCCGGCGCCCGACGGTCCGGCGATCGCGATGAAGCTTCCCGCAGGTATCGTGAAGGAGATGTCGTGGAACAGCTCGGCTTCGGTCGCGCTGTAGGTGAAACCGAGATTCTCGACGCGGATTTCCGCCGGTTTCAACCGGCCATGATCGCGCGGCACCACGATCCCGGTCTGCTCGCGTTGCTCACTGGTGATATCGGCCAGTCGGTCGAGGTGCAGGCTGACCACCCGCCATTGCCGGAATTGCGCGACCAGCTGGATCGCGCTGGTATGAAAGCTATTGCGATAGGCGACCAACGCCATCAGCTGGCCGATCGTGAAATCATTGGCGACCACTGCCTGCGCGCCGAGATAGACGATCATGATCAACTGGACGCTGAAGATGAGATGTTCGGCGAAGACGATGCGGATCGCCGCCATTTCCGCGTGATAACCCGCGGAGATGACGTCGGCCAGGCGCCCGCGCCAGCTGGCTTCGCGTAGGGCCTCGCTGACCCCGAGCTTGATCGTGCGGATGCCGCGGATGCTCTCGAGCAGATAGGTCTCCTCGCTCGCGCGCGCCGCGATCGCTTCCTCGGAGCGGCGGCGCCATTCGGGGATCATCAGCACGACCACGCCGACATAGAGCAAAGTCGCGCCCAGCACGACCGACGCGAGCAGCGGCGACAGTAACAGCATCGCGATCAGCAGCGTGACCGCCAGGACGCCATCGACGAGAACGTTGACCAGGCCTTGGGTCAGCAGATCCTCGATCGGGCGGATCGAGCCCATCCGTGCCTGGATATCGCCGATATGTCGCCGCTCGAAATAGGCGGCGGGCAGCCGGATCAGATGGCGCATGACATTGCCCGCGAGCTGATAGGCGATCGATTCGCCCAGGGTCAGCACGACCCAACTCCGTAGCGCCTGCAGGATCGCGTTGATGATATAGAGCGCGCCGAAGCCGAGCGCGAGCAATCCCAGCAGCGAAACGTTCCCCTGGCCGATGCCCTCGTCGATCGTCAGCTGCATGAAGAAAGGCAGCGCGAGGTTGGTGAGTTGCAGGATGATCGACAGGCCGATGACGTGCGCCAGGGCGCCGCGCAGTCCCTTCATGCGGCTCCATAGCCGCCAGATATGTGGCCGGTTGACCGCCTTGATCGGGCAGAAATCGACTTCGGGTTCGAGCTCGAGCGCAACCCCGGTGAACGCCTTGGAGAACTTCGACAGCGGCAAGGTACGCCGGCCTAGCGCCGGATCGAGGATCGTCACGCCCCCCTGAGCGACACGTTCGAGCACGACGAAGTGATTGAGCTTCCAATGCAGGATCGCGGGGAGGCGCAACTCGCACAACTCTTCGAGTTCGAGGCGGAGGGGGCGTGCCGACAATTTGATGTCGGCGGCGACCCGCATCAGGTCGGCCAACGTCGATCCCTTGATCGACAACCCCGCCCGCCGGCGCAACGTCGGCAGATCGAGATGATGACCATGATGGTTGGCGATCATCACCAGACAAGCGATGCCGCACTCGGCCGCCTCGGCCTGATGGACCGGACGCAGTCGGGTGCTCCACGGCCATTCGAGCATGCTCATTGGCGCCAGCTCCGCAGGATCGGGTCGAGGAACACTTCCCACAGCTGCCGCCGCTCGGTGATCAGGTTCGCCGACAAGGTCATGCCGGCCTTGAGCGGCCGGCCGTTCGCGCCATTGCCGCCGGTCCGATCGATCCGCACGCGCAGGCGATAAACCGGCTCCTGAATGCTCATCCCGGTGGCAGTGATCGCCCCAGGGTCGGTCGGGACCGAGGAGAGCGCGGTCACCGTGCCCGCCCCGGCGCCATATTTCTGAAACGGAAAGGCGTCGAACATCAACCTGACCTGATCGCCCGGCCGTACGAAACCGATCGCCCGCGACGGGGCATAGAGCCAGACTTCGAGCGTGCTGCCGCTCGGGACGACGGTCAGCAGCGACGTCTCGGGGCGCGCACGTTGTCCGATCGCGGCGACCAGATCGCTGACGCGGCCAGCGATCGGGGCGGTCAGCACCAGGCGGTCGAGCCGCAGCAGCGCCGCACGCTGCTCGGCCAGCGCGGCGCGTTGCGCATTGATCTCGGAAATTCGCTGTTCGGACGCCAGGCGGCGCTGCGCCAACTGGCTATCGATCTGGCGTAGCGCCTCACGCTGGCCGATCGCGCGTTCCTTCAACGCCTCGACATCGAGCTCGCGCTGAAGCGCCGCGGCCTTCGCCTGCTCGACCTGACGGCTCGACCCCGCACCGGCGTTCGCCAACCGGGCGGCACGACCTGCTTCGGTCCGGCTGAGCGCGGCTTGTGCCGTGCCGAGCTTCTGCTGGCGGTCCAGCGACCCGATCGAGCCGGCCAGTCCGACGCGCTGTTGCTCCAGCGAGCCGGTGTCGATCACCATCGAGGATCGCGCGAGTTCGAGCTGGCGTGCGAGTTCGGCGTCCTGGCGGCCCAATTCAGCCAGCTGACCACCCATGCCTTCGCCGCCGCGATCGCGACCCTGGGTCACCGCCACCGTCGCGAGCGGCGCGCCGGCAGCGACGAACTCGCCTTCGCGCACGTCGAGCGCGCGTATCTCGACCGAGGAAGGGGGATAAACTCGCGCGACGCCGCCGCTATAGGCGACCACGCCGGTCACGCGCACCCTGGTGGCGAAATTGCCGAAGAGAAGGAGCGCCGCCATGGCGAGGAGTATGACCAACGCCACGGTAAGATAGGTCGATGCGCGTGGCGGCGTCGCGGCAATAACGGTGCCCTCAAGCCGGTCCCGGGCCGCGTCGATGACTTCCTGCCGATAGAGCATGTTCGCCATGTTCGCCGTGCCCGCTTTGGTTTCGGGTAAACAATTTTCGGGAAACCGAAGGGGGCGGCCTTTCGAAGGCCGCCCCCCAAGGTGCCGTCAGCTCAGCAATGCCCGCCGTGGCCGTGGCCCGAACTGCCGCCGGCTGAAAGGCCGAGGCCCGCGCCGACGGAGATTTTGAGCAGCGGCGGAAGAGCGACGTTGAGACCGGCCAGAACGCCAAGACCAAGAAGGCTGCTGCCGCCATGGCCGCCGCCAGACACATTGTTCACTTCAGTTGTGGAAAGAGAACGCATTGCTTGTCTCCTGTTGCCGTCCGAAGTCATCGGACTGGATAATTCTGTATTGACCTTAGTATCGTATCAATGAAAAATGTGTTGATCGTAGAAACTGCGCAAATTGCGCAATTTGTTTGGAATCTACTTGAGTACACTTGGTTTTTGTTAAAAGACGTTGTTCTGATAACCAATGGTTAATGTCTCCTAACGGGATTGATCCGTTTTGACTGTTCTTCAGCCGTTTACAGATCGGTCATTCGAGTCGGTTATTTGAGTCGAACATGAGATCGACTTGCCCCCTTCTTCCACTCTTCGCTTCGGCCGCCATTGTCGGCTGCGCGCCGGTACCGCGCCTAGCCGTCGCGCCGAGCGTGTTGTCGCGCGATTGGGGCATGAGCGGAGACGCCGTCACGGTCAGCAACACTGTCGCGGGCGGAGGCCCTTCGGCGGCCGGAAACGCCGTCATGATGGTTCCTCGCGAACAATTCTGGCACGCTTTCGGATCGCCGGATCTCGATCGGCTGATTGCCGCCGCGATCGCCAACAATCCCGGTCTCGACGCCGCTCGTGCCCGAATCGATCGCGCCCGCGCCGAGCTTCGCGTCACGCGCTCCGCGCGGCTCCCGACGGTCAACGCGACGCTGGGTGGCGAAACCGGACGCAATGCCGCCCAAGGGGCGCCGGTCTACACCTATAACGGCATCTCGGCCGGGCTCGACATCAGCTACGATCTCGACCTGTTCGGCGCCAACGCCGCCGGCCGCCGGGCCGGCCGCGCTCGACTTGCCGGGGCCGGCTTCGATGCCGATGCCGCCGCGTTGGTACTGCAGGCGGAGGTGGCAAAGACCTACATCCAGTTCGCAGCGCTCAACGATCGCATTGCCCTGGCCGATCGGAAGCTGGCGGGCGGGCGCGATCTGCAACGGATTATCGCTATCCGCATCCGCGAGGGCGCCGCCGATGACGGGGAAGCCGCGCGCCAAACTGTCGAAGTTGAGCGAATTGTCGCGTTCCGCACCACGCTGGCCGAACAACGGCGTCATCTGTTGACCGCGCTGGCGCTACTGGTCGGTGCCGAAGCGCCCCGATTCCCGGCGCCTCCCGCGCGGCTTGCCGGCCTGTCGCGACCCGGTGTCGATCCCGAACAGCCGGCAATGATGGTCGTCCGCCGTCCCGATATCCGGGCAGCCGAAGCGCGCATATCGGCCGCGCGGGGCGACGTCGATGCGGCGCGGCGTGCCTTCCTGCCATCGCTCAAATTGACGACCAGCGGGTTCGGCACTGCGGTGAGCCTGCTCGGACCGATAGGTCTCACCACCAATGTGGGCGCGTCGCTGCTTGCACCGATCTTCCAGGGCGGGCGGCTGCGCGGCCAGCTCGACGCCGCCAGCGCCTCGCAGCGCGAAAGCGTGGCGCTGTATCGCCAGACATTACTGAGCGCCCTGGGCGAGGTGACCGATGCGCTCAGCTCGACCGAGCTGACGGCGCAGCGCGAAGCGAGCGCCAAGCGCGCGCTGGTGGCGGCGCAGCGCGACACGCGGCTCAACGAACTCCGCTATCGTGAGGGCGATATCGAACTCAAAGCGCTGATCGACGCGCGGTGGAACCAATATGAGGCGGAGGACCTCTGGCTCACCGCGGCGCAAGATCGCCTGATCGCCGCTATCGACGTCTTCCGTGCGACAGGCGGCGCCCCGGCGAGTGACGGCGACCGTGCCAGCTTGAGCGCGAAATGATCGGTAAATAGTGCCCGCCGGTTCGTGGGCCAGCAGAACTATCGCGGCAAACTTACCCTGGGCGGAACGGCGGCTTGTCCGGACGAGTGGTCTCGTCCGGAC
>NZ_BCYU01000020.1 GCF_001598355.1 Sphingomonas asaccharolytica NBRC 15499
CTCGCGCGGTCCTACGGACCGCTCACCCCTCTCCCAGCTCCCCTACCGGGGAGAGGAAGATCTACTCGTAATCCGTGCTCGCATATTCCCCAGCATAGTCGCTGAACCGCGTCACTTCCGGCTCGAACCGCAGGATCACCTTGCCCGTCGAGCCATGGCGCTGCTTGGCCACGATCAACTCGGCCAGGCCATAGACGCGGTTCATCTCCTCGGCCCATTTGGCATGGTCCTCGAACGCCTTGGCGTCATCGCCCTCGACTGGCCGTTTGGGCTCCTTGGCCGCGACATAATAATCCTCGCGATAGACGAACAGCACGACGTCGGCGTCCTGCTCGATCGATCCCGATTCGCGCAGATCGCTCAATTGCGGGCGCTTGTCCTCACGGCTTTCGACCTGACGGCTGAGCTGGGACAGCGCCAGCACCGGTACGTTGAGATCCTTGGCCAAGGTCTTCAATCCACGGCTGATCTCGGAAATCTCCTGCACTCGATTGTCGCTCGCGCGCGAGCCGCTGCCCGACAGCAATTGCAGATAGTCGACCACCACCATGCCGATTCCGTTCTCGCCATGCCGCCGCTGCAGCCGTCGCATGCGAGTATGGAGCTGACCGATCGTCAGGCCAGCAGTGTCGTCGATCACGAACGGCAGGTTTTGCAATTCGCCCGCGGTGACCACCAGCCGGTCCATTTCCGACTGGCTTATCTTGCCCATGCGCAGGTCCTGGCTCGAAATCCGCGCCTGTTCCGCCAGCACGCGCGTCGCCAGCTGATCGGCCGACATTTCCAGGCTGAAGAAGGCGACTTTGGCGCCGATCCGCTGCTTGGGATCGATGCCGTCCTGCTCATCCTGCATGTAGCGCTGCGCCGCATTGAACGCGATATTGGTCGCCAGCGACGTTTTGCCCATGCCGGGTCGCCCGGCCAGGATGATCAAGTCGGAACGGTGGAAGCCACCCATCTTCCCGTTGATCGAGGTAAGGCCAGTGGTCACGCCCGATACGCCACCGCCCGAATTGAGCGCGCGATCGGCCATCGCCACCGCCAAAGTCGATGCCTGGGCGAAGGTCTTGATCGACTGTTCGCTGCCGCCGTCGCCGGCAACCTTGAACAATTCCTCTTCGGCCGCTTCGATCTGCGCGCGCGGATTGACCTCTTGCGAGGTGTCCATCGCCTTGTCGACCAGTTCGCGACCGACCCCGACCAAGGTCCTGAGCAGCGCCAGGTCATAGATCTGTTGGGCAAATTGCCGCGCGCCGATCAGCCCCGCGCCCGATCCCGTCAGCCGCGCCAGATAGCCCGGCCCACCCAATTCCTTCATCGCCGGATCGGCTTCGAACATCGGCCGCAGGCTGACCGGCGTCGCCGGCATCTGAGCATCGACCATCTTCTTGATCGCGCCGAAGATCCGCCCGTGAAGCGGCTCGAAAAAGTGATCGGGCGTCAGCTTGTCGATCTCTTCGGCGATGCGGTTGTCGATCATCATCGCGCCAAGCAGCGCGGCTTCCGCTTCGACGTTCTGTGGGAGCGAGGGCGCCTCCGCCCCCGGCAAGGAATGAATCGCTGTCGCCATGGCGTCCTTCTACGCCACTCCCCGGCCGGGACAAAGCCAGCAGCGCTGTGGATAATCGCATTGGATGGGGATAAGCGCGGTCTGTGGCGGATCATCGCATCAAGGACATCACCCTCGACGACCGCACGATCGTGTGGCGCAGTGCGGATGTCGAACAGGAACGCCGCATCGCGATCTTCGATCTGCTCGAGGACAATGCCTTCCGCCCGTTGCGCGACTATCCCGACGGTTATGCCGGCCCCTATGTCCTCCATCTCGGGGTCGAGGAGGGCCGACTCGTGCTCTCTTTGTCGCGCGAGGATGGCTCGCCGCTCGAGACATTGATCCTCTCGCTCGGCACGCTCAGGCGACCGATCAAGGATTATTTCGCGATCTGCGACAGTTATTACGAAGCGATCCGCAACGCCACGCCGCAGCAGATCGAGACGGTGGACATGGCCCGACGCGGCATTCACAACGATGCTGCCGAACTCCTGAAGGAACGGCTGGGGGGCAAGATTGAGGTCGATTTCAACACCGCGCGGCGGCTGTTCACGCTGATCTGCGTGCTGCACATCCGCGCCTGATGCGGCGCCTGGCGTTACCGGTCGGCTTGGCGGTCGCGATGCTCGCGCTGGCCGGCGCACTGTACCTGGTCGCGCGCGGCTGGCGGCCATCAGCCAGCGATTATCAGTTTCAGGGCGTCGACGTGTCGGACGCCAATGGTGCGGTCGACTGGAACGCGGTCAAGGCGGCAGGCGCCGATTTCGGCTATGCCCGCGCGACCCTGGGCGGCGACCGCGACGCGCGGTTCGAGGACAATTGGCGCGGCATTGCCGACGCGGGCATGCGCCGCGGCGCCATCCACGCCTGGTCGCTGTGCCGGCTCGCCGCCGATCAGGCGAACAATTTCAACACCACCGTGCCCAAAGCCGACGACGCCTTGCCGCCGGCGGTCGAGGTCGATTTCATCGATGGCTGCAACGACCGGCCATCGCGCGATGTCGTGCTGGAGGAGCTCAAGCGCTTCATCATCATGGTCGAAGCGCATACCGAGCGCCCCGTGCTTCTGCTCGTGTCGAAACGGTTCGAGGCGAATTACGACGTGACGTCAGCGCTCGACCGCCCCATCTGGAGCGCGCAGAACTTCTTCCCGCCCGATTACGCCGCGCGACCCTGGCGGATGTGGCGGGCAAGCGATATGCGGCGCGTCGATGGCGTCGAGGGGCTGGTCAATTGGGATGTGGTAACGAAATGACCGATGCGGATACGGCCGAACGGCTGATCGAGGCGGCGCGCGACGCGGCCGCAAATGCCTGGGCGCCCTATTCGCATTTCTCGGTCGGCGCGGCGCTGCTCATGAGCGACGGCAGCGTGATCACCGGCGCCAATGTCGAAAATTCCAGCTACGGCCTGTCGCTCTGCGCCGAGACGGTAGCGGTGGCGAAGGCGAGTGCCGACGGCCGGATGCGCGATGTGGTCGCGGTCGGCGTGGTTGGAGGCATGACGGGCAAGGACGGCATCGGGCCGATCCTGCCGTGCGGGCGCTGCCGTCAGATCCTAAATGAGGCAGCGCAGGCCGGCAAGCGCGACCTCAAGGTCTGGTGCTCGGGGCTGACCGGCGGCCCGATTGCCGAATATGCCTTGTCCGACCTCCTTCCTCACGCTTTCGGGCCGGCGAATCTCGGAATCGTCTGACGTTCCCGGCGTTCAAGGTTCGGGTTACCGCACCGTCCTCGTCACCTTGCCAGCCGCGTCGCGGAGCTCGACACTTGGAACGCCGTCATTGCCGACGCCGAGCGTCAGCCGCGGCCGCCCCGCCGGGTCGCTGAGGATCAAGGCGACGCTGCCATCCTCGCTTCGGCCCAGCCAAGCCCGTCTCGCGCTGGTCAGCCCCGCCTTGGCGATCAGCGCATCCCGCTCAGGCCCCGGCTTCATGGCCCGCATCTGCAGGCCCGCCGCGATGTCCATCGGTGCATCGGGGCGGTCGTTGACCACCAGCCCCGCGCGGCGATCGCGGCCATCCTCCGTACTGACCAATTGCAGCGTCTGATCCTGATGCCAGCGATCGAAGGTCAGGCTGCCGCCATTGGTCGGCTTGCCGTTCTTCATCCCGCCGTCGAACACCAAGCCGCCATTCTCATCGCCCTGATCGTTGTAGAAGATCATCCCCGCTTCGGTCCGGTTAGGGTGCGGATATTCCTTGCCGCCGATGATGATGCCGGGGATCAGCGCGTGGTTGGCGATCGCCAGCCGTAGCGTTCCGTCGGGTTCGCGCACGTTGATCCGTTGGACGTCGATCGTATCGAATTTCGTCGCCGCCGGTGCGACCGCGGCCAATGCCAGCCACGCCGCCGCCAAGGTCATCACCGCGGCATAGCCGCCAATCGCGCGCGAGGGATCGATCCGCATTCTATCGTCTCCTTGGATTTCGCCGACGCGCGATGCGGCGCCTCTTGCCCGATCGCTTTATTGCCGCGAAAGCTGCTGGCGAACAGGGAGTAGAGAATGTCGATCCTTTCCGACCGCTGGATTCGCGAGCAAGCAACGCAGCATGGGATGATCGAGCCGTTCGTCGAGGCGCAGCGGCGCGAGGGCTGCATCAGTTACGGCCTGTCGTCCTATGGCTATGACGCGCGCGTCGCCGACGAATTCAAGATCTTCACCAATGTCGATTCCGCGACGGTCGATCCCAAGGATTTTGCCGCCAACAGCTTCGTCGACCGCAAGACCGATTGCTGCATCATCCCGCCCAACAGCTTCGCCCTAGCGCGCACCGTCGAATATTTCCGTGTGCCGCGCGACGTGCTGGTGATCTGCCTCGGCAAGTCGACCTATGCGCGCTGCGGCATCATCGTGAACGTCACCCCGCTCGAGCCCGAATGGGAAGGCCACGTGACGCTCGAATTCTCCAACACAACGCCGCTGCCGGCCAAGATCTATGCCAATGAAGGCGCGTGCCAGTTCCTGTTCCTGCAGGGCAACGAGCCGTGCGAGACGAGCTACGCCGACCGCGCGGGCAAATATATGGGGCAGCGCGGGGTGACTTTGCCGCGGCTTTGAGAGCCGTCTTTCCTGGTCAAGCAGGATCAAGACCTACCAAGCGGGAAAACGCGAACGAGCGCGATAAGAATCGATTCGCTGACGGAATGCTGCTGGGATGCGGGTCGATTCGCGCCAAAGCGAGTCCATGTCCGAACCACTAACGACGATCGAACGTGCCATCCAATTGGCGCAGTCCAGCGACTGCCGCTCCGTGAACGACGTGCGCCAACGGTTGCGGCGGGAAGGCTATATCGGTATCGGAGCCGATCTGGCAGGAGTCGCAATCAATCGCGAGTTGGTTGGCTATCTCCATGCCGCGCGGCGTTAGGCCCGATCGGATTATCAGGCCGCATCCTAACTCGAACAGACCAGCACAGCCCACCCGCCAACGAAAAGGGGCGACCGCTTGCGCGGCCGCCCCTTTCGACGAAAGCGATGCCCGAAAGCGTCAGAATTCGTTCGCGTATTGCTCGTTGCCGATGAAGCCGAGCTTGCTGATCCCGGAGCGCTTGATGACCGCCAGGACCTTGTCGACCTTCTCGTAGCGCGCGTCCGGAAGCGGCTGGAAGTGCAGCTCCGGTTCGGGCTGGATCTGCAAGGTCGCCTGCAGATACTGGTCGAGCTGTTCGTCGCTCGTCACCGGCGTACCGTTCCACGTCACATTGTCGTTCGCGTCGATGATGATCTTGTTCTTCTGCGCGTCGACCGGCGGCGGATTGTTCGCCTGGTTGACCGGAAGGTCGACCTTCACCGCGTGGGTCTGGACCGGGATGGTGATGATGAACATGATGAGGAGCACAAGCAAGACGTCGATCAACGGCGTCATGTTCATATCCATCATCGGCGCGCCATCATCCCTGCCGCCACTCATTGCCATGATTCAAAACTCCTGAGCTAGCGAGACGGTTAGGATTCCGCCGCGGAACCGTCCTTGGGTGGCGGCTGCGAGATGAAGCCGACCTTGATGAAGCCCGAGGACTGCATCGTGTAGATCGCCGCGCCGATGCACTTGTACGGGACGTTGACGTCGCCACGGATGTGCACTTCGGGAATCTTCTCGGGGTCGATCGGACCGGCCGCCTTGAGACGTTCGATATCGGCCTTCATCTTCTTCGTCGCCCTGTCGAGCAGTTCCTTGTGCGTCATCCGGGTCATGCCCCAATAGATGCCGCACTGACCCGCGTCGTCTGACACGATCGAAAGGTTGACGTTTTCCGGCTTCGTCTGCGTCACGTCGTACTTCACTTCGGGCAGCTTCAGCTTCACATTTTGCACCACGACCGGAACCGTGATGATGAAGATGATCAGAAGCACCAGCATGACGTCGACGAGCGGCGTCGTGTTGATGTCCGACATCGGCGTTTCGGAGGAGCCTCCGGTGCTAATAGCCATTAAGCATTCCTATCCTTGCTTCGTGCGTCCGGGCCAGCGCCCGAACGTCTGGCGGAACAGGGCACCGCGCCCGTTCCGCCATCACGCGCTTACGGCTTGGTGGTAACGCCACCCGCCTGACCGGCGGTGGTGGTCACCGGCTTGGCCGGCGTCGTCGCAGCGGCGGCCGGCTTGCGAACCGCGGCGCTGGGCTTCACTGCGCCGTTCGACGCGAGGTAGCCGAGAACGTCGTTGCCGAACGCGCTGAGCGCTTCCTGGATCCCCTTGTTACGGCGCTGCAGGAAATTGTAGCCGAGCACCGCGGGAACCGCGACGACGAGACCGAAGGCGGTCATGATCAGCGCTTCACCGACCGGGCCGGCGACCTTGTCGATCGAAGCCTGACCAGCAGCGGCGATGCCGAGCAGCGCCTTGTAGATGCCGACCACGGTACCGAACAGACCGATGAACGGCGCAGTCGCACCGACCGTCGCGAGGAAGGCGAGACCGCCAGCGAGCGCCGAGTTGATCGTGTCTTCCGAGCGCTGAAGCGAGCCGTGCAGCCAGTCATGCGCTTCGACCGGATCGGTCAGCCTTGCATGCTGCTCCTGCGCGGCGAGGCCGTCATCGACCAGCTGCTTGTAGGCGGAGTTCTTCTCGAGCTTGGCGGCGCCTTCGCGCAGCGAGTTCGAGTTCCAGAACGTGGCGCGCACGCGGCGGCCCTGGTTGATGATCTTCTGCTGCTCGAACACCTTCGTGAAGAAAATGTAGAGCGTGAAGAACAGCATGACCAGCAGGATGCCGGCGGTGGCGTAGGAGATGGCGCCGCCGTTGTTCAGCGCGTTCCAGAAGCCGAACTGTTCCTGGGCGGCACCAGCCGCACCAGCGTTAAGGATGGAGATGCTCATTCGGATGCTTCCTCTAAAAATATCGTCTCAAGATACAACCTGGCCGGCGCCCGGGCTTCCGGGCGCCGGCGTGAAAAATCATTCGTCCTTCAACGTCCAGCGGATGCCGGGCAACGTATAGGTGTAAGCCTGCGCGTTCCCTTCGGTATCCTTCTGCACGATGAAGCGGCCACGACGCTGCGCGAGACGGCAAGTCGCGTCGTCGAGCGACGAGTAGCCGCTCGATGCGGTAACGCGGCAACCGGCAACTTTGCCCGACGTATCGATGTTCAGCAGCACCGAGACGCGACCCGAGGCGCCAGCGCGCTTGGCGTCGGCAGGATAATCGTCGTCGGTGAACCAGCCACCAGGATTACCCTTGGGGCCACCCTTAACGGCGACGGGCCGAGGCGCCGGCGGCGCCGGTGGCTGCGGCGGCACGACCGGAGCCGGCGGCGTCACCGGAGGCGGCGGCTGCGGCACGTTGGTCGTAGCGATGTTGACTGGCGACGGGACCGGCGGAGTGATCGGCGGGATCACGACCTGAGTCGGCGGCGGCGGCAGATTCGGCTGGTCCGGTGGCGGGGGCGGCGGCTTGTCTGGCGGCGGCGGCGGTGGCGGTGGCGCCACGTCGAACGCGTTCAGTTTTTCAGCGGCCTTCTTGGCGAAATCTACCGCCAAGCCGGTCACGAATGCATAACCGAATCCCGCAACGATTAGCGAAACAATGATAATCGCTACGATACGGCTGCCGGTTGTATCACGATCAGCGTATGACATTCAGAAACTCAACTCCTTCGTGTCCGACCCGCGAATGTCGCCAGACGTTAATCGTTCGGCAACGAACCCTTCGGCTAGCGCCTGATCGGGCAGAGCGCGAGTCTCTATCGCTAGCCCTGCAACGACGCAAACGCTTTGTCGGGCGCAACAAACGTACAATCGCAGCATGGCAGAATTATTTCTGTAAAGGAACGTTCTGATCGCCTAACTCATTCGCTATGTCACGCGTTCCCATGGCTCGATTCCTCTCCGTCCTGTTCATTGCGACCGGTATCTCGATGATACCGGTGTCAGCAAACACACTGCCACCGCCTCCGCCTGTTTATCGTTATGCCGATATGGCTGATCTGGCGACGAAGGCGCCGGTGGTCGTGGACGCCACTATCACCGATGCGGCGAAGATCAAGCCGGCGGAGGCAGTCGGTATAGCCCCAGGGCATGTTCGTTATTATCTGACGGTCACGATCAATGCGCTGATCCGCGCGCCGGGGGCGTTGCCGCCGCAGATCGGCTACCTCTACGACGCCCCGCTCGACGCCGCCGGACGGGCACCCAAGTTGAAGAAAATGCGCGTGATTATCTTCGCACGCACAGTCGCCAACAGCCCCGACCAGCTCCAATTGATAACCCCGGGCGCGCAGTTGCAATGGTCGCCGCAGACTGACGCCACGGTGCGCAGACTGGCCGCTGATCTGGTGTCGCCAAAGGCGCCGCCGGCGATCGTCGGCATCTCCAATGCGTTCCATGCGGCGGGCACTCTTCCCGGTGAAGGGGAGACGCAGATCTTCCTCAAGACCACCGGACATCCGATCTCGCTCGGCATCCAGCGCAAGCAGAATCAACCGCCGGTATGGACGGTATCGCTGAGCGAAGTGGTGGAGGACGCCTTGCCGCCGCCGCAACGCAATACCTTCTTGTGGTACCGCCTAGCCTGCGGCCTACCGGTCGAAATACCAGCCGACACGTTGTCGGGACTCGACCCTGCCGACGCCGCGGCCGTCCAACAGGACTATGCGCTGGTCAAGCAAGGGCTCGGTCCCTGCCGCGCCGGAGCGAATCCGTCCTGACGGATTCGCTCCGCGTTCCCTCTCCGCAGCGATTTCCGAGCCGCCGACCGCTCAAATCGGCTTGAAAATCGCTCCTAACGGCGGTGGCGGATCAGGGTAATCCCGATCGATTCGCCGGCTTCGGCAATCGCCAGCTTGACGATCTTGACCCCGACGCGGGCGACACGCTTGTCCTGCAGGAACAATGTCTCGCAAATGTGGTCGGCGACGCCCTCGATCAGCGTGAAATGCACGCCCTCCGGCAGCGATCTGGTCGCAGCGTGTTTCAAATCGAGATAATTTTTCGACATTGAAAGCGGTGATTCGGGAGCGAATCGACCCGGCAGGTCGAGATCGACCGTGATCGAGATGCGCAGCGGCTGGGGAAGATGCGTTTCCTCGGAATAGATGCCGGTCAGCACCATTACCTCGATATCGTGCACTTCGAGTTGCAGGCGGTCTTCCAAGTCGCGTGATCCCATCTAAGGAGCGCGCCCCTGCCCTTCCCGGGGCCGGCGATCAAGCCCTAGCGGTGCCGCGGCCTGCGCATTCGCCTTGTATTCAGCCGCGATGCCGATAAAGCGCCCGCCCCCGGGCGTATTGCCCGTGCGTTCGAGGAGATTCCGCCAAGTGACCGATTTCGTGCCGATCAACGCCATCGACCCCGCCGCCGTCGAGGCGCTGCTGGACCGTGCGTTCGGCCGAGATCGTCACGGCCGCACTGCCTATCGCCTGCGCGATGGCGTCGAATCGATTCCCGATCTCAGTTTCGCGGCGATCGAGGGCGGCGTGCTCGCCGGCACGATCCAATGCTGGCCGATCGCGCTCCGCGGCGACGACGGCAGCATTCACCCGCTCGTCCTGGTTGGTCCGGTCGCGGTCGAACCGTCGCGTCAACGCGGCGGGCTGGGCAAGGAACTGGTCCACCAGGCGCTCGACGCCGCGCTCGAGCTCGACCTAGACGGCGCGATGATGCTGATCGGCGATCCGGAATATTATGGCCGCTTCTGGGGATTTTCCGCCGCGGCGACCGCCGGATGGCGTCTACCCGGGCCGGTGGAGGCGCATAGATTGCTCGCGCGGGGGACGAATGTACCGGCAATCGCTGGGGAGTTGGGCCCGCGGGTCAGCGTCGCGGTTTGACGCAGCGGGAAAAGGGCCATCACCAACCAATCGTCACCCCGGGCTTGTCCCGGGCCCCAACGAGCGGCTGAGCGAAGGGCAAGAGACTAAAAAGTCCGGTGCTCGCGGCACCTTGGACCCCGGCACAAGGCCGGGGTGACGTGGAAGGGAGGAGCCATCATCCCGCGGCTCGCGGTTGCAGCCCGATCTTCCCTGCCCTAGCGGTCATCGCATGCCGATGGCCCCGCCTCCCGATCTCGCCAACCTGTCGCTCGCCGACGTGGCGCGGCTCGTGGCGGAGAAACGCTTGCCCCCGGTCGAGCAATGGAATCCCAGCCATTGTGGTAACAGCGACATGCGGATCGCGCGCGACGGGACCTGGTTCCACATGGGATCGCCGATCGGCCGGCAAGAGATGGTGCGGCTGTTCGCCACCATCTTGCGGCGCGAATCCGATGGTGGTTACGTACTGGTTACGCCGGTCGAGAAGCTCGACATCGAGGTCGAGGATGCGCCCTTCGTCGCGGTCGAGATGAAGGCGGAAGGCGAAGGGCGCGACGCGGCGCTGGCCTTTCGCCTCAACACTGGCGAATTGATCACCGCCGACGCCGATCACGCGCTGCGATTCGAGCAAGGCGAGGACGGCCCGCGCCCCTATCTCCACGTTCGTGGCGGGCTGGAGGCGCTGGTCGCGCGATCGGTCTATTACGATATCGCCGAGCGGGCGCTGTCGGGCGACGACGATCCGCCGGGGGTGTGGAGCAACGGCGCCTTCTTTGCGCTGGAGCCCGACGCATGACGACGCTCGCCGAGCGGCTGCGCGTCGCGCTCGACCATGTCCACGAGCCTGAATTACTCGCCGGCGATCACCCCGGAATCGGAAGCTCACGCATGCCGGCCGCGGTACTGGTAGCCGTGACCGACCGGCCCGAGCCCGGGCTGATCCTGACCCAGCGCACCGAAAGCCTGCGCCGCCATGCCGGACAGGTCGCCTTTCCCGGCGGCCGGATCGACCCCGGCGACCGCGACGCAGCCGACGCGGCATTGCGCGAGGCGGAGGAGGAAATCGCTTTGCCCCGCGCCGCCGTCACGTTGATCGGCGAGGCGGACCGCTATCTCACCGTCACCGGCTTCGAGGTGATTCCGGTGGTCGGGGTGGTCCCGCCCGATCTCGATTATCATCCCAACGAGGCCGAAGTCGCCGACGTGTTCGAAGTGCCGCTGGCCTTCGTGCTCGATCCGGACAACCAGCTTCGCGCCAGCGCCGAATGGCAGGGCCGGACACGCTATTTCTACGAAATCCGTTGGGGCGAGCGCCGCATCTGGGGCGCGACGGCGGCGATGCTGGTCAACCTGTCGCGGCGGCTGCGATGGGCGGCGTGACCTTACTACCCCCGGCAGAGTGGCGCGATCGCCCCGGTCTCGCCCGATTGGTCGCCGCGCTGGGCGCCGGCAATGCGCGAATCGTCGGTGGAGCTGTGCGCGACACGCTGTTGGGGATCGAAACCGCCGATATCGATCTCGCCACCCCGCACGACCCGCGCACGGTGATCCAACTGCTCGAAGCCGCCGGGATCAAGGCGGTTCCGACCGGGATCGACCATGGCACGATCACCGCGGTGTCGCGCGACGAAGTGTACGAAGTGACCACCTTGCGGCGCGACGTCACCACCGACGGACGGCGTGCGACGGTCGCCTTTACCGATGATTGGCGCGAGGATGCGGCGCGGCGCGATTTCACGATCAATGCGCTTTATGCCGAACCCGCGACCGGCGAAATCCACGATTATTTCGGCGGCATTGCCGATCTCGAGGCCCGGCACGTCCGCTTCATCGGCGACCCTTATCGTCGCATCGCCGAGGATCATCTACGCATCCTGCGCTTCTTCCGCTTCCTCGCGCGGTTCGGCGACACCGCCGATCCCGACGGGCTCGAAGCCTGCGCCGAGCGCGCCAACGACCTGATGGCGCTGTCCCGCGAACGCATCGCCAACGAATTGCTGCGCCTGCTCGTCGCACCGCGCGCGGTCGAGGTCATCACGCTGATGATCGAGCGCGGCGTGTTCGTCCCCGTCTTGCCCGAAATCGCCGGCATCGCGCGTCTCGCCGATCTGGCGAGAAGAGAGGCCAATAGCGGGATCGCTCCCGATCCGATCCGCCGGCTGGCCGCGTTGCTGCCAGCCGATCCGGCCGTCTCGGCAAGCGTCGGCGCGCGGCTGAAGCTTTCCAACAAGCAACGCCAGCGGCTGGAAAGCGCGACGCTACCGGTCGATGCCGAACCGCACGCGCTGGCCTATCGGCTGGGCACTGAACTCGCGGTCGATCGGCTGTTGCTGTCGGGGGGCGATGCTGCCGCGATCCGCGACTGGACGCGGCCGAAGTTGCCGATGTCGGGCGGACAACTTGTCGCCAAGGGGCTGAAGGCAGGACCCGATGTGGCGAAGACGTTGCGGGCGATCGAGGATCGCTGGATCGCCGAGCAATTCCCCGATGCCGCGCGCGTTGCCGCGATTACCGACGAGGAAGTCGCTCAAGCCCTCGACGCGACCAGATAGGCGTAAGCCTCGTCGGCCTCGAGCGGCTTGGCGTAGACGAATCCCTGGCCATAAGTGCAGCCCAATGCCGCCAAGGTCTGGGCCAGTTCGTTGGTCTCGATCCCTTCCGCGGTGGTTTCCTTGCCGAGCGCCTGGGCCAGGCTGAGGATCGCGCGAACGATCGCGACCTTGTCGCGGTCGGCTAGCATTCCGGTCACGAAACTGCGATCCATCTTGAGCACGTCGATCGGCAGTTTCTGAAGATAAGCCAGGTTTGAATAGCCCGTGCCGAAATCGTCCATCGCCAGGGTCGCACCCAGACTCTTGAGCTGATGCATGGTCTCGGCGACGCGCTCCGGATCGGAGATCAGCGCGCTTTCGGTGAGTTCGAGCGTGAAGCGGCTGCCGGCAAGCTGATTGCGCAGCAGCGCCTGTTCGACCACCGGCGCGATATCGTCGCGCTGCAACTGGATCGCCGACAGATTGACCGCGACGCGCACGCCGCATTCGCCGCCCGCGCGGACATCCCACGACCGGAGCGTCCGTGCCGCTTCTTCGATCGCCCAACGACCGAGCGGCACGATCAACCCCGATTCCTCGGCGACGGGGATGAAGTCCGCGGGCGAATGTTCGTGGCCATGGTCGTCGGTCCAGCGCGCGAGCGATTCGAACGCGACGACCTGGCCGGTCGCGAGGTCGCAGATCGGATGATAGGTCAGCCGCATCGCGCCGTTCTCGATCGCCCGGCGCAGCTCGGTCTCGATGCCGAACTGCTCGCGCGCGATGTCGAGCGCCTGGGTCTGGTAATATTCAGCCTGGCCCGACGTCTTGGAGCGTTTGACGGCGAAATGGGCGTGGCGGATCAGGTCTTCCGAATCCTCTACCGCGTCCGACCCGAACGCGATGCCGATCGAGCACGACACGCGGATCTCGAAGTCCGACATGCGGAACGGCGTCGCCAGCGTCTCCTGAATCCGACGAACGACCTGTTCGGCCTCCGCTTCGCTCTCTTCGAGCGCGAGCAGGATACCGAATTCGTCGCCGCCGGTGCGCGCCAGCATGTCCGACGCGCGCAACGCACCCTTGAGGCGCCGCGCCAGTGTGATCAGCAATTCGTCGCCCGCCATCGATCCCATACAGGCATTGACACGGCTGAACCGATCGAGGTCGATGATCAACACCGCATAGCGCGCGCCGCCGCCCTCGGCGATCCGTTCCTCGAGCAACTCGCTGAAGCCGCTGCGATTGGGCAGACCGGTCAGGCTGTCGGTGATCATCTCGCGGCGCAGATTGCGCGCAGTCCGCAATTCGCCGGTATGGTCGACCAAGGTAGCGAAGCAATAAGACGAGGCCGGCGAACGCCGCGCCAGGGTGACGCGGAAATGGCGGCAATCGACCGCGTCGCCGAATTCCCAGGTGAAGTCGTCGTTCACGGCCTCTCCTGCCAGGAACGTCGCGATCCGGTCGCCCAAGGCGACGATCACCGGCGCTTCGCCCGCGGTGTTGCCTAGGCCGGCAGCACGAAAGGCGCGGTTGGCGGCGGCCACGACAACAGCATGATCGGGGCGCCCGACCAGCGCCAACGGCACCGGGATCAGTTCGATCGATGCGGCGATTCCGGCGATCTCGTCGGGGCGCAGCACGACCGCCGCCGATTCGGCGGGCACGGCTTTAGCGGCCTTCGCGCGAGACAATCCGAGCGCCATTGCGACCCGCTTAGGCGGGATTGGTTAAAGCGCACTGAAGCTTGCTCCGGTTTCAGCCACTTGGGGATGGCTGGCGGGATACCAATCGCACCGCCCGTTTAGCCCTCTCCCGCTTGCGGGAGAGGGTTTGGGTGAGGGTCTTCTTTCTTCTTTTGCCAATCGCGCCAGTTAGAAAGAAGAAAGAAGAAAGAAGAAAGAAGACCCTCACCTTCCCACCGCTTCGCGGCGGGCCCCTCCCTCTCCCGCAAGCGGGAGAGGTGTACTTAGAACCTGTTATCGCGCGGGAAACCAGTGGGCGGCATCCGCCCAGCGGCACCGCGTGCAGTACGCCACGGCTGCAAGTCGGTTTCGGTGCGCGTGCGGCCGCTTTCACCGCCCATCGCCCAGCTCAGCCCCTCGGCGAATTTGAACGTGACCGCGTCCGACAGCCCGCCGTCGCGATAGCGCTGCAACTGCACGCCTTGCCCCTTCGCCAGTTCGGCGACTTCCGACAGCGGGAAGACCAGCATCTTGCGGTTGTCGCCGATCGCCGCGACGTAATCGTCCTCGCGACCGATCGGCCGGACGATCTTGAGCTTGGCACCGGCGCGCGGCGTCACCACCGCCTTGCCCTTGCGCGTTTCGGCGATCGCGTCGGCGGCCTTGAGCACGAAACCGCGACCGTCGGATGCCGCGACCAGCAATTTCTCGGCCTCGCTCGCGCGCAGCAACGCGGCGATCCCGGCCTCTCCGTCGAGATCGATCATCAGCCGTACCGGTTCGCCGAACCCACGCCCGCCGGGCAGCCTGTCGGCGGCGAGCGTGTAGAAACGCCCGGTCTCGGCCGCGAGCAGCAATTTATCAGTGGTCTGGGCGTGGAAGGCGAAGCGTGGGCCGTCGCCTTCCTTGAACTTCATCGCGTCGGCCGAGGCGAGTTCGACATGCCCCTTCATCGCTCGGATCCAGCCGCGCTGCGACAGGATCACGGTGATCGGCTCGCGCTCGATCATCGCTTCCAGCGGGATTTCGCGCGCCGGTGCCGCTTCCTCGATCCTGGTGCGACGGCGGCCGAGTATAGTCTCCGGGCCATAACGGTCGCGGACCTTGCCGAGGTCGCGCTTCAACCGCGTGCGCTGCCGCGCGTCGGACGAGAGCAACAAGTCGAGCTCGGCCTTTTCCTTCTCAAGCCCCTCGCGCTCCTTGCGCAGTTCCATTTCCTCGAGCTTGCGCAAGCTCCTGAGCCGCATGTTGAGGATCGCTTCGGCCTGGCGGTCGGTCAGCTCGAACTCGGCGATCATCACCGGCTTGGGCTCGTCCTCGGTACGGATGATTTCGATCACGCGGTCGAGGTTGAGATAGGCAATGATATAGCCGTCGAGCAGTTCGAGCCGGTCGGCGATCTTGTCGAGCCGATGCTGCGAGCGGCGACGCAACACGATAAACTGGTGGTCGACCCAGGATTGCAGCGCTTCCTTGAGGCTCATCACGCGCGGGGTTCGCGTCGCATCGAGCACGTTCAAGTTGAGCGGGATGCGCGTCTCGAGATCGGATAGCCGGTACAGGCTTTCGATCAGCGTGTCCGAATCGACAGTGCGGCTGCGTGGTTCGAGCACGATGCGCAAATCCTCGGCGGATTCGTCGCGGACATCAGCCAGGATCGGCAGGCGCTTGTCGTTGACCAGGTCGGCAATGCCCTCGATCAACTTACCCTTGGACACGCCGTACGGGATTTCGGTCACGACGAGGTGCCAGCCGCCACCCTTTTCGTTGATCCGCTCGATCGTCGCGCGCGTCCGGAACGAGCCGCGGCCGGTCGCATAGGCCTCGGCGATCGCCGACGGACTATCGACGATCGCGCCGCCGGTCGGCAGATCGGGACCCTTCACGTAATCAAGCACATTGGCATTCGGATTGTCGATCAGCGCGATCGACGCATCGAGCAATTCGGCGGCGTTGTGCGGCGGGATGCTGGTCGCCATGCCGACCGCGATCCCCGCCGCGCCATTGGCGAGCAGATTGGGAAACGCGCCCGGCATTAGCTCGGGCTCATGGTCCTCACCATTATAGGTGGGTCGGAACCCGACCGCGTCCTCGTCAAGGCCGTCCATCAGGTCGGTCGCGACCTGCGTCAGCCGTGCCTCGGTGTAGCGATAGGCGGCGGCGTTATCGCCGTCGATATTGCCGAAATTCCCCTGACCGTCGACGAGCGGATAGCGCAGCGAGAAATCCTGCGCGAGGCGGACCATCGCGTCATAGACCGAGGCGTCGCCATGCGGATGGTATTTGCCGATGACGTCGCCGACCACGCGTGCCGATTTCTTGTAGGCGCTGTTGGGATCCATCTTGAGCGTCCGCATCGCCCAGAGCAGGCGGCGATGCACCGGCTTCAGCCCGTCACGGACGTCGGGCAGCGAGCGCGCGGTGATCGTCGACAGCGCATAGACGAGGTAGCGTTCGCTGAGCGCGCTATCGAACGGCGCATCGAACACGCCCACGGAAGGATTGTCGGGAAGGTCGGTCGTCTCGGCTGCCATTCAAGAGCGGTTAGAGCCTATTTGCTCGAGAGGAAATATCGGGAACGAAGAAGGTGTGGATTGGCGATCGAGCCGCAAGCGCCATCACCGGCACAGGCCGGAACGCCCGCATCGTTTCCGGCGAACGGAACCGGCGCCGCAATCCTTTCGGTTGTGACGAACGGTTCCGACAACAAGACAACAATGGGCCCGTGATCGCCGACCTGTTGGCGAAGCGGCGTTCAAGCTACCATTTGATCTGGTTGCTCGACGGCGCTTTCCATTGGTTGCTCGAAGGCGACTTCAACTGAGTGCTCGACGGCGCCTTCAACTGGTTGCTCGCGGGCGATTTCCACTGATTGCTGACCGGCGCCTCACCCTTGAGCTGTTCGCTCTTGATCTGGGTGCTGTCCGGCTTGTCCAGCCCGATCAGGACACCCTGAGTATCGCCCGTCGGCATTCCGGGCTGCTTCTGTGCCGCCGCATCGGTTACGCCCAGCGACAGGCCCAGCATCGATACCGCCGCCGCCAGCGCAGGTCTCATGAGATCGGCCATGCCATCCTCCCTGCAACGCGAGAGCGCACTCCGGGAGCGGAGAGCGGCTCTCGACCCTTGGAGAGATAGGTCCGCACGCTCCGACCGTATTGGCGGAATGCGACATGCTCGCCGGCGACGCGATCAGACCGGGCTCGGCAGATCGCGGGCGAGTTCGGCGAGCAACCATTCCCGGAAGCGGCGGATCTTGGCGACACCGCGTCGCGCTTCCGGATAGCATAGCCAATACGCGTAGCCGCGCGTCGACACCTGATCGAACGGCCGCACCAATCGTCCGTCGGCCAGATCGTTGCGCCAGAAGAAAGGCGTCAGCATCGCCATTCCCTGCCCGGCCATGGCGGCATGTCCTTCATGCGCCTGGCTGTCGAGGCGGACGCCGACGCGCGGCGGGCCGTCGGGTACTTCGACTCCCGCCTCGCGCAGCCAGAACGGCCACCACGGATCGTGCGGACTGATCTGCGGAATGCGCAACATGTCCTCGACCGTGAACGGCCCGTGGCGCTTGAGGAAGCCAGGCGAGCACATCGGCGTGAAGTCGATCCGCACGAGCAATTCCTCGTGCAGCCCGTCCCATCCGCCCAGGCCGGCACGGATCGCGATATCGACATCGTCGCTGACGAAATCGGCCAGCGCGTCGCTGGTCAGCAGGCGCACCGCCATCTCCGGATGGTTCATCTGGAAACTGCCGAGCCGCCAGGCGAGCCAGGTATTGGCGAACGTGTTCGAGGTCGACACCGTCAGCACCGCCGCATCGTCCGCACGGATCGCGCCGAACGCCGCATCCATCGCGTCGAACGCCCGGGTGATCTGGGGGGCGGCCTTGCGGCCGGCATCGGTCAACACGACGCGACGCTTTTCGCGGCGGAACAGCGGCGCGCCGAGCCGCTCCTCGAGCAATTTAACCTGATAGCTGACCGCCGCCTGGGTCATGCCGAGCTCGTTCGCGGCGGCGGTGAAATTCTCGTGCCGGGCTGCGGCTTCGAACACGCGAACGGCGGCAAGGGGCGGCAGGCGGCGCATGCGGACTTGATAAGCATGGCTTGTCGATCATGTCCAACGATTTGTTGGCGGAGCGACGCCGATACAAGCATATCCAGCTCATCGCCAACGCCGGATTTTATGAGGAGGATTAAGCCATGCGCGATGATTTCCTGAGCGGCGACTGGGCCGCGAACAAACACCGCCTGACGGCGGACGTCGATAAGCTGGGCCACAATCTGGTCGAGAAGGTCAGCGACAGTTTCGAAGCGCTCAATCGGGCGCAGTTCGACGCGCCGTGGCACCGCGTTTGGCGCAAGGTCCGCATCTCCGGGCTGCGGTGAACCGCCGCTGCCCCAAGGCCGGGACGCGTGCCCCCATGCGCGCCCGGCCCCTTCAGGACCTACGCTTCTCCGGCGGCGCTGATCGGATGGCAGGACCCGCTTCCTTCTTGCCTTCCGCGCGCCGCCGGTCTTTTCCCTTCACATGAGCGACGATTTCATGCCGCTGACCTGGGCAGACCTGACCGCGCGCCCACGTCCCGAGCCGCAAGCAGCGATCGCCTATGGCGATGATCCCTGGCAACGCGTCGATTTATGGCTGCCCGCTGGTGCCGGTCCCTTCCCTGTCGTGTTGATGGTCCATGGCGGATGCTGGACGACCAGCATCGCCGATCGCACGCTGATGAACTGGGTAGCCGAGGATCTGCGCCGCGATGGCTTTGCCGTGTGGAACGTGGATTATCGCGGTGTGGACCGTCCGGGCGGTGGCTACCCCGGCACCTTTCGTGACGCCGCCGCGGCGGCCGATGCGTTGCGCGGCTATGCCCCCAAATATGGACTCGACCTCCGCCGGATCGTCGCCACCGGCCATTCCGCGGGCGGGCATCTGGCATTGTGGCTGGCAGGGCGGCGGCGGCTGCCGTCCGACAGTCCGTTGTGGTGCGCGACGCCATTGGCGATCGCGCATGTCGTCGCCTGCGGCGCGCTGCCAGACCTCGAAGCGGTGGCGGCGAGCCCCGACAATGGCTGCGGCATCGACGTCGTCCGCGATCTGGTCGGCGCGCCGGGCAGCGACGGGCGGAATGTCTATGCCGACACCTCGATCCCACCGCTCTTGCCGATCGGCGTGCGCCACGATCTGGTCAATGGCCGCGAGGACCGCATCGTGCCGTATCGGCTGGCGACGGATTATGCCGCCAAAGCGGGTGAGGAAGCCGTCCTGCACACGGTGCCGGACACTGGGCATGTCGAATTGGTCACCCCGGGGACCGCGGCTTGGACAGCCACCAAGCAACTGATTGCTGTCGCCTTCAGCCTGGACAATCGCTAGGCCGGCGGCGGCACCAGTGCGCCGAACGGATCGTCGTGCAGCGAGGCCGCCACTTCGGCAAGCAGCCAGGTGCGGAACGCCGCGACCTTGCGCTGCCGCTTGCGATGCGCAGGATAGACCAGCCAGAAACTGTTGCGCCAATAAGCGGTGCGCTTGATCGGCTGGACCAATTGACCGGCATCGATCGCGCGCTGCCACATCGGCGGGCTGAGCACCGCAACGCCGTGCCCGGCGATAGCGGCCTGACCCTGCAGCACTTGCGATTCGAGCTGCACGCTGGGCGGCGCGTCGCCGGGCTGATCCCCAAAAACGCTATCAAGCCACAATCGCCACCAGCCGTCGCCCGGCGACAGTCGCGGCAGCGCCAACAGGTCGTCGATAGTTTCGACCGGCGGATGGGCAGCGAGAAGCGATGGGCTCGCCAGCGGCGTGAACGGCATCCGCATCAGGAACTCCGTTTCCAGCCCCGGCCAGGGCGCCGGCGCGCCGCGGATCGCGACGTCGATCTCCCCGCGCTCGAACTCGGTCACGGCGTCCGACACGCGGAGCCGCACCGCCAGGTCGGACCGGGCGAGCTGAAAGTCGCCAATGCGCGACGACAGCCAGTTGGTCGCGAAAGTCGACGGCGCGCTGACCGAGAGCATCGTCTCGTTATCGCTGCGCGCGGCACGAAACGCCTCGTCGAGCTTCTCGAACGCGCTGGTCACTTGCGGCGCGATCAATTGGCCAAGTTCGGTCAGTTCGACCCCGCGTCCCTTGCGCGCGAATAGCGGCGCACCGACCCGCTCCTCGATGACCTTGATCTGATAACTCACCGCCGCCTGGGTCGTACCGAGTTCCTCGGCGGCACGCGTGAAATTGCCGAGCCGCGCTGCGGCTTCGAATACGCGCACCGCACCCAAGGGAGGAATGGACGTCATTCGAGACATAAAGCAGATTTATAACTTGCTCTCAACGTTCGATTGGAGCTGCGGCGCAGCCCGCGGCATATCGGCGTCGTCGCCACCCCCGGCGACGACAGGAGAAAGAAGATGTTCAAGCCCTTGATGATGACCGCGCTGCTGCTCGCAGCAGTCCCTGCATTTGCCGGCGACAAGCCGGTTCCCCCAACTGCCCGCGTCGCGACCGCCGACCTCGATCTCTCGACCGCGACCGGCCGCCACACGCTCGACCGCCGCCTGCGCATGGCGATCGATACGGTATGCGGTGGCGCAGAAACCATGGTCCATACCGGCATTATCGCGACCGACCCTTGTCGCCGGGCCGCGGCAGTCAGCATACGGCGCCAGCGCAGCGTCTTGATTGCCACTGCCGGGAATAATGGCAAAGCGGGCGTCGAACTCGCCATTGCCCGATGATACTTAGGTACCATTCGACCAATTAAGCGATCTGATGGGTTGCCTAAGCCGGCAGGCATCCATCAGGCGCGATGTTTCACCCCCTCGCCACTATCCGAAAGTATCATCCTTCCGATTCGTCGCCGTTCCGACACGCCTTGACGCAATATCCGATCAATGAGATTGTGTATCAAGGCTATCGGGAGAGAGCATCATGCGGATCGTTCTGATGTCGACCATTCTGTGTTTCGTCCTTGCCGGATGCAGCCAGGTGTCGAGCCGCAAAGCGGCCGAAAAGCTCAACGCCTATGACGTCGCCCCATCCGCGCCGCCGGCCGACGCCTCCAATGGAGGCAAGGGTGACGCGACGGCGGCCACGCCGCTGACAGTGACGATTCCCAAGATCGCGTATGATTATACATACAGCTTTCGGCTGCCCGCCGATCGGGTCGCGTCGACCCAGCAGGCGCATATCGCGGCTTGCGACAACCTAGGGCTAACGCGATGCCAGCTTGTCTCATCCGAAAGCAGTAGCGGGAATGGCAGCGCCGCCTCGCTAAAATTGCGCGTCGCCAGCGACGTTGCGCGGCGTTTCGGTGCAACCCTGGTCGATTCGGTCGCCAAGGCCGGCGGGCGGGCGGTGGATCAGTCGATCAGCGCCGAGGACGTATCAAAAGAGATTTCCGACACCAGCGCGCGGATCCGCCAGCGCGAGCTATTGGTTCAGCGGCTAACGCAGATACTTCAATCGCGCACCGGCAAGGTGAGCGAATTGGTCGAGGCCGAACGCAGTGTGGCAGCCGCGCAAGAAGAGCTTGATCAGGCCAAGGCATGGCTGACTCAATTGCAGGGCCGGGTGGCGATGTCCGATGTCGAGATCGACTATGCCGCCGCAATCGCCGGCGCGCCCGAGCAAGGCCCGCTGGGTGAGACGATTGGCCAATCCTGGTGGTTCTTCACTTCCGCGCTCTACGCGATCCTGCGCCTGGCGATATTCCTTGCGCCATGGGCAGCAGTTGGAATCGGCATCTTCCTCACCGCCCGCTCAGCAAGGCGGCGTTGGGGAGCGCCCGCTACGGACGTCGAGTCGCTGCCGTCCGACGATGCTCCGTCCCTCGCCTGATTGCACCGGAGCAGTCGTTCCGGTATAGGCGAATGCTTCCCGCCCCGGCGCGCCACCCGCGTTGCCGGGGCGCTCATTTTACAAAGGTAAGCGCCGAAGATGGCACGCCGCCGCCAGATCTACGAAGGCAAAGCCAAGATCCTCTATGAGGGTCCCGAACCGGGCACGCTGATCCAGTATTTCAAGGACGACGCGACTGCGTTCAACGCGCAGAAAAAGGGCACGATCAGCGGCAAGGGCGTGCTCAACAACCGGATTTCCGAGCATATCTTCACCTTGCTCGGGATGATCGGCGTGCCGACCCACTTCATCCGCCGCCTCAACATGCGCGAGCAACTGATCCGCCAGGTGGAGATCGTGCCGATCGAGGTCGTGATGCGCAACGTCGCCGCCGGATCGCTGTCGAAGCGATTGGGGATCGAGGAAGGCGTCCAACTGCCGCGCACCATCATCGAATATTATTACAAGGACGACGCGCTCGGCGATCCGATGATCACCGATGAGCATATCGCGGCGTTCGGCTGGGCCAGCCAGGAAGAGATGCACGACATCGCCGACCTGGCGATCCGCACCAACGATTTCCTGTGCGGCCTGTTCGCCGGGATCGGCATTCGCCTGGTCGACTTCAAGATGGAGTTCGGGCGGATCTGGGATAATGACTATAGCCGCATCATCCTGGCCGACGAGATCAGCCCCGATGGTTGCCGGTTGTGGGATATGGTGACCAACGAGAAGCTCGATAAGGATCGCTTCCGCCGCGACCTGGGCGGCGAAGTCGAGGCCTATCAGGAAGTCGCACGACGGCTGGGGCTGATGCCCGAGGGCGCCGACGGGGCGGTGCTCGACCTCGAGACGCATCGCCAGAACCGGGGCAAATAAGCGCGTTTTGCAGCTTCGCTGTGACGGCACCGGCCCGCTCCCACACCCGGCCTCCCAACTAGGGTATTCTATGGGAGGCCGGGTGGGGGAGCGGGCCGGTGCCGCAACCGTTTCAGTTCGGCTGAAACGAAAGAGACTCTAGTCTTTAACCCGGAATCCGCAGATGATCCCGAAGATGAACGACGAGACCAGCGACAGCTGAATCCACCCGCCGGCGTCGGTCCAGCCGAAATACTGTCCACCGAACGTGAACAGCGCGATAAACATCACCATTGCCAGTCCGGCCATGTCCGGGCCCCCTAATCAAGCGAGCGCGACTCCTCAGCGAGTCGCGCGCTGGGCGAAACGCTGCGCTTCGCGGGTAAACGAAGTGTAAAACTTGCGGCGAACCGTCGGCGCGGCCATAGGGGCGCCGACTCCATCCATCAGGCAAGCGCCGCTTCAAGAAGGTCCGCCCATGAAGGTCCGCATCGTCGTCACCCTCAAGCCCGGGGTGCTCGACCCGCAAGGCAAGGCGATTCACAAGTCACTCGAAGGCTTGGGCTTTGGCGGAATCAACGACATCCGCGCCGGCAAGGTGATCGAGCTCGACGTTGCCGACTCGGTGACCGATGACGAGCTCGACGGCATGTGTCGTAAGCTCATCGCCAATACCGTGATCGAAAATTACAGGATCGAGCGGTGACCGCCGCGGTCGTCGTTTTTCCCGGCTCCAATTGCGACCGCGACCTCGCGGTGGCGATCGAGTCGATCATGGGACGCAAGCCCAACATGGTGTGGCATGGCGAGACCGAACTGCCCGCCGGCACCGATTTGATCGCGCTGCCGGGCGGCTTTTCCTACGGCGATTATCTGCGGTCGGGCGCAATGGCGGCGCGATCGCCGGTGATGCGCGCGGTAGTCGATGCCGCCGAGCGCGGCGTACCGGTGCTCGGCGTGTGCAATGGCTTCCAGGTCTTGACCGAAGCGGGCCTGCTGCCGGGCGCGCTGATGCGCAATGCCGGCCTCAATTTCGTCTGCCGCGACGTCGAACTGTCGGTCGAGAATGCGCAATCGGCGTTCACCAGCCGCTATGCCGCGGGCGAGACGATCCTGATCCCGGTCGCGCATCATGACGGCAATTACACCGCCGATGCCGAGACGCTCGACCGGCTGGAAGGCGAAGATCGCGTCGCGTTCCGCTATACCGGCAACGTCAACGGATCGGCGCGCCAGATCGCTGGTGTGCTCAATGCCGCGGGCAACGTGCTCGGCTTGATGCCGCATCCCGAACGCAAAATCGAGGACGCCCATGGCGGCGACGATGGCCGCCGCTTGTTCGAGGGCTTGATGGAGCTCGTCTCGGCCTGACGGTCAGACCTTCGCCTTGAACGGCGAGAAGTCGGTGCCTTCGTCGAACACGTCGACGCCCTCGGCACGCTTGAGCGCGCCGACGACGATATAGGTGACCGGGGTCAGCAGCACTTCCCAGGCGACCTTGAGGAACCATTGCGTGAACAGCACGGTGATGACGAGGTTGGTCGTCCAGCCCGCTGCGCCAAGGAACGCGAGCGGGTAGAAGATCAGGCTGTCGATCCCCTCCCCGGCGATGGTCGAGCCGATCGTGCGCGTCCACAGATGCTTGCCGCGCGTCATGATCTTCATCTTGGCGAGCACGAACGAATTGACGAACTCGCCGGCCCAGAACGCGGCGCAGCTGGCCAGCACGATGCGCGGCACCTGGCCGAAGATCGTCTCGTACGCCGCCTGGTTCTTCCAGTCGGGCGCGGGCGGCAGCGCGACTACTACCCAGCTCATGAACGCCATGAATAAAACCGCGCCGAACCCCGCCCAGATCACCCGGCGCGCGCGGGCATAACCATAGACCTCGGTCAGCACGTCGCCGATCACATAGGAGATCGGGAAGAACAGGATCCCAGCGCCGAACGGCCAATAGCCGATCCCCGGCAGCCAGACCTGTGCGACCTTGCCCGCGCCCAAGACGTTGGACAGCAACAGAATCGCGACGAACGCCGCCATGACGAAATCGTAATAGCGGAAGTGGTGGACGGTATTGGCCGTCACGGCGCGCAGCGCGGTCGATTCCCCCTCGGTCATGGCGGCCGTTATGATCAAGGTTCGGTTCGCCCGCAATCCGTGTCGAGGGCGTTGCCGGTCGCGCGCAAACGCCCTAGGCGGAAATCGGGCGCCCGTAGTTCAACTGGATAGAGCACGAGCCTTCTAAGCTTGGAGTTGCAGGTTCGAGTCCTGCCGGGCGCGCCAATATATATATCGCGGATTCGAAACTAGACCCTGCGGCTGCTGCCCCAGCACGCGTCGAGCCGGGAATCGCTTTGCGACCACGACCTTATGGTCAACAGGGGATAGCACGCCCCTCCGAGACGCTGATCAACGCCCAGGGGGCTATCGGCGACGTGATTGGGCCGAACCCGGCGAGCTCGCGCTGGACACGCTCGTCGAGCTCGTTGTCGAGATAGGCGATATGCGTCGCGCCCCAGCGGCGGGCGATAGCCCTCCGCTCGCAATTGGCGACACCAGATGTGAAAAAACGGCGATAGTCGGCTTGACGGGCAGCATCCGTGGGGCTCAGCGGCATCGGGCGCGGGAAACTTGCTACCAGCACGCCATGCGACGGCATCACGAGCGCCGCGCTATCCCAACCGAGGATACGCGCGCCGGGCGGCAGGCTCGCCACAACCCGGCTGGTTTCGGCTTCTACCGGGTGGATCGGGTAAGGGTAATGGGTGTTCGCCCAGGGATTGGTAAGTTGCTGGAGTGCAACCGCCGTTTGCCACAGAACGAACAGGGCACCGGCGATGGCAAGACCACGCCAGGATCGCGCGGTGAACCTGTCCAACAGCCGCGGCGGACGACCATCGAGCACGTCCAGAATGATCCTCACCAGCAGGAGGTGAAGCATCAGAACGATGTAGGCGAGCAAGCGATGCGATACCGAGATATCGGCGATGCCGCCGACAACATAGGCAGCGAACGTCGAGACGAGCCCGAGCAAGGGCATCCGCGTGTGACGATCGCGGTATAACCCGGGCAGGCCGGGCAACGCGAACAGCGCCGGTCCGATCAGGGCGATCACGAATAGCGGCTCGTAGAAGAACCGGAAATTGTTGAACGTGGCCTGGCCATGAGCAAAGCCGGCACCAGCAAGCGTTAGCGGATTGAAATACGGCCACAGCGTCGTCACGGCGATACCAGCGGCGATCACCAGCAATACGCAAGCACGGCGCGACAGCGCGATTGCCGGCTCCAGCACCGCAAAGCCCACCGCTCCGGCGATGAGGAAGGCCGCGTTCAACGGATGCGTGATGACACTGCACGCCACCACGCCCCACAGCACAACAGCATCGAGAACGGCCGTCTTATGGTGCCTAAGCAGCCGCAACGCACTGGCCCAGGCAACGAAGGTGAACGCGAATACCAATGCTGCCGGATAGTAATTGCCATGCAGCTGAGACCGAAAAGCGTAAAAGCCGGTCCAGATCAACGGCCAGCTTCCCCAGGCGCAATTCAGCACGACGAGCATCAGCGCCGGTGCCCAGCGATCGGCATAATAGACGCGGGCAAATCGATGAACGCCGGCGACGAACACGATCGATACGATCATCGCGCCCCAGGCCATCGCTGCGTCGGTGTCGAGAAGCCCGAACCGCACCAGATATCCCAGAGCAAGCGACCAAGGGGTATATTGCCGCGAGGACGCCGCTTCACCGTAAATGGGATCCGTCAGCCGCAGCCCGTGGCGAGCGACCTCGTTGAGAATTGCGCGATGTTCCCAATAGTCCGTGAAATAAAGCAGCGTGCTCGGCCGCACGACAAAGAACGACAGCGCGCAGAAGAGCAGATACACCACCGCGCAGACCACGAACGTGCGATTGGGCGTCGCATATTTGCCGACCACCGTACCAAGTCGCCGGACGCGATCGATCAGCGCATGAGCGGAGCGCCGTTTGTCGGCGTCGCCCGCGACCCGTGCCGCCGCACCGATAGTGAACCTGGTCATCGTTTCCCCGTCATTCGGTCTGGGCACCTATGGGCTCGCGCCAGGGTGAGAGAGGCATGGTCGGCGGGTGGCGCGGCGAAATCGGCGCGACCGGCCAACCAGCCGGGGAGCGCGTCCGCACCGCCGCCATTCGGCTGGGCGAATAGGTAGAAAGCGGGCGTCCGACAGAGAAAGGCAGTCACGCTTTCCACCCTCAGCCGTGGATCGATCGCTTTCCAGCGCAATACCTGATGAGTGTTGGTCGGGTCGCCCGACGGTGGTCCCGGCGTGTCGAGAAAGGTTATATGCGCGCCGGCAGGAGAGTTTTCGCTGATTTCGAAGAAGCGCAGGCCGCTCCCCGTGACGATGGGGAGGGAATCGCGAACAGACGCCACCAATGCCAATGCCTCGAGGCGATCGCCTTTGCCGACTTCGCCAGCGCTGCGCCAAGGCGTCGCTAGAATGAGCAATGCGATGAGTACAACCGATACCGTTGCCGCCTGCTTCCCAAGCTGCTGGACAAGCGATGCAAACAACAATGCGATGCCGATGCCGCCGGCGAGTGCATAGCGCTCGGCATAGCTGTGGCTCACCAATAGCGCGAAAAGGAAGACGCCTAGCGGCGCGGCACCGATCACCAGCGCGGTCACGCGCATCTCGCCTTTTTCGCGGGGAGAAGACATTGTCGCAACAAACAGGCCGACGAGTGGGACGATCAACGGTCCGAGCAACATGGCGTAGGTGCTGAACAAGCCGGATAGGACGGGACGAGCATAGTAACCAGGCGCGCTGACATCCCCGTGACTATAAGCACTCGCCGCTATCAGGATCGGCAGCCAAAGCAGGATGGAGCAACCGCTCAACGCGATCGCGCCCAGCACGCGCCACGACGGTGCCCTCCCCTCCTTGCCGGCACGGAGCAGTTCAAGCAACCCCAACCCCAAAGCCAGCAGCAGCGCATAGAAATGCAGCCCGATCGCCAATGCGAGCAAGGAAGCTATCGCGGCAAGGCGTCGGTTCGAGAGATGCTGACGCTGATCGTATAGCGCCAGGGCGCAAGCGAACGCCGCTGTGACCATTGCATAGGGACGAGCCTGCACCGCATAGCCGAAAAGACCGCTGGAGAGCACTACCCCGGCAGCCAGCGCCGCCGGCGCAACGCCAGCGTGGCGATAGGCGATCGCGCCGGTTGCCACTGCCGCGACATAGATCGCCACGATCGACGGTAGGCGCAGGCCGAATGCGCTGTTTATTCCGATCTGCTGAAGGACGTGAATGAAGCAGTCATAGAGTGCCGGCGTGAATTCCGCGCCGTGCACCAGCGCCGACCAGATACTGGCCACGTCCGGCAGCCGCGCCGTCCAGAGCGTCAATATCTCGTCCATCCAGAACGGTGCCTGAGCGGCCGTGAAGCCGGCTTGCGCGAAATAGACCACGCTGAGCAACGCGAACAGCAGGACGGCGGCGTGATCCAGTGTCGAGTTCCCGACCGGGGTGCGCCCGTGCGGGAGTGCTTCAGACCGCATGCACAACCCCTGACCGGACGGCGAACTGGTCAGCCAGCGCGCGACCGATGCGATCCGCGTTCGCCATGATCGTCATCGTCGGGTGCCGAGCCGACAACAGAGGCAACGCAGCGCCATCGGCAATGTACACGCCAGGCGCCCCTTCAAGTTCGCCGCGGCCGTCCGTGCGAGCGGGGCCCGTCCCGCCCATCGGCAGCGTACCCGTTGGATGTGCATCTGCGCCCGGCATCAATCGTTGCCGGGACCCGGGAATAGCCCACATGCCGCGGCGTCGAGCAAGCCGAGCGAGCTCGGCGAAACTCTGCGCCAGCAACTTTTCGGCCTCGGGAGATTGCGCACCGGTGATTTTGACGCGGCCGGCCGCGCCGTCATCTTCGACTATGATCTCGTTGTCACTGAACCTTCCCGGCAGATACGTCGTTGCGAGCACCAGCGCCGGCGCGAGTGCTCGTGCCGCCCGCAGGGCATAGGGGCGAGTGAACGGCAGGCGATCCGCGACGGGAGCGAGTGGCAATGCGTCCGCGCCATAAAACACGCCGGCAGCCTCGACGCCCGGGCCGACATCAAGCGTGTAGAACAGCTGGCCGAGCCCGAAGCCGCTCGAGGGCAGCGACCGACCGACGAGGTGTGGAACGACGAACGCCATGCCGCCGACCGGATTGTTCTCCAGCCGCACCGGCACACCGGTAAGCCCGATCCTGCGCAGGGCGAGGCTGGTGGTGGCCAATGTTCCAGCCGCCAGAATGACGATCGGCGCACGAAAGCGAACCAGTTCGGCGCCGATCCTTGCTTCGACGATCTGACCGCCATTGTCGAACGACAGCCGCTGGACGAAGACGCCGCCTTGATGACTGAAATTGCCGAAGCGACGCAGCGCTGGAAGCTCGAGCGCGCTGTGATAGATGCTATCGCGGTTGCAGCCATGGAGGCAGAGCCCGCACGCATTGCAGCCGAGTCGATCCTCGCGCGCCTCGGCCAATACCGCGTTGGGAGCAGTGACGAGGCGGAAAGCCGGCGGACTGCCGAGCCGCCGATGATTGTCGGCAAAATAGGCAACCGGCGGCGCCAGCGATGTCATATCGGCATCGCCGATGTTTCGCCCGCCACTGACACCGATGCGATCGGCGACGCGCTCATAGGCCAGGTCGATTTCAGCCGCGCTCACAGGAAAAGTGGCAAGATCGGCTTCGCTGTAGCGCGCGGCCAACGCACCCCAAATGCGGGAGAGCCCGCCCGAGGCATGCGAACCCAGCGCCATATAGTTTTGCGCCGTCACGCCGGCAGCCTGGCCGAACCCCGCCAGCGTCGCGCGCGCCAGCGGCGTGGACAATTTGGGTGAGACGCCGGCGTCGGCAATCGGGCCCGTCAGGCCAAGTTCGGTTTGCCACCGTGCCGGATCTGTGCGCAGGGCAGCGACATCCTTATGGTCGGCACGGGTGGGAAGGGGAGCGCCCGACGCGTCGAGCATCAGCACCCGAACCCCTGATGAGACCAAGGGCCACGCGGCGCTGACGCCAGCGGGGCCGCTGCCGACGATGATAATGTCCGCTGGCTCCGCCAACCTGCTCACCGGCCAAGGCTCGCGAGCATGCGGGTCGGGAGCAGCAAGAGTTCGACCAGGCCCTGGAACGCCAAGCCGAGCAACCGACCGGCGCGTGATTCGCCCGACAACACTTTCTCGCCAGGCGCGCTCGCCTCGGCAATCCGCGCGGCGACGCGGAGACGTTGGCCGAGAGGACTGGTCCCGGAAAGCGGCTCGCGCCAGCGCATGCCCCAATGCGGACGGGCAATCGCGCCGTCAGGCACCGCGCGCGCATAGCGTCGCAGCAGCGCCGGCGTTGGCCGGACGCCCAGGTAGCGCATAAAATAGCGCCCTTCGTCGAGAACGGCACGGCGCCCGGCCGGCTCTTGTGTCAGGCGCGCGGTCATTGGCTGAACGTCCACGCCGAGACGGACGAGGTCCATGGCGCTTTCGATCGGCTCGGTTCCGGCTAGACCCAATACGCGTTCCTTGTCGATGGTCGGCATCAACGGAACGTGCGCACTGATTTTGCACGCGAGCAACGCGAGGTTCAGCGGCACGGGAAGGATCGGCAAGCGTTTCCCGCCGTACGCCATGGCCAGCGCGCGCAATACATCGCCGAAGGCAATCCTGTCCGGTCCGGCGAGCGCGAGCACGCCGCAGGCGCGGCCATCGGCGGCGGCCAGAATGCCACGAATGACTTCATCGAGGTGAATCGGTTGTACCGCCCGCTTTGGATCGATCATGGGCAATATTGGCAGCCGCGCGAGACGGCAGAGCAGGCCGTACATCGCTTGGCGCGGGCCACCATAGACCAGGCCGACGCGCAGCGACGTCGCGCCAACGATGCACTGCTCCGCCGCCCATTTCATCCGACCGTAAAGATTGAGCGCGTCTGATCGAGCGGATTGAGAGGAGATAAAAACGCGCGCCGCCACGCCGGTATCGCGCGCACTGGCAAACAAGGTCGCGGTTCCGGCGACATTGTCTTCTGCCTCCGCTCGCCAGTCGTGCGCCAGATGGACGAGCGCGCTCCCTTCGACAAGCGGCAAGCCCGCCGGTAACGGATCGCCCAGCGCCCATTGCAGGTGCGTAGAGCCTGCCGGTCCGGGCCGTCGCCCCAGCACCGTGACGGTACGACCCTGTGCCAAAGCGAACTCGATCAGCCGCGCACCGATATACCCGCCGCCGCCGGTCACGATCAGATGATGTGCGCGCATCGTGTATCCCCGCCACTTGTCGCCAGCCGGGGTAGGTGATGATGGTTAACGCAAGACTAAAAGGGGCACTGATGGGGCCACCTGGCCAGCGTTGACTGAACCAAGGATACGGCGAGCGAAGGCGCACCGGCGTCGGTCCGCTTTGCCGAGCATGGGCGCACGCCAACGGAGACGTTCATCGCGCAACGCCGACCGGCTTTCGCCTGACATCAGGCATCGGCTGCGAATATCTACCACCGCTCCCGGCAGCGAAAGGCAAATTACCGGCGCCGTTAACCAGAATTTCAGCGCCGGTCAGCAAACCGCTACGACACCGGGAGGACGTAATGGCCGCTGCTCAACTTCATAAACTGCCCGATGCATCGGAAAGATTGCACTCCGGCAACGCCGCGGCGCCAAAAGCAGAGGCGATGGAATTGTCCATCATCATGCCGTGCCTCAACGAGGCGGAGACGTTGGCGCTGTGCGTGCGCAAAGCGAAGGCCTTCCTTGTCGACAACGACATAGTGGGCGAAGTGATCGTGGCCGACAACGGATCGATCGACGGGTCGCAACAGATAGCCAATGCGCTGGGCGCGCGCGTCGTCCATGTGCCGACACGCGGATATGGCGCGGCCCTCATCGGCGGAATTGCGGCTGCCAAGGGCGAGTTCATCGTCATGGGCGATGCCGACGACAGTTACGACTTCGGTGCCTTGATGCCCTTCGTGGCGGAACTGCGCGATGGTGCGGAACTGGTAATGGGCAATCGCTTTCGCGGGGGGATTGCATCCGGCGCAATGCCGTCCTTGCATCGCTACCTCGGCAATCCGGTGCTGAGCTTTCTGGGCCGGACGTTCTTCTCCACTCCAGTGGGTGATTTCCACTGTGGATTGCGCGCCTTTCGCCGCGATGCGATCACCGCGCTCGACCTCAACCTGCCCGGCATGGAATTCGCGAGTGAGATGGTCGTCAAAGCGTCGATCGCCAAGCTCGATATCCGCGAAGTGCCGACAACGCTGGAACCCGACGGGCGTAGCCGTCCACCGCATCTGCGCACCTGGCGGGACGGCTGGCGGCATCTGCGTTTTCTGCTGATATACGCGCCGCGGTTTCTCTTCTTCTATCCCGGCATGGCATTGACGCTGGCCGGTCTGGTCGGCGTGTTTGCGCTGATGCCGAACGCCGTCCGCATCGGTCATGTCGAATTCAGCGTTCACACGATGATTTTCGCCGCCATGGCGGTGTTGATCGGATCGCAGCTAATCGGCTTATCCGTGCTTGCCAGGCGCTATGGCGAAATTACCGGTATGTGGCCGGAGACGGATACGATGCGAAGGCTTCGCTCTTGGTTCTCGATCGAGCGCGCGTGCCTGTTGGCGGCGGCGATGGTCGTGACGGGCTTTAGCGGAGCAATCGTGGCGACGATGATCTGGGCTGATTCCGGCTTCGGTGCGATGAACTCGTTCGCCTTGATGCGAATCACCATTCCCTCGATGCTGCTGTGCTGCCTCGGCGTACAGATTGCGGTCGCCGCCTTTTTTGCCGGCTTGCTCGACCAGCCGAGGCGATAGAGCCTCAGACGTAGAGGTTGTTGTCGGCCTCTATTTGATACGAACGGGCTAGCTGTTTGCGCCGGATCGGCGGCGACGATCTCGGATGCGCCAGATCACCATTCGGTCGGACAAGCATCGGCTGGACCACCCCGCGCTCGCTGGCCGGCGCCATTCGTCGACCGCTGACGCACGACATGCATCCGATCCACGATCGAAGCGTTATGTTCGACATGACCAGCTTCGATCGCGGCGATGCACCTTTCCTGTTCGATAACGAGCGCCGCCTGCGGTGCGAGATTTCACGCGAACGCGACATCGCCTCGACACTCCCCGACCCGGCTCGCCGGGCTGGCCACCTTAACCGCGCGCGTGCCTTGTCCGCCCGGCTTCCGCAATCGGCCTGCGAACGGCTGCTGCTCATCATGGGCTAAAGGGGCGACGCCCCTCGCCTTGTAACCGCAGGCCGATTGGTGGAGAGCGCAGGACTGTTCACCATGCCGGAAAGTCCGCGATGCGCCCTCCTTTCGTCACCTCCGCTTTGTTGATCGCCTCGGGGATGAGCGCCCCCACCGCAATCGCCGCCCCCGACGCGCCGTCGCCGATCCTGATCAGTCCGGATGCCAAGGACGTGCTCAGCTATGCCCGGCCGGAGATCGCGCGCGTCACCCATGTCGATCTTGACCTGACCGCGGACTTCAAGGCGCACGTCATGCGCGGCACTGCGATGCTCGACATCCTCGCCCGGCCCGATGCGCGCGAGATCATCCTCGACGACAAGGACCTGATCATCTCGCGGATCACCGATGCGCGCGGGCATCCGCTCAAATGGTCAGTCGGCGCGAGCGACGACTATAAGGGCGCGCCGCTGACGATCGCGATCGGCAGCGCGCGGCGGATCGTCATCACCTATCGCTCCGATCCTAAGGCGCGCGCGCTCGGCTGGCTGGCGCCGGCGCTGACCGCGGGGAAGAAGAAGCCTTATCTGTTCAGCCAGGGCGAAAGCATCAACAATCGCAGCTGGATCCCGACCCAGGACAGTCCGGGCATCCGCCAGAGCTGGTCGGCCAAGATCACCGTGCCGTCAGACCTGGTCGCGACGATGAGTGCCGAGCGGCTGACCCCATCGGGCATTCCCGCCGCGCGTGGCTGGCGTAGCTATCGCTTCCGCATGGATCATAATGTCCCGCCCTATCTGATCGCCCTCGCGGTCGGCGACCTCCGCTTCCAGGCGATCGATGCGCGCTCTGGTATCTATAGCGAGCCGGGCGTGTTGGCGAAGGCCGCTGCCGAATTGTCCGATACCGGCAAGATGGTGACCGCCGCCGAGAGCCTCTACGGCAAATATCGTTGGGGCCGATACGACGTGCTGGTGCTGCCGCCGTCCTTCCCGTTCGGGGGGATGGAGAACCCCACCCTCACTTTCGCCACACCGACGATCATCACCGGCGACAAGTCCAACGTCGACGTCATCGCGCACGAACTGGCGCATAGCTGGTCAGGCAATCTCGTCACCAACGCGACCTGGTCGGATTCGTGGCTCAACGAGGGGTTCACGACCTATTTCGAGAACCGGATCGACGAGGCGCTGTACGGCAAAGAGCGCGCGGCGACGCTGGCGGACCTGTCGTGGGACGACCTCCAGCGCGATCTGAAGGCGGCGCCCGATGCCAAGGCGACGCGACTGCACGGGGATCCGGAAGGCGTGTATGGCGAGCTCGATTACACCAAGGGTTCGACCTTCCTGCGGACGATCGAATATACCGTCGGCCGGGCGCGTTGGGACGCGTATCTGCGATCCTATTTCGATCGCCACGCTTTCCAGCCGCAGACCACCGCCGGCTTTCTCTCCGATTTGCGCGCCAATCTGATCAAGGGCGATCAGGCGCTCGAGGCGAAGTTGCAACTCGACCAATGGGCCTACGGAACGGGATTACCGGACAATGCGGTCCGTGTCCGCTCGGCGACGCTCGCCAAGATCGATCAGACCTTGGCGTCAGTCGCGGCCGGCGCTCCGATCAGTTCTGTCGATACGTCGCATTGGTCGACGCAGGAATGGCTGCGGTTCCTCAACGGCCTGCCGCGACAGCAATCGGCGGAACGGCTGGCGGAACTAGACCGCTCGCTGGGGCTTTCCGCGTCGAGCAACGCCTATATCCGCTCGGCTTGGCTCGTGCTGGCGATCGGCAATCGTTACGAGCCGGCGGTCCCCTCGATCGCGCAATATCTGCCAAGCGTGGGGCGCGGCTTGCTGATCCTGCCGGTCTATGCCGCGCTCAAGGCGCAGGGCGACTGGGGTTTGCCGATCGCGCGCAAAGTCTATGCGACCGCGCGTCAGGGATATCACCCGACGATCGACGCCGCGATCGACAAGATGCTCACCCCAAAACGATAGTCCCGCGCCAGTTGCAGCCGATGGAACGAGAGACTTCGCGTACACGCTGTATCGGCGATGACGGTTCGACGCTGGTCGTGATCGAGTATCAGCATATCGACCATCGCCGACCGATGGCGGCGAGCGCATGTCCGGGCGCGCGGCGCGCAACGCTGGCCGGCGGTGAGCCGGTGCGGTCGCTGGGCGACGGCGTGTGGGAAGTCATCGCCACGGGCGAAGTGCTGCGGCGGGCGTGATTGGGTCGCAGACGGTTGACGCCGGCCCGCCATGCGTCGATGCGCGCGCGGATGACGTCCAATCACCCTCCCCATGACCGCGCCTGGGCCGACGAAGCCGTCCGCCTGATCGAGGCTGACTATAATCGCTCCGCCGACACGCATCTCATCCCGATCCCGCTGCCGCGGTTTCCCGGCGTCCAACTTTATCTGAAGGATGAATCGAGCCACCCGACCGGCAGCCTGAAGCATCGCCTGGCGCGCTCGCTGTTCCTCTACGCGCTGTGCAACGGCCGGGTCGGCCCCGATACGACGATCGTCGAGGCGTCGAGCGGATCGACCGCGGTGTCGGAAGCCTATTTCGCCCGCATGCTCGGGCTCGACTTCATCGCGGTGGTGCCGCGCGCCACCTCGGCCGAGAAGATCGCCGAGATCGAATTCTATGGCGGCCGACCGCATTTCGTCGAGCAGGCGGTGGAGGCGGCCGGCGAGGCCGCGCGGCTCGCCGACGAGCTCGGCGGCGTGTTCATGGACCAGTTCACCTTCGCCGAACGGGCGACCGACTGGCGCGGCAACAATAATATCGCCGAATCGATCTTCGCCCAGATGGCGCTCGAACAGCATCCGATCCCGCACTGGATCGTGTGCGGCGCGGGCACCGGCGGCACCTCGGCGACGATCGGCCGCTATGGCCGCTATCGCCGCCTCGCGACCCGGATCTGCGTTGCCGACCCCGAGGGATCGGTGTTCCACCGCCATTGGGCCGACCGCAGCGTCGCCAAGCTCGACCGCTGCGCCAGCCGGATCGAGGGGATCGGGCGCGCGCATGTCGAGCCGTCGTTCGTTCCCGAAGTGATCGACCGGATGGAGATAGTGTCGGACGCGCGCAGCATCGCCGCCGCGCGATTGCTCAGCGAGCGGCTGGGACGGCGCTGCGGCGGGTCGACGGGGACCAATTTATGGGCCTGCGCGACATTGGCCGAAGAGATGGCGGCGGCCAGCGTCGAGGGATCGATCGTCACCATCCTGTGCGACGACGGCAATCGCTATGCGTCGACCTATTTCGACGACGCCTGGCTCGACCAATGCGGGATCGACTGGAAACCTGCCGCAGCCGACCTTGCAGGCCGGTTGGGCTGGTCGGCCGATTAGCGCCGAGCAACGGGCGAGGCGGACCAAAGTCCGCCACGCCCACCGATCGTTATTTGGTCGGATTGCCCGTCGTGCAGTTCTTGTCGTCGCCGCACACCGCGCTGGTATCGAGATTGACCGAGCTGCCTGACGAAGCGCCCGTGCCGATCTGCGACGGCAGCGGCTGCGCCTTCAGCGCCGGCTGCAAGCCCTCGCTGCCCAGAGGCAGGTTGATCGTGAAGGTCCCCGGCGTGAACGTGATCGTGTAGTTGTCGCCGGCGTTGAGTGTCCCGATCTTGATCGCGTAGGTGCCAGGGTTCTCGCCCGTATCGCGCGCGAGGTTGCCGCTGAAGGCATCGCCGCTGACCAGCGAGCCCGAGGTAAGCGTGTACGTCAGCGCCGGATCCGGATCGTTCTGCACCTTTGACGCGTCATCCGCCGTTACCGACAGCGCCCGCCTCAGGATGTCGCCGAGCGCACTGGCCGGGATCGTGATGGTGTAATTGCCCGCGTCCGCGCCGCCGATTGTCGTGCCCGCGACAGCGACCGCCTTGCCCGTCCCGGCGTTCTTGTCGGCATAGGTGAAGGTGGTGCCGCTGGTCGTGACGTTGTCGCCCGATACGACGCCGTTCACCGTCACCGTGCCGGTGCCGGCGGTCGTGCCGTCGTAGGTCTTGCTAGTGACCGCGACGCTGGCGGTGATCGCCTTCTTCAGGATGTCGGCCAACGCGCTGGCTGGGACGGTCACCGTGTAGTTTCCAGCATCTGCCCCTGTCAGGGTCGTACCCGCGACATTGACCGTCTTCCCCGCGCCCGCATTCTTGTCCGCGAAGGTGAAGGTGGTGCCGCTGGTGCCAACCGTATCGCCAGAGACGACGCCGTTCAGCGTAATCGTGCCGGTGCCCGAAGTTGTACCGTCATAGGTCTTGTTGCCTGCCACGACGCTGGCGGTCAGCGACTTCTTGAGGATGTCGGCCAGCGCGCTGGCGGGCACGGTCACGGTGTAGTTGCCCGCATCCGTGCCGGTCAGGGCCGTACCTGCCACCGTGACCGTCTTGCCGGTGCCGGCATTCTTGTCGCTGAAGGTGAAGGTCGTGCCGTTGGTGCCGACCGCATCGCCTGCGACGACGCCGTTGAGCGTCACGGTGCCGGTACCGGTGGCCGTGCCGTCATAGGTCTTGTTGTTGGCGACGACGCTCGCGGTGATTGCCTTCCTCAGGATGTCGGCCAGCGCCGCTGCCGGCACCGTCACCGTATAATTTCCGGCATCCGCGCCGGTGAGCGTCGTTCCCGCCACCGTCACGGTCTTGCCCGTACCGGCATTCTTGTCGGCGAAGGTGAAGGTCGTCCCGGCAGTGCCGACGGCATCCCCGGACACGACACCGTTGAGTGTTACCGTGCCGGTGCCGGCGGTCGTGCCGTCATAGGTCTTGGTGTTGGCGACAACGCTCGCGGTGATTGCCTTTTTGAGGATGTCGGCGAGAACGCTGGCCGGGACAGTTAGCGTATAATTACCCGCATCTGTCCCGGTCAGCGTGGTTCCGGCGACCGTGACGGTCTTAGCCGCGCCGGCATTCCTATCGGCAAAGGTGAAGCTAGTACCGCTGGTGCCCACCGTATCGCCAGAGACGACACCGTTCAGCGTGACCGTGCCCGTACCGGCGGCCGTGCCGTCATAGGTCTTGTTGTTGGCAATGACGTTGGCGGTAAGCGCCTTCTTCAGGATATCTGCGAATGCGCTGGCCGGAACCGTAAGCGTGTAGTTGCCGGCGTCGGCGCCGGTCAGCGTGGTGCCGGCGACAGCGACCGTCTTGCCGCTGCCGGCGTTCTTGTCGCTGAAGGTGAAGTTCGTCCCGCTGGTGCCGACCGCATCGCCGGAGATCACGCCATTCAGCGTTACCGTGCCTGTGCCCAACGCGGTACCGTCGTAAGTCTTGGTATCTGCCGTGACGTTGGCAGTCAGCGCCTTCTTGAGAATGTCCGCGAGCGCGCTCGCCGGGATGGTTAGCGTATAATTGCCGGCATCGCCGCCGGTCAGAGTGGTACCGCCGACTGCGACCGTCTTACCGATACCCGCATTCTTGTCGCCGAAGGTGAAGGTCGTGCCGCTCGTGCCGACTTGATCGCCCGCGACAAGCCCGTTGAGCGTCACCGTGCCGGTGCCAAGGGTCGTGCCGTCATAGGTTTTGTTGTCGACCGCGACGCTGGCGGTAACGGCCTTCTTCAGGATGTCGCCGAGGGCGCTGGCGGGGATGGTGATTGAGTAATTGCCGGCGTCCGCGCCACCAATCGTCGTTCCCCCGACGGCGACCATCTTCCCCGTCGCGGCGCTCTTGTCGGCGAAAGTGAAGGTAGTACCGCTGGTAGTGACGGCATCGCCCGAGACGACACCGTTGAGCATCACGCTTCCGGTGGCATTGGTATCGCCATCATAGGTCTTGCTGTCGACCGTGACGCTCGCCGTGATCGCTTTTTTGAGGATATCAGCGAGCGCACTGGCCGGAAGGTGGATGACGTAATTGCCTGCATCAGCCCCGCCGATGATCGTGCCCGCGACCGTCACCGTCTTGCCCGTGCCTGCATTTTTGTCGCTAAACGTGAACGTCGTGCCACTGGTGGTCACATTATCGCCAGCGATCATGCCATTGAGCGTGACCGTACCGCTGCCGGCGGTAGTGCCGTCATATGTCTTGTCATTCGCGATGACGCTCGCGCCGATCGCCTTTTTCAGAATATTGGCCAAGACGCTTGCCGGCATAGTCAGCGTGTAATTACCCGCGTCTGCGCCCGTCAGCGTCGCCCCGGCGACATTAACGGTCTTACCGGTCCCAGCATTCTTGTCGCTGAACGTGAACGTAGTGCCGGTGGTCCAGACCGCGTCGCCCCCAATGACTCCGTTGAGCGTAACATAGCCAGTGCCTGCGGTGGTTCCATCATAGGTCTTGTTGCCGGCTGTAGCGACGCCGGTAAGCTGCTTGGGTGTAACCGTTACGGTGCCCCCAGGCGCGAAGGAGAAAGCGTAACCTGCCGCGCTCTGCAACGACCCGGTTCCCCCGAGAATGGCATAGGGGCCACCGGCGACGCTGGCGCGTTGTGCGAACCCAGCGGAGGTAAAGCTCGGCGCACCGGTAAAGGCGGTTGCCGCCGTATCGATCAAGAACGCCCCGGCAACGCCCCGATAGCCGGTGACCGTCCACGGCACCACATTGCCGCTGGGCGTGTCGCCATAAATTTTGGAGATGTCTTGCGCCGAGATGGTGAGGGTCGGCCTCAGAGCGAAGACATAGCGGTTGCCGGTAATCATCGAGGGATCACGTGTCGCCAGCGTCGAGCTCCACAAAGCGGTATTGCCGCTATCGAGCCCACCGAACGTATCGAGCGACGGATCGGCCGAATAGATGACCCAATGTCCAGAGGGATGCATGACGCTGCCCCCGGCATTATTGGTGAATGCGCTGGCCGCCGACAGGACGACATTGCTGCCGGTAAAAGATGCGCCCGCGTCGAGCCGCACCAGCGAATTGGACCTTGCGATGATGTCGCCCGTCGCGCTGATCGCGCCGCGAATCGAAATGCCCGTCATGGGGTCGGTCGTTCTAGTCGTGATGTCGATCCCGCCGTTAGTCACGGTCAAGGCCCCGGCGATAACGAGCGACCTGACGTCCAGGTAGAGGCCGTTGGTGAACGTGTCGCCCCCTAGTGAAACGGTCGCGTCATGGTCGATGCCTTGGACGGGCGTGGTCGTAAAACTGACCGCGCTCAGACTGTGCGCGCTGGTGTTCCACAGCGATATGGATTGCGGGCTCTGCGGCGAATCGCGGAGCACGATCTTGATATCCGATTCGCGGTTCGGCCCGGCGCGAACACTCCCTCCTAACCCGACGTCGATATATCCCGCGTCCAGCGTGATGGGTTCGGCGCCCAAACCGTCGCTGTTGCCTAGGAGCGTCAGCCCGCTATTGCTGCTGATCGAACCAGCGGACGCCGTGAGCGAGATCGCACCTTTTGCCTTGATCGTCGATGCAACACCATCGAGATTGCCGATATCGACACGGTCCCTCGCTGTAGCGATCAGAGCGCCGCCGACGGTGACGTTGCCGCGAATTGCCGCAACCCCGCCATCTGCCGTGAGGATGATGTTGCCCGAAGCGCTGCTGTTGCCGCCCGAATAGAAGCTATTTGAAATAAGGCCGCCGAGCGTCACTCCGCCGGTCTGGCTCGTCATCTCGATATTGCCATCGAAGGCATTGGCGTTGCTGAAGGTGACATCATTCCCAGTCGCGACGATGTCGCCATGCGCGGCATTGGCGGTCGCTGCCCTGACGGTGGCTGCGCCAAGATCTATTCCCGTGGCGGCAGCCAGATTTGCGCCAACCAGGTAGGCACCCGCGCGTAGCTTGATGATTCCCGCAGATGACAGATCTGCGGTCTCGATTCCGGCTCCAGCATCGATCTTAATATCGCCGGTACTGCTGGTCGCCTTGCTGTAGAGCTGGACGAACGCCGTCGGTGCGGTGTTCGTCTGTGTAATCGTAATCGACCTTCCCTTGGTCTCGCCCAGCACCAGCAACGACGTCGCGGCGTCAATCGTCAAGTCGCCTGTCGCATTGATGCCGCCCGGTCCGACCGACGTGCCGAAATTCTGTCCGACCACGATCTTGTCGGCAGTTAGATTCATCGCGCCACCGGACACCAAATTGCGCGCGGTGAACGCCTGGCCGGACAGGTTGACGGTGAGATCGCCGTTGGCCTCGATATCGATGTCGTCATTGCCCGCGCTAATGGTGCCGGAGATCATCGCATTACCGGTGGTCGTCGCATTGCCTGCGCTCAATTTCACCGGCCCGGTTGCGGTGATGCTGTTCAAAATCTGCAGATCGACGCCTGCCTTGATGTCGACCGATCCGGCGGTCACGGCGCCGTCGAGCTCTACCACAGCGAAGGCGTTCACCTTCAGCGCACCACCGATTTTGGCACCCGGCGCGCCCAGCATGAACCCGGGCACCGAACCGTCGATGATGACATCACCCGTCGCTTCCACGCCGCCCTCGAAATACGTCTGACTCTTGGAGATGATATCGCCTGCGGTCGCCGTCACCTTGCCGGCTAGCCCAACAATCTGCCCGAAGGTAACTCTGGCGCCCGTGATGGTGTCGGCACTCGAAACGGAGTTGACGAAAGCCCCGCCGAAGTCGATCGCGCCCGCCGCGTTGACGACTCCATCAATACTGTGGGTAATGGCATTTGAAAGCAAACCCGACGCGCTATCGATGTTGCCGGTCTGGTTGATCGAACCGTAACCCGAGGTGGCGTTGAGGTCGATATTGACGTTGCCCGTGCCGATCCCGGACGATAGCACGACACCGCGATCCGTGACCGTTGCCCCAGTGGCGATGAGATTTCCGAAGATGGCCATCGAGTAGTCGGGACCCGGCGCGAACGTCGATTGGGCATAGGCCAGCACGACGTTGCGACCGCGCAACGTCGAACCGCTACCGACTTCGATGCCGTTCCACAGCGACGTGCCGCTGTAGATCTGGATCGACAGAGGGCTGCCGGGCGTGTTGGTGATCGCCGCGTCGCTCGCCGCGATCAGGGCGATGTCCCCCGCTGCGCCCCCAGAAGTGGCGTTGCCAACCGTACCGCGGAACAGCACCTGCGACCCCATCATCACCAAGTCGCCCATGCGCCCGCCATTGCTGCTGGCGCTTGCCGCGGTGGTGAATTGCGAGCCGGCATTGGCGGTGATCGTGCCGCCGCTCGACCCGCTGAAACGCAACCTCGTAGCCGCATTCAGGAAGTCGTTGTCGTCCGACAGATTGCTGGTGCCGGCAAAGAATGCGCCGGTATTCACGACGGCGTTGCTGCCGAACAATATCCCCGATTGGTTGATCAGATAGACCGCGACGTTGGGATCGGACTTGATCGTCCCGAGAATATTCGACGTATTGCCGCTCAGATCGCGATTGAGCACCGCGATATTGTCAGTCCGCCCCGTTACGCCTGCTGTCGCGCGCGCATCCTTGAAATCCACTGTGTTGCCGGCCGCAACATTGAAGCCCGTCCCGCCCCAGTTTAGGATCGTGCGGTTGTCCTTGAGATCGACGCGCAAGGTCTGCGCTCCCGCCGCCCCTGAAGTCACGAAGCCCGGATCGGTAGACCCCGGCGCACCGCCGCTGAGCCCGCGCGTGGACACCGACACATTCCCCGTGTCCGGTAAATTCTGCGCCTGGGCGGGCGCCACCACGAGCAGCAGCCCGGCGGCGAGGATGGTCGAGGCGGAAAGCGTGCTACGCAGGCGGGTTGACTTGATCATGACTGGTCCCCTGAAACTCAACGGCGCGGAGCGAATTGGATGGTGAGCGACAACAGCACGCGATCGGACGCGCGCGGTGCGCCGGGCAGGTTCAGCTCGGGATCCTGCGGATGCGCGTACATCGCTTCGAGCGACATCAGGCCGGGCAGGATCGCCCGCATGCCGCCGCCGAACGAGGTCAGCGCACGGCTGCCTTCGGTGGTAAAGGTGTCGTCGTTCCAGATGTGCACGGTGTCGTAGAAACCGAACGCGACGAACGCCGCACGCGACTTGACCGGCAATTGCCAGCGCGGCTCGAGCCGGATGGCGATCGCCTTGTCGCCCGAGGTCACGCCGGGATCATAGCCGCGGCCGATCGTCAGGTTGCCGACCGAGAATTCCTCGAAGCTAAGCAGCGGGCCGCTTGCCCATTGTCCCTGCGCCGTCGCCGACAGGCTGAAGTCGCGGCCAATGCTGACGAAACCGTTGAGCCCGCCGCGCAGCACGGTCGCGCTAGCGCTGCCCTCGAACCGGCTCGGCCCGTAACCGGCAGGTGTGATCACGCCCGTCTTGGTCGCGCCCAGGATATCGAAACCCTGGCGCAGTTCGAGCGAGCCGCTGATCGCCCAGGCATCGGGCTTGTTGAAGCGCGGCGCACGCTTGCTGGCCGACAGACGGAGATAGCCGACCCGCAATTTGTCGAGCGTGACCGGAATGCCGCTCTTGCCGACGAACAATTGGATACGCTGCTCGATGATCTCGACGCCGCCGCCGAAATCGGCGCTCGCGCGGACGCTGCGTAGCAACGGCGCCGACATATCGAGCCCGCCGATCAGCGAGCGCGAGCGCAAATCGAGCGCGCCGATATCGGGCTTCGACCAGGCGTAGCTGAAGCGCCCGCCGATGCTGAGGCCGCTGTCGGTCGCGAAATAATGGCCGACCTGGAGAACTTGCTGCTCGCGGAAATCGGCGGTCGACGACGCTCCGATGAAGGTGCGGTCGGACAGCCCCGTCAGGCCATAATATTCGGCGCGCAACGTCCCGCTCTCACGCCCGATCGAGCGCGATCCGGTGTTGGTGACGTTGGCCAGGATGGTGAACGGCGTATACTCGACCGCCACTTCGCCGACGACCTGGCCCGGGCCGGTGCCGGCGGCGCGCAACGCCATCTTGACCTGGAGTCCGGGAACGTCGTTCACGCCTAGCAGGATGCTCTCGATCTCGTGCGTGTTGAGCGCGGGGAGCGCCTTGAGCCGGTCGACTCGCGCGGCCAGCGTACGTCCAAAGCGTCCCGCCGAGCCGGAGACATGAACGTCGACCAGGCGCGCCGGGATGACGATCAGCGTCGCGTCTCCGGCATTGATCTCCTGCGGCGGGATGGTGACGCCGGCAATATAGCCCGCATTACTGAGTGCGCTCGCCGCTGCATCGCGCAGGTCGCACAGCTGCGCCAGTTTCTGCTTGCCGGGTAGCGGCTTGATGTCCGCCAGCGTGTCGAGCAGTCCGGTCGGCAGCGTTGATCCGTCAGGTGCGGTGAAATGCAGCCGGTCGATCGCCACCTCGATCGGCGAGTCGGCAAACGGGCAGTTCGCGACCCGCTTGGTCTCGTCGGTGACGGTGATGCCGGACTTCGGCTTGACGGAATCGACCTTGGGAAGTTCGATCTGCTCGCGGCTGGGCAAGGCGCCAGGCGCGGACTGCGCCATGGCCGTATCGATACCGAATGCGCCGGGCACGACAAACACCGCTGCGCAAAACAATGCGCGCTTGAAACGAAGCGACACGAATCCCCCTGTATTAGCCCCTTGGGATTCGTATCATTTCTCTGGACAATTGAAAGCCATTGTTAAGGGCCGAACTGGGACCATCTCATGGGGAAGGCTCGCTTTATTGGCGATCATGCCTTCAAGCGGATAGCCGCGTCGCCCCGGCCGCGCGGACATGGTCGAGCGTCGGCATGCCGTTGACCGCCATCATCAGATCGGCCTCGGCCAGGATACATTTAAGCACGTGCGCCGCCCCCGCGGCCCCATCGAGCGCCAGGCCATAGACGAACGGCCGCCCCACCCCGACCGCGCGCGCGCCTATCGCCAACGCCTTGATCAAGTCGCTGCCCGAGCGGATGCCGGAATCGAACCACACCGGCACTTCCCCCGCTGCCTCGACCACACCCGGCAGCATGTCGATCGCGGCGATCCCACCATTGGCCTGGCGCCCGCCATGGTTCGAACAGAAGATCGCATCGGCGCCCATATCGACCGCTTTGCGCGCATCCTCGGGATGACAGATGCCCTTGAGCACGATCGGCATCTTGGTGACCGACTTGAACCAGGCCATATCGTCCCAGGTCAGCGGCCGTGCGAACAGCGAGCCCCATAGCATGACCGCTTCGGGCAGCGCCTGCGCAGGATCCTTGCCGAGCAGCTTGCGGAAGACCGGATCCGCGAAATAGTTGGTCAGAACATGGCCGCGCAGCTGCGGGAAATTGCCGGCATTGAGGTCGCGCGGGCGCCAGCCGGTCACCCAGGTATCGAGCGTCACCACCAACGCGCGATAACCGGCTACTTCGGCGCGACGGATCAGGCTCTCGGCCAAGTCCCGGTCACGCGGCGTATAGAGTTGAAAGAAGCCGGGCGTGTCGCCGAGATGCGTCGCCACCTCTTCCAGCGTGTCGTTACCCAGCGTCGAAACGGTCATCGGCACGCCGGTCATCGCCGATGCCTTGGCCGCGGCGATATCGCCATGCTGGTCCTGGCCGCAAATACCCGTCACGCCGATCGGGCTCATGAGCAACGGGCTGTGATAGGTGTGGCCGAAAATCTCTGTCGACAGATCGCGGCTGGTCGTGCCGACCATCATCCGCGGCACCATGCCCCAATGATGGAAAGCGGCGGCGTTCTGGTCCTGGGTCCATTCGTCGCCACAGCCGCCCTGGACATAGTTCAGGACGTGCGGCGGCATCGCCGCAGTCGCGCGCTGGACGAGCGTGGCATAATCTACCGGCACCTTTGGCAGCACGCCGCGCAAGCCGGCGCCGTAGATCTCGTTCTGATAATCGCCGAAATGCGGCATCGTCCCTCTCCCGTTCAGCGTATCATCGCGGCGGATCGCATGGCGTGGCCGAGTAACGCGGCGCCGGTGCGGGCTGCATCACCCCATTGACCTCGATGAACGTCCCGCGTGCCTTGTTGTGGGGATGGTCCGCCACTTCGTCCCAGGCGAGGACCGGCGCGAAGCAGATGTCGCTCGCCTCCATCGACGCACACCATTCGTCGCGCGTCTTCGACCGAAAGATCTCGGCCAGCCGCGCCTTTTGCGCCGGCCATTGCGCGCGATCATATTGGCTGTCGAACAGCGGATCGGCGGCCAGCCCAAGCGCCTCGCGAAGCAGAGCATAGAACTGGCCCTCGATCGACCCGATCGCGACGAACCTGCCATCGGCGGTCTCGTACGTGTCGTAGAATGGCGCTCCGGTATCGAGCAGGTTGGTGCCGCGCGCGTCGCCCCAGATGCCCTGGGCGCGGAACCCCCACATCATCGCCATCAGCAATGCCGACCCGTCGGTCATCGCGCAGTCGATCACTTGCCCGGGCGCTCCGTTCTTCACCGCCAGCAACGCGCTGACCATCCCGAACGCCAGCATCATCGCCCCGCCGCCGAAATCGCCGACCAGGTTGATCGGCGGCGTCGGCTTCTCGCCCGCACGGCCGAGCGCACCGAGCACACCGGACAAAGCGATATAGTTGATGTCGTGCCCGGCGGCCGCGGCATAGGGCCCGTCCTGACCCCAGCCGGTCATCCGACCGATCACCAGCTTGGGATTGTTAGCGAGCAGGATATCGGGGCCGATCCCTAGCCGCTCGATCACGCCGGGCCGGAACCCCTCGATCATGCCATCGGCTGTCTTGAGCAGTTCGCGGAGCGTCGCGATGTCGTCAGGCGATTTGAGATCGAGCGTCTCGATCGTCCGCGACCGCAGAAGAGGATCGCCGCCATGGCGCGCCGTCGGTCCGCGGGGATCGCCGCCAGGTACGGGACGGTCGATGCGGATGACCTCCGCGCCGTGATCGGCGAGCATCATGCCGCAGAACGGTCCGGGCCCGATCCCGGCGAGTTCGACGATGCGGATGCCAGCGAGTGGGCCGGGCATGGATTCTCCTGCTTCTACTAGCCCCTCCCCTCAGGGGAGGGGCTTGCGGATCACCGCGGCGCCATGCGGATGGCGCCGTCGAGGCGGACATCCTCGCCGTTGAAATACGAATTCTCGATCATCGTTAGCGCCAGCCCGGCATATTCAGGCGGATTGCCCAGACGCTTGGGAAACGGGACCGACGCCGCCAGCGCGTCCTTCACATTCTGCGGGGCGCCCTGCATCAGCGGGGTTTCGAAGATGCCGGGCAGGATCGTGTTGATGCGGATGCCCTCGTTCATCAGGTCGCGCGCGATCGGGAGCGTCATGCCGACTACCCCGCCCTTCGACGCCGAATAGGCCGCCTGGCCGATCTGGCCATCCTCGGCGGCGACCGACGCGGTCATCACCATCGCGCCGCGCTCGCCGTCAATGCCCGGTTCGAGGGTCAGCATGCCCGCGGCCGACTTGGCGACGCAACGGAAGGTGCCGATCAGGTTGATCTGGATGAGCCAGTTGAACGCTTCCAGGGGGAAGTGCTTGATCGAGCCGTCTTCCTTCGACCGGCTGGCGGTCTTGACCGCATTGCCGGTGCCCGCGCAGCAGACCAGCACGCGCTCCTGGCCATGCGCCGCGCGGGCCTTGGCGAAGCCGGCGTCGACGCTCTCGTCGCTGGTCACGTTGACCTCGCAGAACACGCCGCCGATCTCGCTGGCGAGCGCTTCGCCCTTCTCGGCTTGAAGGTCGAAGATCGCGACCTTGACGCCCTTGGCCGCGAGCGCACGCGCGGTCGCGGCGCCAAGGCCTGAGGCTCCGCCGGTGACGACCGCGGCTACCGAATTATCGAGTTTCATTGACCTCTCCCGTCGCCCCGGCGAAGGCCGGGACCGCTATGTTGGTTATCCTGACGCGGCGGCCCCGGCCTTCGCCGGGGCGACGCAACATTTCACAGCCGCTCGACGATCGTAACGTTGGCGATGCCGCCGCCTTCGCACATCGTCTGCAGCCCCCATTTCTTGTCTCGCGCCTTCAACGCATGGAGCAACGTCGTCATCAGCTTGGTGCCAGACGCACCCAGCGGATGGCCGAGCGCGATCGCCCCGCCATTGACGTTGAGCCGGCTGTGGTCGCCGCCGATCACCTGGAGCCAGGCAAGCGGTACCGGTGCGAATGCTTCGTTGACTTCGTACAGGTCGATATCCTCGATCTTCATGCCTGCGCGCGCCAGCGCCCGCTGCGTCGCGGGCAGCGGCTCTTCCAGCATGATGACCGGATCGCCGGCGGTCACGGTCAGATTGTGGATTCGCGCCAGCGGGGTCAGGCCGTGATCCTTGAGCGCGCGTTCACTGACGATCAGCACGCCCGAGGCGCCGTCGCAGATCTGGCTGGCGGACGCCGCAGTCAGCACGCCGCCTTCCTGGAGCAGCTTGACGCTCGCCATCGATTCCGGAGTCGCGTCGTAGCGGATGCCTTCGTCATGAACGTGAAGGACGGTGTTGCCCTCCTCGTCGAGCACCTCGATCGGCACGATCTCGGCATCGAACGCGCCCGCTTGCGTGGCGGCGGCAGCACGTCTGTGGCTTTCGAGCGAGAAGGCGTCGAGCTGCTCGCGGCTGAAGCCGTATTTGTGCGCCATCATCCCGGCGCCGACGAACTGGCTGAACCCCTGAACGCCGTAGCGGTCCTTGATCTTCTGCGACCAGGGCCCGATTCCGATGCCGAGCTGTGCAGGCGCGGAACTGGCCAGGCCCATCGGCACGCGGGTCATGCTCTCGACCCCGGCGGCAAGGACGACATCCTGCGTGCCCGACATCACGGCCTGCGCGGCGAACTGGATCGCCTGTTGCGAGGAACCGCATTGGCGGTCGATCGAGACGGCGGGAACGCTGTCGGGAAGCGAGGAGGCCATCACCGCGCTGCGGCCGATATGCCCCGATTGCTCGCCGGCCTGGATGACGCAGCCCATGATGACGTCCTCGACTGCGGCGCCGTCGATCCCGGCACGCTCGACCACCGCATCGAGCACCTTGCCCGCCAGATCAGCCGGGTGCCAATCCTTGAGCTTGCCGCCGCGCCGCCCGCCCGCAGTTCGCGCCGCCGACACGATAAATGCCTCCGCCATCCTCTCGCTCCTTATTATCCGTTTCAGTTAGCCACCGGTTGACGCGAGCGGCAAGCGCATTTTCGTGTGGACGGTATGTTCTGTCCGTGTATTGGCACGGCTCCTCCCCCACATCATTGTAAGCAGCATATGTCCGGAGGCACCATGATCGATCGTAACGGCCTGAAGATCGCGAGCGAACTCGTCGAGTTCGTCGAGGCGCGCGCATTGCCGGGCACGGGGATCGATGCCGGGGCTTTCTGGACGGGCGTCGCGGCGATGTACGCGGACCTCGCCCCGGTCAATGCGGCGCTGCTGGCAAAGCGTGACTTGATCCAGGCGGAGATCGATGGCTGGCTGGCCCAACGCGCGGGCGAACCGATCGACCAGGCCGAATACCAGCCGTTCCTCAAATCGATCGGCTATCTGGTCGACGAGCCGGCGCCGTTTGCGGTGACAACGCGGAATGTCGATGCCGAAGTCGCGATGATGGCCGGTCCGCAACTGGTCGTACCGGTGCTCAATGCGCGCTTCGTGCTCAACGCCGCCAATGCGCGTTGGGGAAGCCTGTACGACGCGCTCTACGGTACCGATGCGATTCCGGGCGCGGCCAGGCCCGGCGGCTATGATCCCGAACGCGGTGCCCAGGTGATTGCCTGGGCTAAGGCGTTCCTCGACAAAGCGGTGCCGCTCGCCAACGGAAGTTGGGCTGCACTGGCCGGCGAACCCATCCTGGCCGACCCGACGCTGCTCGTCGGGCGCGCGGGCGAGAATTATCTATTTCGGCACAACGGTCTGCACATCGAAGTGGTGATCGATCGCGACCATGCGATCGGCAAGGCCGATCCCGCCGGGATTGCCGACGTCATCCTGGAAAGCGCGATCACGACGATCGTCGACCTCGAGGATTCGATCGCGGCGGTCGATGCCGAGGACAAAGTCGCCGCCTATGCGAACTGGCTCGGCCTGATGCGCGGCGACCTCGAGGACACATTCGAGAAAGGCGGCCGGACGCTGACCCGTCGCCTCAATGACGACCGCCGTTACGTCGCGCCCGACGGCAGCGAGCTGGTTTTGCGCGGCCGCAGTCTGCTGTTCGTGCGTAATGTCGGCCATCTGATGACCACGCCGGCAGTGATCCTGGGGGACGGCGGCGAAGGACCCGAAGGCATTCTCGACGCGATCATGACCAGCCTGATCGCGCTGCACGACGTGAAAGGCCTCGGCCGGTTCCGGAACAGCCCGGCCAGGTCGATCTATATCGTCAAACCCAAGATGCACGGGCCGGACGAAGCCGCCTTTACCAACCGGCTGTTCGACGCGGTCGAGGATCTGCTCGGCCTGCCCCGCCACACGATCAAAGTCGGGGTGATGGATGAGGAACGCCGCACCTCGGCCAACCTTGCCGCATGCATTCATGCGGTGAAGAACCGTATCGCGTTCATCAATACCGGTTTCCTCGATCGCACCGGCGACGAGATCCACACCAGCATGCAGGCCGGGCCGATGGCGCCCAAGGGCGAGATGAAGACCTCCGCCTGGATCAAGGCCTATGAAGATCGCAACGTCCAGATCGGGCTCGCCTGCGGCCTCAGCGGCAAGGCGCAGATCGGCAAGGGGATGTGGGCAGCGCCCGACCGCATGGCCGATATGATCGAGCAGAAGATCGCCCATCCGCTGACCGGCGCCACCACCGCCTGGGTTCCATCACCCACCGCGGCGACCTTGCATGCGACGCATTACCACCAGGTCGACGTGTTCGTGCGCCAGAAGGAACGCGCGGCCGAGCCGGTCGCGAGCCTGAACAATCTGTTGTCGGTGCCCCTGGCGCTCGGCCGCAACTGGACGCCGGACGAGGTTCGCGCCGAACTCGACAACAATGCCCAAGGCATATTGGGCTATGTCGTGCGCTGGATCGACCAGGGCGTCGGCTGTTCCAAGGTACCCGACATCCACGATATCGGGCTGATGGAGGACCGCGCGACCTTGCGCATCTCCAGCCAGGCGCTCGCCAATTGGCTGCTCCACGGCGTGTGCACGCCCGAGGAGGTCGAAGCGGCGTTCGGGCGCATGGCGGCCAAGGTCGACACGCAGAATTCAGGCGATCCCGCATATCGTTCGTTGGTCGCCAATCCTGCGGGCGCGGCTTTCCAGGCGGCGCGCGCGCTGGTGTTCGAGGGAACCGTTCAGCCCAACGGCTATACCGAGCCCCTTCTTCATCGTTTTAGATTGCAGAAAAAGCGCCGTGAGATCGAACTATTGTAAATTGTATAAAAGAGACACTGCAATACATACCGTTGCGCGCGAAACATTACGTAAAACTTAACCCGATTTTATCAGACAAGAATGAGACAAGTGTTTGGTCAGCGGCCGATCTTGTCTGGCGATAACTTAATACGTGCAAGATGGCCCCAATTATATTAGGTGGGTTTCACCGGATTCATCCGGTTCGTTCAACCTACGTTTGGGGGTTACGGGGATGATACAGGCAATCAAGGCTGGCACGGCGGTCGCCGTGCTCATCGCTGGCATCGTGGCGGCGCCGGCGATTGCGGACACGGGCCGCAATTTCACCGTTTTTAATGGCAATGCCGACGTGTCGGTGCAGCGCGTTTGGACGGCCCGCTCCGGGGAGTCGAAGGACCCCTGGCATGAGGTCGACATGAAATATGCGATCAAGCCGAAGAGTTCGTCCAACTTCACGCTCGGAACGGGCGATGTCTGCCTTTACGACATCAAGATCCAGTTCTCGGATGAGGTCACGCAGCAGTTCGACAACATCAATGTCTGCAAGGGCCAGACCGTCAACGCGACCTGACGCGACGCGATTGGGGGGGGGAATTACGGCGGCGGCTAACCGGGGTTCGCCGCCGCTTTCGTTTGTGCGTGCTCGGCGGATTCAATTGCATTTTTATCAAGAGAACATATCATGAACACATTATGCCCGAGTCGTCTACCTCACTGAGTCGATTGCGCCGCCGTGTCGCGCACATCGAAGGCGCGCGCGTATCGGGCGGGCCAGCGCGGTTCGCCACTGGGCATGCGGCGATCGATGCGTGGCTGGGCGGCGGGCTCGCGCGCGGGCGCTTGCATGAAGTGATGGCGGATGACAGCGAGGATGCCGGCAGCCTGTCGGGATTCGCCGCGATGCTGGCGCTGCGCATCGATGCCGGAAAGCCGCTATTGTGGCTCAGGACCGAAACGGCGGAGCGGCGGGCGGGTAAGCTTTACGCCAGCGGATTGGGTGAAATCGGCCTCCATGGCGACGACCTCATCCTCGGGCTGCTCGGCGACGATGCGGCATTGCTCAAGGCCGCGAACGACGCTGCACGATGTGCCGGGCTCGGCGCGCTGGTGGTCGAGAGCTGGGGCGATCCCAAACCGCTCGACCTGACCGCGACGCGGCGGCTGATGCTGGCAGCGGAAGCTTCGGGCGTGACCGTGCTGCTGCTTCGCGGTGAGGCGCGCGAAAGCCCGAGCGTCGCCGATACGCGCTGGCGGGTCTCCCCTGCCCCCTCGATCGCGCTTGCCGCCGATGCGCCGGGGCCGCCCGCCTTCGATTTGGAATTGTTGCGCCGTCGCGCCGGCCCCGCCGGACGCCGCTGGCGCGTGGAGTGGAATCGTGAACGACGTGCCTTCCAGCCCCTCGACGGGCAGGCGCTATCTGGCGCTGTTCTTCCCCTGGCTGCCAGCTGAGCGCATCCGCATCACGCGCCCGCATCTGTTCGCGGGTCGTGCTGGTGCGCCTTATGCGTTGACCGAGAAGGTCAAGGGCGCGCTACGCGTGCATGCGATCGATCAGGAAGCCGCGCGACTGGGGATCGAGCGCGGCATGACCCTGGCCGATGCCCGCGCGCGGCTGCCCGAGCTCGAAGCGTTCGACCATGTTTCGCATGATGACCATTCATGGCTCGAACGGCTGGCCGATGGCTGCGCGCGCTATACGCCCTGGGTGATGCTCGATGCCCCTGACGGGCTGGTGCTCGACGTCACCGGCTGCGCCCATTTGCTTGGTAACGAAACGGCGCTCGCAAGCGATGTGCTGTCCCGGCTCGACCGGCTGGGCGTCACCGCGCAACATGCCTTCGCCGCCAATCCCGATGCCGCGCGCTCGCTGGCGCGATGGCGCAGCATCGGAGCCAATGAGGACGAGGCGGTCCGCCGCTTGCCGGTCGTTGCACTCGGGCTCGAAGAGGAAGCGACAACCGCTTTGAAACGCGCCGGGCTCAAGACCGTCGGCGACGTCGCGGCGCGTCCCTTGTCGGCGATCGCCGCGCGGTTCGGCAGCGATGCCGCGACCCAGGTCCGGCGGATCATCGGTGAAGCGGATAGCCCGCTGACTCCCCGTATCGTCGCGCCACCTTTGTTCGTTGAACGACGCTTTGCAGAGCCGGTCGCTCGCACCGAATTCGCGCTGACCGTGCTGGGCGAATTGATCGGTGAGGCTGCGGGACGGCTCGATCAGACCCATGAAGGCGGACGCCGGTTCGAGGCGCGCTTTTTCCGTACCGACGGGCTGGTGCAGCGGATGGCAGTCGAGACGGGCCGGCCGACCCGCGACGTGGCCGCGGTGTTACGGCTGTTCCGCGAACGGATCGAAACGCTGTCCGATCCGATCGATCCCGGGTTCGGCTTCGACCTGATCCGGCTCGACGTGCCAGTGGCGGAGCGGCTCGACGCGGCACAGTTGCGGCTCGAAGGCGGCGCAGTCGGCGAAGCCGAGCTGGTGCAATTGATCGATCGGCTGTCGACCCGGGTCGGGCGCGGACGCGTGCGTCGGTTCGCGCCGCGCGACCGCCATTTGCCCGAACAGGCCGAGCTCATGCTGCCCGCCACCGATCCGGTTCCGCCCGGCGACTGGCCCGAACTCGAAACCGGCGAGCCGCCGTTGCGCCCGATCCACTTGTTCGACCCGCCGCAATTGATCGACTCGATCGCGAGCGAAGTCCCCGACGGCCCGCCGCGTCAATTCCGCTGGCGGCGTGTCCTGCACGACGTCGCCCGGGTCGAAGGCCCCGAACGGATCGCGACGCCCTGGTGGGGCAGCCGCCAGGCGCCGACACGCGATTATTACCGCGTCGAAGACCGCCGCGGCCGCCGCTTCTGGATCTTCCGCCACGGCCTGTACGGCGAAGTCACCGAGCCCGGTTGGTACATTCACGGCGTGTTCGCATGATGAGACTCGCACAAAGACACGAAGACACGAAGGTTTTGTTCGCGCGGAGGTGCGGAGGCGCGGAGATTTGCCTGCGTCCCGCGTCAGCGAGACTCTCATCCCCTTTTTCCATCGGTGATGGCGGAGCCGCTATCGCGGCTCGATCATCATTCCTGCGTCCTCTGCGCCTCTGCGCGAACCAACTCTTCCTTCTTTGTGTCTTCGTGTCTTTGTGCGAGCGAAATTGCAAAGCGGCGGGTCGACATGGCTGACCCTATCCGTTTCGCCGAACTGGTCGCCGCGACCAACTTCTCGTTCTTGCGCGGGGCCTCGCATCCCAGCGACATGGTCGGCGAGGCGATCGCGCTCGGCATGCGCGCCATCGGTATCGCCGACCGCAACACCGTCGCCGGCGTAGTGCGCGCGCATGTCGCGCTGAGGCAAGCACGCGAGCAATGGAATCCCACCTGGGCCAAGGCCAAGGCGCGGCATGAGGCCGACCGGCCATGGGAAGAATTTCCCGCTCCGCCTGATCTTCCCTCCCCTGCCCCCGATTTCCGCCTGATCGTCGGGGCACGGCTGGTCTTTGCCGACGGCACGCCCGACATCGTCGCCTATCCGGCGACGCGATATGGCTGGGGCCGCCTGACGCGGCTGTTGTCGCTCGGTAATCGCCGCGCGACCAAGGGAGGCTGCCTGATCGGTTTCGGCGACCTGATCGCGCATCATCAGGACCTGATGCTGATCGTGCTGCCCGAGAGCAGCTTCGACGAGGAGGAGAATGAGGCGCTGCCGGAGAAGCGGCAGATCAGCCAGGATCAGGATCGCGGTTTCCTGCGGCTGGGTGAAGAGGATGAAGTCGAGGCTACGAACGTCATCCCCTTTCCCGACCGTCATGCCGGGCTCGTCCCGGCATCCACCGAGCCGCAAGCTTCAGGGCAAGTTGTGGAGTGGACCCCGGCACAAGGCCGGGGTGACGGGTCGCTTGAGGGCACGCTTTCCCGTCTCAAACGCGTCGTCGGTGACCGCTTATGGCTAGGTGCTTCGATGCCCCGCTCGGGCCGCGACAAGCGCCGTCTCGCCGCGCTCGCCGCCACCGCCCGCGCCGCGCGCGTCCCGCTGATCGCAACCAACGACGCGCTCTACGCCACCCCCGAGCAACGCCCGCTGCACGACGTCGTCACCTGCATCCGCAAGGGCACGAATGTGAAAGCAGCGGGCAAGTTGCTCGAAGCCAATGCCGAACGCCATCTCAAGCCGCCCGAGGAAATGGCGCGGCTGTTCCGCGACTATCCCGAAGCGGTGGCGGAAACCGACGTACTGCTCTCGCGCATCGGCTTCACGCTCGATCAATTGAGCTATGTGTATCCCAACGAGCCCGTGCCCGCCGGCTGGGAGGCGCAGGAATGGCTCGAACATCTCGTCTGGCAGACTGCGCTCGAACGCTATGAGTATCGCGTTCCCGACAAGCTCTATGCATTGCTCTACGAGGAATTCTCGCTGATCCGCGAACGCGGTTACGCCCCCTATTTCCTGACCGTCCACGACATCGTCCGCTTCGCGCGCAGCTGCGATCCGCCGATCCTGTGTCAGGGGCGTGGGTCGGCGGCGAATTCGGTGGTGTGCTTTCTGCTCGGCGTGACCTCGGTCGATCCGATGAAGCACGACCTTCTCTTCTCGCGCTTCGTCTCGGCCGAGCGCGACGAGCCCCCCGATATCGATGTCGATTTCGAGCACGAGCGGCGCGAGGAGGTGATGCAGTATGTCTACAAGCGCTATGGCCGCCACCGCGCCGCGATCGCCGCGACGGTGATCCATTACCGATCGCGCAGCACGGTGCGCGAGGTCGGCAAGGCGCTGGGCATGACCGAGGACGTGACTTCGCGCCTCGCGAGTACCGTCTGGGGCAGCTATTCGAGCCATTTCGAGGAAGAGCGCGTGTCACAGTCCGGGTTCGACCTGGCCAATCCCGACATCGCGCGACTGAAGTCGCTGGTTGACCAATTGCTCGAATTTCCGCGCCATCTGTCGCAGCATGTCGGCGGGTTCGTGCTGACCCAGGACCGGCTCGACGAGACCGTGCCGATCCACAATGCCGCGATGGAGGACCGCACCTTCATCGAATGGGACAAGGACGATATTGACGCGCTGCAATTGATGAAGGTCGACGTGCTCGCGCTCGGCATGCTGACCTGCATCAAAAAGGCGTTCGACCTGATCGAGGCGACCGGCGGCGAGCGGCACACGCTCGATACGATCCCGGGCGAGGTGCCGGCGGTCTATGACATGCTGTGCGAGGGCAACAGCCTGGGCCTGTTCCAGGTCGAGAGCCGCGCGCAGATGAGCATGTTGCCGCGCCTCAGGCCGCGCGAATTCTATGACTTGGTCGTGCAGGTCGCAATCGTCCGCCCCGGACCAATCCAGGGCAACATGGTCCACCCTTATCTGCGCCGGCGCTCGGGTAAGGAAAAGGTCGAGTTTCCAGCGCCGGGCTCTGCCTTCGGCCATGCCGACGAATTGAAGGACGTGCTCGGCAAGACGATGGGCGTGCCCTTGTTCCAGGAACAGGCGATGAAGCTGGCGATCGTCGCCGCCAAATTCTCTCCCGAGGACGCCAATCGCCTGCGCCGCGCGATGGCGACGTTCCGCAATGTCGGCACGATCCATCACTTCGAGACCAAGATGGTCGAGGGCATGGTGAAGCGCGGTTACGAGCGCGACTTCGCCCAGCGCTGCTACGATCAGATCAAGGGGTTCGGCAGCTATGGCTTCCCCGAAAGCCACGCGCTGGCGTTTGCGCGTTTGGTCTATGTCTCAGCCTGGCTCAAATGCTTCCACCCGGCGGTGTTCGCCTGCGCGCTGCTCAATTCGCAGCCGATGGGATTCTACGCGCCGGCGCAGATCGTCCGCGACGTGCAGGAAAAACATGGTGTCGCGGTGCGGCCGATCGACGTCAATGCGAGCGGCTGGGACAATAGCCTCGAACGCGAGGGTCAAGATCTCACGCTGCGATTGGGCTTCCGTCAGGTCGACGGTTTCCGCGAGGATTGGGCCGAACGACTGGTCGAAGCGCGAACCGCAGCGCCTTTTACCTCGATCGAAGAACTCGCCCGTCGCGCGCACCTGCCCTCGCGCGCCTTGCGGCTATTGGCCGACGCCGATGCCTGGGGATCGATCGGCCAGGGACGGCGCGACGCCTTGTGGGAAGTGCGCCGCACGCCGTCGGACGAACTGCCGCTATTCGCCGCGGCCAGCGCACGCGAACTGGGCCAGGAAGAGGATGCCGCGCTGCCGGCCATGCCGCTGAGCGAGGAAGTCGTCGCCGATTACGAACTCACCCGATTGTCGCTCAAGGGCCATCCGATGCAATTCCTGCGGCCGATGTTCAGGTCAGAAGGCGTGCTGAGCTGCGCGGAAGTGAGCAAGGCACGCAACGGATCGCGCGCCACCGTCGCCGGTGTGGTGCTGGTTCGCCAGCGCCCCGGCACCGGCAATGCCATCTTCATCACGCTGGAAGACGAGACTGGGATCACCAATGCCTTGCTATGGGCGCGCGTGTTCGAGACGCAGCGATTGCAAGTGATGGGATCGCGGCTGATGACGATCGAGGGCGAAGTCCAGCGCAGCGCACCAAGCGAGGGTAGCGTCGTCCATCTGATCGGCGCGCGCGTAATCGACCGCACTGTCGAACTGAACCGGTTGTCCGAGGACAATGTCGCGCCGCCACCCACCGCGCGCGCGGATATCGAGCTGTCCCCCGACCCGCGCTACACCGCCGACGCGCATGGCCGTCATCCGCGCAACGTGCGCATCCTGCCCAAATCGCGCGATTTCCATTGAGACGAAGCAGCGGCTTGCTCGGTCAATGCGTGCCCAGCACCCGCAAACCATAGGGCGGCAGCTCGATGGTCGCGGGATCCACTCCGCGATTGTCGTCTAGCAAATCGACCCACCCATGCCCCATCGCTGGCAGGGCAGGACGTACCGCCACCGCACCGCTATTGGCCAGGACAAGCACCTTTTGGCCATCCATGCTGCGCAGCACGCAGACCGCGGTCGAACCATCGTCGCACAGCAATCGCTGATCGCCCTGACGCAGTTCCGGCAGTGCCGCGCGCAACGCCAGCAGCGTGCGGTAGAACGTGTAGAGCGAGTCCGGCTTATCCCGCTGTTCGCCAAGCGAAACACCGTCGTTGCTGCGGTTGAAGCGGTTACCCCAAGCGGTAGCGTCCCCGCGATACCAGATCGCCGACCCCGAGGCGTCGAGATCGGCGCTCCAGCGATAGGCCTCACGCAAGCCGATATGCGCGCCATCGCTCTTCACCTTGGGATCGATCCGGCCGCGCATGCCGACCTCCTGGCCGTAATAGATCGACGGCGTACCGCGCATCAGGAGGGTCAGCGCGGCGCCGATCCGCGCCTTGCGCTGGTCGCCGCCGACCACCGACATGAAGCGATCCATGTCGTGATTCTCGAGGAACAGGATGCGGCTCTTGCCCTCCGGCGCCTCACCGCTCTCGCGTAGCGCCTTGACGATCGCCGTCTTATCCATCTTCTCGAGCGCGAAGCGCAACGGGAAGGCGAACACCATGTCGGTCCCGCCCTTGGTCAGCCAGGCGTTGCCCGCGCCCCAATCGGACTGTTCGGCGATGATCCGGGCCGACGGATTGCGCGCACGGACCGCGGTGAAGATCGGCGCCCAGAAATCGGCGAACAAATTGGTCAGGCGATGCTTGTTGTCGAGATCGTCCATCATGTGATCGATGCGGAAACCGTCGACGCCGTCACGCAGCGACCCATCGCCATGCGGATCGATCCAGTGGACCAGCAGGCGCGTGAAATAGCCGCGCACCGCCGGCGACTTCAGATTGACCATAGAGATGCCAATCCAGCGCCCGTCATAACCCGGCCAAGCGGGCACGCCGAGAAATGGCTCGGGCTCCTCGTTGGTCTTCGGCCTATCATAAAGGATGTAAGGCCCGAACTTCGCTCCCGGACGACCGCGCGACGATGTCAGCCAGGGATGTCCTTCGGCGACATATTGGAATTCCTCGTCGAGATAGACGCGCAATCCCAGCGCGTGCGCCGCACGGGTGAAGGCGAAATAATCGGCCATCGTGCCATAGGCCGGGTCGATGCTCTCGAAATCGGTTGCGAAGTAATTGTGATAATAAGGCGACGGCTGGATCGGGGTGAGCAACAGCGACGTGACGCCGAGCGCCTTGAGATCACCGAGCCCGGCGGTCAGGCCCTTGAGATCGCCGATCCGGTCGCCGTTCGAATCGCGAAAACTGCGGAAGAAGATGTGGTAGATCACCTCGTCGCGCATCGCCGCTGAGGTCGTCTTTTCGGGAGGCGCAGCCCTCGCCGGCGCTGCCAGTAGCAGCGTCGCTAGCGCCAGACCGATCGCGCGGATCACGCCTCGAACAGGACGGGATTGAGCGGAGTGTCGATCACTTGCCCCACGGTCGCCCCCGGGCACCAGCGCTCCCAGTCATTCTGCTGCTGCGTGTTCTCCGGCGCCTTCAGCACCATGTCGCGATCCATGTAGATCACCGTCATCACCGAGCGCGGATCGTGCGACCGGTTCGGCCCGGCACGGTGGAAGGTCCAACCGAGATGGAAGCTGACTTCGCCCAGGTCGAACGGTCCGTCGACGATGGGAAAGCCGTGATGCTCCATATCGGCGGTGATCTTCGCCTCGCTCTCGTCCGAAATGCCGAGGTCGCGGCCGAACTCGACATGCTGGCTGCCGGCGAAGAACGCTAACGGCCCCATGTCCTGCGGCACCGCCTGCAACGGCACCCAAGCCGTGATCGTACGATCGCTGGCAACCGGCCAATAATATTGATCGGCATGCGCCGGCGTGATGCCGCCACCCGGTTCCTTGTAGAGCGACTGGTCGTGATAGAGCCGGACGCCGTCGACCTGCAGCAATGCCGCAGCAATACCGGCGAGCTTCCGGCCAAACACGAACTCGCGCGGTCGCCCGCCTTGCTCCCACAGGTTCATCACCTGGAGGAACGCCTTGTCATAGGTCGAACGTTCTTCGAGCGGCAGCGTCTGCGTATTGAGTGCGACGGTCTGCCCGGTGATCGCACGGCCATAATAGTCCAGTGTCTCGGCATCGAACACGTTCTTCAGCCGGATGAAGCCATCGCGCGCGAACCGCGCGACCTGCTCGTCGCTGACCGGGTAAAGGCTATCGATATCAACGCTCATACGCGCATCAAGTCCCTGGGATCGAACAACGATCCTGTTCTAGCCGAGCGAACCAACCGACGTCCACCGGCTGCGTTTGCTGCGCAGCATTGAGTATGGTCGACATTTTCACCCTGCCTCGGCTCACCGGAATGACGTAACGCTTGAGCGCCATGATATTTCGCGATGCAATTCCTGCCGATCTGCCGACGATCATCGCGATGCTAGCGGAGGAACAGATTGGCGGCCGCGCCGACGACCCGTCCGAGCCGCTCGACCCCGCCTATCTCGCCGCGTTCGACGCGATCGATCGCGATCCCAACCAACGCCTGATCGTCGCCGAGTTCGACGGCGCGATCGTCGGCACGATGCAATTGAGCTGGCTTCCCGGCCTGATCAATCGCGGCGCCTGGCGCGGCCAGATCGAGGCGGTGCGGATCGCCGGGGACAAGCGCTCGCTCGGCCTCGGCGCCGCGATGATCGGCTGGGCGGTCGAGCGCTTCCGCGAGCGTGGCTGCTTCATGGCGCAACTGACGTCGAACAACGATCGGGTCGCCGCGCATCGTTTCTACGAACGGCTCGGCTGGAAAAAGAGCCATAGCGGGTTCAAGCTCATGCTGACGAAAGGCGACTGATGCCGGGCAAATATTTCGACGAATGGCAAATCGGCGAGACGATCGAGCATCCGCTCCGCCGCACGGTGACCGAGACCGACAATCTGTTGTGGTCGACCATGACCCACAACCCGCAACCGCTCCATCTCGACGCCGAGGCGGCCAAGGCGAGCGAGTTCGGCCGCATCCTGGTCAACGGCACTTTCACGTTCAGCCTGATGGTCGGGATCACCGTATCCGAAACGACGATGGGCACCTTGGTCGCCAACCTGGGCTACGACAAATTGGTCATGCCCAAGCCGGTGTTCATCGGCGACACGCTGCACGCGACCAGCGAAGTGACCGAATTGCGCGAGAGCAAGTCGCGACCCAACGCCGGGCTGGTGACGTGGAAGCACCGCATGCTCAACCAGCGCAACGAGGTGGTGTGCGAGTGTCTGCGGACGGCGTTGTTGTTGCGGAAGCCGGCATGAACCAATCGGATCCGCTGCTCGAAATATCCTTCCCCGGGAAGGTCATCCATTGGCGCGGACCGGCCCCATTTTATTTCGTCGCCCTGCCTGACGATCAGGTCGGCGAGGTACGTTGGGCCGCCCGTATCGCGAGCTATGGTTGGGGGTGCGTGCCGGTCGACGCCAGTGCGGACCAACTCGCCTTTAGCACCGCTCTATTCCCGAAAGACGGCGGCTATATGCTGCCGCTCAAGGCGGAAGAGCGGAAAAAGCTTGGCATCGATCTGGGCGATGTAGTCGCGATTACGATGCAGATAAACGCGCCGCACTGAGCGGCGCGCGCCTCAAACGGTAAAGCTCTCCCCGCACCCGCACGCGCCTTTGGCGTTGGGGTTTTCGAACACGAAACCGGCGGCGAAATCGTCCTCGACCCAGTCCATCGTCGAGCCGATCAGATAGAGGACCGACGCGCCGTCGACGAAGAAGATGCCGCCGAGCGTCTCGATCCGCTCGTCCATCGGGTTGGCGGCGGTGACATAATCGACCGAATAGGCCAGCCCCGAGCAGCCGCGGCGCGGGGTCGACAGCTTGACGCCGATCGCGCCCTCGGGCGCCTTCGACATCAACTCGGCCACCCGCGCCTCGGCGCGTTCGGTCAGGATCACGGCAGCCGGGCGCTGCCTCAGGGTCGTTGCCAAGTCTTCACTCCTCATCTCCCCTCCCGTAAACGGGAGGGGAATTGTTACAGCATTCCCAATTCCAGCTTCGCGTCGTCGGACATCTTCTGCGGATCCCAGGGCGGATCCCAGACCAGATTGACGTCGGCGATCGCGACTCCCGGCACGCTGCCGACGCGCAGTTCGACCTCGGCCGGCATCGATTCCGCGACCGGGCAATGCGGCGTGGTCAAGGTCATGGTAACCGCGGCATGACCTTCGTCGGTCACCTCGACACCGTAGATCAGCCCGAGGTCGTAGATGTTGACCGGGATTTCAGGGTCGTAGATTTCCTTGAGCGCGACGATGATCGCCTCGTACAGTTCTCCGCCGGGCTCGCCGCCTGACACGGCCTCCGGCTTCTGCGCCAGGAATCCCGCGAGATAGTCGCGCTTGCGCTCGAATGTCTCGGCAGGCGCCTCGACACGCGCCTTTGGCGGCGCTTCCACCGATTTCACTTCGTCCACTTCGATCTTCCGTTCTTCGTTCATCCGAAGATTCCTACCCAAAAATCCGCGTCACACGTTCGACCGCTTCACCAAGCGCCTCGACATCGGCCATCGACGAATAGACCCCGAAGCTCGCCCGCGCCGTCGCCGGCACGCCCAGCGCCTCCATCAATGGTTGCGCGCAGTGATGCCCGGCCCGGATCGCCACCTTGCTCTCATCCAAGATGGTGGCGACGTCGTGCGGATGCACCCCCTCCACGGCGAAACTAACGATCCCCGCGGAATCTTCTGGCCCGAACAGCCGTACCGAATTGATCCGCGACAACCGCTCGCGCGCCACCGCGACCAGCGCCGTTTCGTGCGCATGGATCCGCTCGAGCCCAACGCTCTCGACATAATCGATCGCCGCATGCAGCCCGATGACGCCGACGATATGCGGCGTCCCCGCCTCGAACCGGCCCGGCGCGGGAGCGTAGGTCGTCTTGGCGAAGGTCACGCGATCGATCATCGACCCGCCGCCCTGATAAGGCGGCATCGCGTCGAGCAAATCGTACCGACCCCACAACACGCCGATCCCGGTCGGCCCGTAGAGCTTGTGGCCGGAGAAGACGTAGAAATCGCAGCCGATCTCGACGACATCGATCGGCATCCGCGGCACCGCCTGACAGCCGTCGAGCAGGATCTTCGCTCCGACCGCATGCGCGATCTCGGTCGCGCGCTTGGCGTCGAGCACGGATCCCAGCACGTTGGAGACATGGGCGAGCGCGACCAATTTGTGCGCCGGGGTAATCATCGACGCCATCGCGTCGAGATCGATCCGGCCGTGCTCGGTCAGCGGCACGACGTCGATCTCGACCCCGATCGGCTCGGCGGCGAGTTGCCACGGCACGATGTTGGAATGATGTTCGAGCGTGGACAACAGGATGCGGTCACCCGCCGTGAGCTGCGAGCCTGCCCAGCTGTGCGCGACGAGATTGATCGCCTCGGTCGCGCCGCGGACGAAGACGATTTCCTCGGGCTTGCCGTTGATGAAGTCCGCAACCCGCTTGCGTGCGGCCTCATAGGCGAGCGTCATATCGGCCGAGCGCTGGTACACGCCGCGATGCACCGCCGCGTAATCCTGGGCGTAACCGCGCTCGATCGCGTCGATCACCATGCGGGGTTTCTGGGCCGACACCGCGCTGTCGAGATAGTGCCAGCCGGCCGGGATGGCAGGGAAGTCCGCAACGACGTCGAGCGGCGCTAATTCCTCCCCGGCACGGGGAGGGGGACCGCGACGCGCAGCGTCGTGGTGGAGGGGG
>NZ_BCYU01000021.1 GCF_001598355.1 Sphingomonas asaccharolytica NBRC 15499
AACCGAGATGGCCGCCGGTCGTCCCCACCGCCGAGATCGTCTCCGCACGTAGCTCGTCCGCCAGCTGGCGCAGTTGCTCCGGCTTCAGGTTGCGAAGATCCGCCGGCGTCGAAACGGTGTCGAGCAGCGGCGTCGAGGGAAGATCAGCCATCGGACCGCTTTACCGCAGCGTCCGGTGCGTGTCGATTGACGGAGTTATCGCAGCCATTTGATCATGGCCGGATATTGATCGCCTTGATCGGCTGCACGGCGCGCGAGGCCGTAATATTGCAGCATCGGCACGCCGAGAAAGCGGCCCACGGCGAAGTTCTCCAGGATGCTCTGCCCCCCTCCCCGATAGCCAAAGTCATGGAACACCACACTCGGATCGATCCCCGCCGCCAATGCTGCTGCATAGGACCAGCCGATCGCCGCCATCTCGTCGCCGCCGTTACTCTCGAACTCGCTGACCGTCGGGCGCAGCGCCGGATCGGTCACCGCGATATGCCCGGCTTCGTGCAGCAGGTCGCCCGGATATTGCAGGCGATCGGGATCATAGACCAGCCGTCCATCGCGCACCGCGATCGCCGGCAGGAAACCGTCTTCCGGCAGCGCCGCCGTTTCGACGGTTATGCCGACGCCGCGAATGAAATCGACGATCGTCGCCAGGGTTTCGGCATGCTCCATGGCCCGTGACGATAACCGGACCCAGGATTGACTCCAAGCGCTTTATGTCAGATATTTCTGTTATGACAGAAATTACCGATGAGTCGAACCAGCTACCTCCTGCAGTGCTCCAGTTCGTGCTGCATTGGGGAGAGATGGGCGGGCAATGGGGCGTCAACCGCTCGGTCGCGCAGATCCATGCCTTGCTCTACCTCAGCGAGCGACCGCTCCATGCCGAGGAGATGAGCGACATGCTGCGCATCGCGCGCTCCAACACTTCGAGCTCGCTCAAGGAATTGATGAGTTGGAAGCTGATCCGCCGCGTGCCGGTGATGGGCGACCGCCGCGACCATTACGAAGCCGAAGTCGATCTGTGGCAGATGCTGACCCGCATCGCCCAGGGCCGCAAGGAGCGTGAGATCGACCCCGCGGTGGCGGCGCTGCGGACCTGCGCCGACACTGCCGCGCGCGATCCCAGGATCGGCCGCGTCGCGCGCCAGCGGATCGACGACATGCGCGACTTCGTGATGACGATCGACGATTGGTACCAGCAGATGATCGAGGTGCCGCCGAGCCGGCTGATGATGCTGATCGGCATGGGCAAGCGCATCCTCGCTTTCCTGCCCAAAGCCAAAAAAGACACCTGAACACAGGGGATGATCATGGCGACGCTGGCAAACGAAGTGACGGGAGCGCGATATGCGGGATGGCGGCGGCGCACCGCGCGGCCGCACGCCATTGCCACGAGCCAGTTCGCGCGATTGTTGCCGCCGGGGCATTGGAACGCCCTGCCCGCCTCCGTCCGGCACCGTTTCGAGCGCAAGGCGACCGCCAGCGCCGCGATCACTTATGCCGGCGAAGTGGTCGAATGCCGGACGACCGCTGTCGGCTGGTTATTGGCGCAGGCCGCGCGGTTGATCGGCGCGCCCTTGCCGCTGGGACGCGATACCGGCGTTCCCGCGACCGTGTGCATCACCGAGGATCGCGTCGGGCACGGCCAATATTGGAGCCGCCATTACGGCCGCGCGGCGGGCTTCCCGCAAGTAATCCAGAGCGCCAAGCGCTTCACCGGTCCGACCGGGCTTGAGGAATATCTCGGCCACGGCATCGGCATCGCGTTGCGCCTCACGATCGAGGACGGCGCCCTGTTGTTCGTCGGCGATCATTATTTCCTGCGCATCGCCGGCCTGCGACTGCGCTGGCCCGACTGGCTGGCACCGGGAGAGCTGGTGATCCGGCATCAGGATATCGGCAGCGGCCGGTTCGTGTTCGCACTCGACCTGATCCATCCGTGGTTCGGCGAACTGGTCCACCAGGTCGCGCTGTTCGCCGATCCGATCGAGCGGTGATGGCGAACCGCCCGATCATCGTGTTCGACGCCGAATGCCTGCTGTGTTCGGCCAACGCGCAATTCGTGCTCGACCATGACCGCCGGGGCCGCTTCCTGCTCGCTTCGATGCAGGGAGAAGCGGGCAGCGCGTTCTATCGCCGCTTCGGGATCGACCCCGCCGACCCTGACACGCTGATCGTGGTCGAGGGTGATCGCGTGCGGCGCGACAGCGATGCGATATTGGCGATCTGGGCCGGGCTTGGCTGGCCGTGGCGTGCGGGCGCGATGTTTCGCGTGGTGCCGCGACTGCTGCGTGATCCCGTCTATCGCTGGGTCGCGCGCAATCGCTATCGGCTGTTCGGCAGGCGCGACACCTGCTGGCTGCCGGACCCTGCGTTCCGGGATCGTATGTTGTGAGCCGCATTCTGGTCATCGGCGGCTATGGCGGGTTCGGTGCGCGGCTGACGCGACGGCTGCTCGACGCCGGGCATGAGGTATTGGTCGCCGGACGAAGCGCCGACAAGGCGGCCGCTTTTTGCAAGCGGCTGGAGCGTGCCGAGCCGGTCGTCGCCGATCGAAACCACGGCATTGGCCTCGTCATGGCGCGCCACCGCCCCGACCTCGTGATCGACGCCGCCGGACCGTTCCAGGGCAGCGGATATATCGTCCCCGAAGCGTGCGTGGCGATGAGCATCCCTTATCTCGACCTTGCTGACGCGCGCGATTTCGTCTGCGGCATCGGCGCGCTCGAAAGGCAAGCCCGCGCCGCGGGTGTGGCGATCATATCGGGGGCGTCGAGCGTACCCGCGCTCTCCGGCGCTATCGTGCGCCAACTGGCCGCGGATCTCACTCGGGTCGACAGCATCGACATGGCACTGAGCGCCTCGAACCGCGCGAGCGCCGGCACGTCGATCGCCGAAGCGATGCTGAGTTACATAGGCCAGCCGGTGCGCTTATGGCGCGGCAAGCGTTGGGAGACGGTGCACGGCTGGCAGGAACTGCGTCGCCAGCCGATGCTGGTGGGGGGCAGCGGGCTTGCTGGCCGCCTTGTCGGGATCGCCGATGTGCCCGATCACGCGATCGTTCCCGACGCGCTGCCCGGCCGCCCCGCGGTGACTTTCCGCGCAGGCACCGAACTCGATTTCCAAATGGCGTCGCTATGGCTGCTCAGTTGGCCAGTGCGATGGGGTTGGCTCCGCTCGCTGCTGCCATGGAAACGCGGATTGATGGCGCTCTATCGCGCCTCTGCCAGGCTGGGAGGCGACCGTTCCGGCATGACGATCACGCTTAAGGGCCGGCGCGGCGACGAGGGCATCGAGCGGCGTTGGACGATCGTCGCGACCAACGGCGAGGGCCCCGAAATTCCGACGCTTGCGGCAGAGATCCTTGCCGGACGGATCCTGGCTGGCCAGGTTCTGCCCGGCGCGCGCCATGCGTGGCACGAGTTGAAGCCGGAGGATTTCGAGCCCCTGTTCGCCAGGCTGGCGATCCGGCACGAGACCGTCGAGAGGGCGCTGCCGCTGCCGCTTTATCAGCGGCTGATGGGCGAGCGCTTCGGCGACTTGCCGCGGCTGGTCCAGCGGATCCACGGCGTCAGCGGCGACGGCGGTGCGGCGGGCGAAGGGACGGTCGAGCGCGGACGAAGCCCATTGGCCCGGCTGCTCGGCAGGGTGATGGGCATGCCGCCAGCGGGCAGCTATCCGCTCCACGTCGGCTTTGCCGAGCGCGACGGGCGCGAGACCTGGACACGCGATTTTGGCGGATACCGCTTCAGTAGCGAACTGAGCGCACGAAAGGGACTCGCAGTAGAGCGCTTCGGCCCGATCCGCTTTGCCTTCGCGCTTCCGTCGGACCGCGACGGACTGAGGATGGAATTGCGCCGTTGGAGCGTCTTCGGCGTGCAACTGCCCCGCATGCTCGCACCGCGGATCGACGCGCGCGAATGGCAGGAGGGCGATCGTTTTCGCTTCGCCGTCGCGGTGTCGGCACCGCTCGCCGGGGGCATCGTCCGCTATTCGGGCTGGCTACAGCCGTGGGTTGAAGCCGTGCCGACAGCCGCCGAGCGACGGGCACACGAGATGCCGCCAAAGATCGTCGGATCAAGCAGGAACGGGCTTGCGGCCGAATGATCAGGATGGGCGGCCCGTCGCCGGACCGCCCCCCCCTTCATCCGTTACCTAAGCGATCGGCTGCGCGATCAACATCTGCTCGTGATCGACCGAAACCTCACCCTTGATGAACGCCAGCAAATCGGCGTTGAACTTTTCCGGAAGTGTTTCGGCCAGCCCGTGCGGCGCGCCCTCGTAGATTTTGAGTGTCGCGTTGGGCAGGATCTTCGCCGATTTCAGCCCCGCCGCCGCGATCGGCACGATCTGGTCGTCGCTACCATGGATCACCAAAGCGGGCACGCCGATCTTCTTCAAATCCTCGGTGTAATCGACTTCCGAAAATTCGTGGACGCAGTCGTAATGGCCCTTAAGGCCGCCGAGCATGCCCTGTAGCCAGAAATTCTCACGCAGCCCTTCCTGCACCGTCGCGCCGTCGCGATTGAAGCCGTAGAACGGCATCGACAGGTCCTTGTAGAATTGCGCTCGGTTGAGCGTACCCGCGCGGATACCGTCAAACGCCTCAATCGGCGTGCCTTCGGGATTGCTGTCGCTCTTCAGCATGATCGGCGGCACCGCGCCGACCAACACGATCTTGGCGACACGATCGGTGCCGTGGCGCCCGCAATAATGAGTGACCTCGCCACCACCGGTCGAATGGCCGACCAGGATGATGTCGCGCAGGTCGAGTTGCTCGATCAGTTCCGCGAGGTCGTCGGCATATTGGTCCATATTATTGCCGTCCCAGGTTTGGGACGAGCGGCCATGGCTGCGGCGGTCATGCGCGATCGTGCGGAAACCCAGATGCGCAAAATCGACCAATTGCCGGTCCCATGCTTCCGAAGATAAAGGCCAGCCATGCGAAAACAGGATGGGCTGACCAGACCCCATGTCCTGATAATATATCGTGGTTCCGTCCCGGGTAGTGATCGTCGCCATGCCTGCCTCCTGTCGAATCGCCCGCCCCGGCCATTTAAGAATGCCATCGAACCGTCCGACAGGCGAGCCCGCGAGCCGTCGCAGACGCAAAAAAGGGCGGCCCGTTGCCGGACCGCCCCTTCTGATTTGTAGGCCGCCACGCCGTCGAACAAGATTCGGCTTCGCCGACTTGCCGCCCGCCGTGGCGAGTCTTCGGATTGCTGGCGCAATCCGAAGCCGCCCGCGTCTTAGCGCTTCGAGAACTGGAAGCTGCGACGCGCCTTGGCGCGGCCGTACTTCTTGCGCTCGACGGTGCGGCTGTCGCGGGTCAGGAAACCCGCGCGCTTGACCGGGGTCCGCAGGATCGGCTCGAACTTGGTCAGTGCCTGGCTGATGCCGTGCTTGACCGCGCCGGCCTGGCCCGACAGGCCACCGCCCTTGACGGTGCAGATCACGTCATACTGGCCCTCGCGGCCGGCGACGCCGAACACCTGGTTGATCACCAGACGCAAGGTCGGACGCGCGAAATAGACTTCCTGGTCGCGGCCATTGACCGTGATCTTGCCCGTGCCCGGCTTCAGCCAGACGCGTGCAACGGCGTCCTTGCGGCGGCCGGTCGCATAAGCGCGGCCGAACTTGTCGAGTTCCTGCGCGCGCAGCGGCATGGTCTGGACCGGCTCGTCGATCTTGCCTTCGAGATACTCTTCGGCGCGCTCGTCGGACGCGGCCTGCGCTGCCTCACCCTGCTGCTGCAGGACGGCGCCGAGATCGGAGAGCGACTGGCGCCCGTCGGTGTTTTCGGTGTTATTGGTGTCGGCCATTATGCGCCCACCTTGTTCTTGCGGTTCATCGCCGCGATGTCGAGGACTTCGGGGTTCTGGGCTTCGTGCGGATGCTCGCTGCCCTTGTAGATGCGCAGGTTGCGCATCTGATCGCGACCCAGCGGACCGCGCGGGATCATCCGCTCGACGGCCTTTTCGAGCACGCGCTCGGGGAAGCGACCCTCGAGCACCTTGCCCGCGGTGATCCCCTTGATGCCGCCAGCATAGCCGGTGTGCTTGTAATAGATCTTGTCGGCTAGCTTCTTGCCGGTGAACTTGATCTTATCCGCGTTGATGACGATGACATTGTCACCGCAATCCACGTGCGGGGTAAAGCTGGTCTTGTGCTTGCCGCGCAGCACATTGGCGATCACGACCGCAGCGCGGCCGACCACCAGATCGGTGGCATCGACGATGTGCCACTTCTTTTCCACTTCGTACGGTTTGACCGACTTGGTGGTCTTCATCAGCGCCTTCATGGGCTGTTGACCTTCCGGTTATGGCGTTAAAAACAAACGCGCGGCCCGTCACCGAGCCGCGTCCGTGGCGGGCAAATGCCGCCGGACCCCGCGAAAGTCAAGCAAAACCGGGCCTTTGCTGACGGGTATTATGATACCGGCAAGCGAACCTGCTCTCCCCACCCTCAACCCGTGGTGTTCTTCACCCACGCCGCCACCGCCTCATCGACCGCAACTGGCCAGCGTTCGATCACCGGCAGCTCATAGCTGTGCAGCTGGCCGATCCGCGCCGCAACCTGTGTCGCCAGTTCGACCGTCGTCTTGGCGGTCATCACCGTCTCCGCCGCTTCCTGGGTCACATCCTCCCAGCGATAGATCGACGTGACCGGCACGAGCGAGGTGCACGCCGCCAGCCGTTCTTCGAGCAGCTTGCGCGCAACCAGCGCGGCTTCGCCGGGATCGCCGAAACTTGCCTGGACGATAGCGATGTCGGTCATGCACGCCTCCTACCGATGGCATGCGCTCCCCATACCACGCTGACCAGCAGCAACGCGCCCACCAATTGGTGAAACGCGGCTAACGCGATATTCACCTGCGTCATCACCGTCGCGATGCCGAGCAGGATCTGGATGCCGAACGCGCTGTGGATCGCGATCGAAGCGGGGCGGTCGACCTTCTTCACCGCGCGGGCCAGCACGACCAAAACCGCCACCACGACCCAGGCCCACCAGCGATGGATGAAGTGCACGATCGCGGGGTCCTCGGTCAGCAGATACCCAAGCGATTCGCCCGACTGGCTGGCGCCGGGGAAGAACGTGGAAAACGTCCCGGTCATCCCCGGCCAGGTGTCGCTGACCAGCCCGGCGCGCAGCCCCGCCATCAGCGCGCCGTAGAACAACTGCACGAACAGAATGACGCCGGCGGCCAAACCCAGCCCGGTCAGGCGCGCCGGCAATGCCCGGCGGTCGCGCGCCAGCGCCTGGAGATCGAGCGCGGTCCAGACGATGCCGGCAAGCGTGAACAAGGCGGTCAACAGGTGAGCAGCGAGCAGCAACGGCGCGACCTCGGTCCGCACCGACAGCCCCGACCGCACCATGATCCAGCCCAGCGCGCCCTGCAGCCCACCGAGCGCGAACAGAGCGACCAGCCGCCACCAATAGCCGCGCGGAATCTGCCGCTGGATCGCGAACCACAAGAGCGGCAGCGCGAACGCCGTGCCGATCACGCGGCCGAGCAGGCGGTGAATATATTCCCAGAAGAAGATGCTCTTGAACCCGGCCAGCGTCATGCCGGCATGGATCGCCTCATATTGCGGGATCTTGCGGTAATTGGCGAACTCGGCCTGCCATTGCGCGTCGGTGAGCGGCGGGATGATCCCGGTCAGCGGCTTCCATTCGGTGATCGACAAACCCGATTCGGTCAGGCGGGTGATGCCGCCGACCACGACGATCGCAACGATCAAAACGGCGACGCACCACAGCCAGGCCGCGATGGCGCGCGGACGCTTCCGATTGGAGGAGAAGGAATTCATCGCGCGCCATTATCCGGTCGCGTGCGTGTTGTCGAAGCGGATGATGAGTTCCCCTCCCGCTTGCGGGAGGGGTTAGGGGAGGGCGTATCAAATGGCAGGAAGGCGACAGACCCTCCCCCAGCCCCGTTCCAGGTGAACAGTCCCCCGGACTGTTCAGGTTGTGCCGGGGCACAACCGACCTGGAACGCGCAAGCGGGAGGGGAGAAAGTGGGCGCCTCCCCTCTCTATCGAAAACTCAGTTCGCGGTCGTCCGCGCGCTCTGGCCGTCCCCTTCGGGGGCGGCGACGATGTCGCGGGTGGTGCCGCCCTTGTCGACGATCTTGGTGTCGGGATCGCCGGCGTCCGAGCGAATGCCCGGGCTGGCCGAATCGCCGCCGGCCGAATCGAGCGTGCCGTTTTCGGCCTGGCTACGCGGCGCCGGACCGCCGAACAGGGCATCGAGCGCCTGTGCCGACGGATTGTTGTCCTGCGGACGAGTCACGCCCGGCTGCGGCGGCTGAAGCGAGAAATCGGGCGGCACGACCAGCGGCTGCGCACGCGCCACCGCATATTCATCAGGACGCGTGCGGTCGAACCCGCGATGGCCGCATCCGGCGAGCAACATAGCAACGCCCGCCACGGCAACAATCGGCACAACCTTACGCATTCGATTTCTCCACGTCCGCTTCATCCACCCGCGGCTTGTCGCGCACCAATAATGCCCGCGCGAGCAGGATGAGCACACCCACCGTAATCGCAGCGTCGGCAAGATTGAAGTTCAAAAACGGCGACCATGCGCCGAAGTGCAGATCGGCATAATCCTGGACATAGCCTAGCCGCACCCGATCGAGGATATTGCCGAGCGCGCCACCTGCGATCATGCCCAGCGCGAACTGGTCCTGGCGATTGCGCTCGCGCCACATCCACACCAGCACGGCAATTGCGATCGCACCTGTCATCGCTACCAGCAGCCAGGTCGATGTCGCGTTGCTTGCGCGCAGGAAGCCGAGCGACACGCCCGGGTTGTGAACATTACGCAGGGTGAAGAACGGCAGCACGTCCCGCTCGGCGCCTTCGTAGGCCAAGCCGATTGGCCCGATCACCAACCACTTCAGGACTTGGTCCAAGATGAAAAGCACAACCGCGCTGATCAGCCCGATCTTGGGCAATTTCCAGGTCACGAGACAACTCCGGTACATCGATCGCACAAAGCGCCGTCCGCCGTCACTTCGGGCAGGAGGCGCCAGCAGCGGCCGCATTTGTGATAATCGGTGCGCGTGACCGCCAGCGGCCCCTTGCTCACCTTGGCGACGATGAACGCCTCGGCAAGGTCGGCGGCCGATAACGGCATCTCCGGCACGGTGATCTCGGCTTCGAGGCTCGAGCGGATCACCTTGTCGCGGCGGAACGGCTCGATCGCCTCGGTCACTTGCGCGCGCAACTCGCGAAGCCCGGTCCATTCGGTCGCGATTACCTTGTCGGCGGGGATCCTGGGCAAATCGGGCCATTCGAGCAAATGGACCGAGTCCGCATCGGGGAACCGCGCTTGCCACGCTTCCTCGGTAGTGAAGACGAGAATCGGCGCGGCGTAGCGCACCAAAGCGTGGAACAGGATGTCGAGCACAGTGCGATAGGCGCGGCGCTTCAGGTCGCTCGGCGCGTCGCAATAAAGCGAGTCCTTGCGGATATCGAAGAAGAACGCCGACAGATCGTCCTGCGCGAAATCGGTCAGCAGCCGCAGAAAGCGGTTGAACTCGAACGCGTCGGTCGCCGCCTTGAGCTCGACATCGAGCTTGCCGAGCAGGTCGAGCACATAGAGTTCGAGCTGCGGCATGTCCTTGGGCGCGACGCGCTCCGCTTCGCTGAACCCGTCGAGCGCGCCAAGCAGATAGCGGAACGTATTGCGCAGCTTGCGATAGGCGTCGCTGGTCGTCGCCAGGACTTCCTTGCCGATCCGCACGTCCTCGAAATAATCGACCGACGCGACCCACATACGCAGGATGTCGGCGCCCGACTCCTGGATGATCTTGAGCGGGTCGACGACATTGCCCAGGCTCTTGGACATCTTGCGGCCATTGCCGTCGAGCGCGAAGCCATGGGTCAACACCGCGTCATAGGGCGCGCGGCCGCGCGTGCCGCAGCTTTCGAGCAATGACGACTGGAACCAGCCGCGATGCTGATCCGATCCTTCGAGATAGAGGTCGGCGCGGACGCCCTCCCCGTACCGCGCCTCGATCGTGAAGACATGGGTTGAGCCCGAATCGAACCACACGTCGAGAATGTCGTTCTGCGGCTCGAAATCCTCGAGCTTGTGATCTGGGCCGAGCAGCGCCTGATGGTCGGCGGTGAACCAGGCGTCGGCGCCGCCAGCCTCGAACGCCTTGACGATACGGTCGTTGACCGCCGGATCGCGGAGATATTCGCCGGTCGCGCGGTTGAGGTAGAGCGCGATCGGCACGCCCCAGGCGCGCTGGCGACTGATCACCCAGTCGGGGCGCCCCTCGACCATCGAGCGGATGCGGTTCTGGCTGCGCTCGGGCACCCAGCGCGTGCGTTCGATTGCGTCGAGCGCGACTTCGCGCAAGGTCGGGCCGTTGCCCACGGCATGGCCGAGCGACGGCGAAAAGCCCGCGAGGTCGCCCGGCTCCGGCAAGTCGATCGCGACCGCCGCGGCATTCTCGCTCTTCTGCGACTGGTCCATCGGGATGAACCATTGCGGCGTCGCGCGGAAGATCACCTTCGCCTTGGACCGCCAGCTGTGCGGATAGCTGTGCGCGAAATCGTCCGACGCCGCGAGCAGAGCGCCCGCCTCGCGCAGGTCGGTGCAGATCGGGCCATCGGAAGCGACGAACTTCTTGTTGATGACGCTGCCCTGCCCGCCCAGCCACAGCCAGTCGGGACGATAGAAGCCCGCGCCGTCGACCGCGAATACCGGATCGATGCCGTGCGCCTTGCACAGCAGGAAGTCGTCCTCGCCATGATCGGGCGCCATATGGACGAGCCCGGTACCGGCGTCGGTGGTGACGAAGTCGCCGGGCAGGAACGGGCGCGGCTTGGCGAAGAATCCGCCAAGCTTGTGCATCGGATGGCGCGCGACGGCGCCGGCGAGTTGGGAGCCTTTACCAGTCCAGCCGAACATATGATCGGCAAAGCCCAAGCGCCTCTTGACGCTCTCGATCAGCGCGTCCGCAACAAGAATGCCTATTGCGCCCCAACGCCGAGTTTTCTCATCATCGCCCGAGAAATGCGGAAAGATTACAGCGTAATCGACATCCGGCCCATACGCCAAAGCCTGGTTGACCGGGATCGTCCACGGTGTGGTCGTCCATATCACCGCATGCGCGCCCACCAGTTCCGGCGCGTTCGGCGCCTCGGTGATCTCGAACGCGACGTCGATCTGGGTCGAGACCACGTCCTCATATTCGACCTCGGCCTCGGCCAGCGCGGTCTTCTCGACCGGGGACCACATCACCGGCTTGGCGCCGCGATAGAGCTGACCGCTTTCGGCGAACTTGAGCAACTCGCCGACGATCGCCGCCTCGGCGTCGAACTTCATCGTCAGGTAGGGATCGTCCCAATCGCCCATCACGCCCAGACGCTTGAACTGCTCGCGCTGCACCTCGACCCATTTGGCGGCGTACGCACGGCATTCGGCGCGGAACTGGTCGACCGGGACCTGGTCCTTGTCCAGCTTCTTGTCCTTATACTGCTTCTCGACCTGCCATTCGATCGGCAGGCCGTGGCAGTCCCAGCCGGGTACATAGGGTGCGTCCTTGCCGAGCAACGACTGGCTGCGGACGATGATGTCCTTCAGCACCTTGTTCATCGCATGGCCCATATGGATGTCGCCATTGGCGTAGGGCGGGCCGTCGTGAAGGATGAAGCGCTGGCGTCCGGCGCGTTGCGTCCGGAGCTTGCCGTAGAGGTCCTCGCTCTCCCACCGCGCAAGAATCGCCGGCTCCTTCTGCGCTAGGCCGGCCTTCATCGGGAAGTCGGTCTTGGGCAGGAAGACGGTGTCGCGATAATCCGCGGTGCTGGGCGTTTCGTCGGTCATAGGTCGGCGGGCATTAGCGGGAGGAGCGGGTGCTGTCATCACTCCCCTTCTCCCCTTGTGGGAGAAGGAGGGAGCCGCGCGCAGCGCGGCGGAGGGATGAGGGGGAATTGGTAAGGGCCTGTAGAGTCCCCCTCACCCACCTGCGCCTTCGGCGCTCCTTCCCTCTCCCACAAGGGGAGAGGGAGTTTGGAGCAACCGCTTCGCCGTCGCCACATCTTCGGCCATCTGCGCCATCAGCGCATCCATATCGTCGAATTTCGCCTCGGGCCGGATGAAGTCGACCAGGTCGACCTCGATCGTCTGCCCATACAGATCGCCCGAAAAATCGAAGAAATACGGCTCGAGCAATTCCTTGGGCGGGTCGAAACTCGGCCGCACGCCCAGGTTGGCCGCGCCATCGACCACGCGCCCGCCGGGCAGATGCCCCCGCACCGCATAAATACCGAACGCGGGCCGCAGATAATTGGCCATGTCGATATTCGCGGTCGGGAAGCCGAGCGTCCGCCCGACCTTGTCGCCATGCTGCACCACGCCCTCGATCGCATAGGGCCGGGTCAACAGCCGCGCCGCCTCACGCGGATCGCCAGCGCGCAATGCCTCGCGGATGCGGGTCGAGGACACCGTCTCGCCATCGAGCTGAACTGGGGCGATCGTGTCGACGGTGAAGCCGTGGCGCTCGCCCAATTGCCGCATCAGCGGAATGTCGCCGCTGCGGCCCTTGCCGAAGGTGAAATCCTCGCCGGTCGACACGCCGGCCACGCCGAGGTGCTCGACCAGGCATTGACCGACAAAGTCCTCCGCCGAGAGCCCGGCGAGCGCCGCTTCGAATTCGAACACGTACATCGCATCCACGCCCGCCGCCGCGAACAGCCGCGCGCGCTGATCCATGCTGGTCAGCCGGAACCAAGGGCTGTCGGGACGGAAATAGCGCATCGGATGCGGGTCGAAGGTCGCGACGATCGCCGGCCGGCCCGCGGCGCGCGCGCGCTCGACCGCGCGGCCGACCACTGCCTGGTGCCCCAAGTGAAATCCATCGAAATTGCCGAGCGCGACATAGCCCCCGCGAAACTGCTCGGGCACTGTCGAGCCGCCGGAAAGCCGCTCCATGGCGTGGGCCTTAGGGGGCAGAGCGCGGTTACTCAACTCCTCCCCGGCACGGGGAGGGGGACCAAGACGCGTAGCGGCTTGGTGGAGGGGGCCCGCCACCAACTAACCACAAGCGAAGGACCAACGATCGTGGTCCCCCTCCACCACTCGCTGCGCGAGCGGTCCTCCTCCCCGTTCCGGGGAGGATTTATTGTCCCGGCACCATCCCGGTGGTCAGCACGCGAATGACATTGCCGCCCATCACCTTGCGGATGTCGTCGTCCGAAAAACCGCGGTCGAGCAGTGCTTGGGTGATCGCGGCGACCTGGCTGCCGTCGAACCCGGTGGTCACCGCGCCGTCGAAGTCCGATCCCAAACCGACATGGTCGATCCCGACCAGGTCGCGGACATAGGCGATCGCCTTGGCCGCATCCTCGGGCTTGTTCGAACAGATCGCGGCATCCCAATAGCCGATGCCGATCACCCCGCCGGTTCTGGCGATGCCGCGGATCTCATCGTCGGTCAGGTTGCGGTTGACCTTGCAGGTCGCCTGGACGCCGCCGTGGCTCGAGACGATCGGGCGCCGCGCCATCGCGATCACTTCGCCGACCGTCTGGTGGCTCGAATGCGCGACGTCGACCACCATGCCGAGCTTTTCCATCCGCGCGACGGCCGCCCGGCCGAGCGGGGTCAGCCCGCCTTTCTTCACGCCGTGCATCGACCCGGCGAAGTCGTTGTCGAAAAAATGCGCGAGGCCGGCCATGCGGAAGCCCGCCGCATACAGCTTGTCGAGATTGTCGATCTTGCCTTCGAGATCCTGCAGCCCCTCGATCGACAGCATCGCGCCGACCACGCCACCGCCGGCGCGTCGGTCGGCGACCAGTTTCTGGAGATCGCCAGGCGAGGTGATCAGCCGCAATTGCCCGTTCGAGCTGTCGGCGAAACGCTTGAGTTTATCGGCATGATAGAGCGAGCGCTGGAGCAGCGAATTCCACGTCCGCATCGGCTGGAGGTCGGCCATCACCAGCTGGGTGATATTGTCGGTATCACCCGAATTGGCGTCATAATTCTGGTTCTTAGGCGTCTTGGTCACCGACGAGAAGACTTGCAGCGCATAATGCCCCGCCTGCAGCCGCGGTAGGTCGACCTGACCGCGGTCCGACCGCGTCAGCAGGTCGCGCTTCCACAGGAGTGAGTCGGCATGCATGTCGGCGACGTCGAGGGTTTTCTGCAGGTCGAGCGCGCGTGGGGTCAGCTTGAGCGCGACCGGCTGAACCTTGTTCATCGATTTCTCGACCATGGCGGGGGCGAGGATGAAGAACAGGGTCGCGGCGATGACGAGCAGCGCCACAAGCCCCAGTAGCCATTTGCGCATACCGTCCTCTCCTCCCCGTCATGCCGGCCTTGTGCCGGGGTCCGCCGTGCAGCAAACCCACGTCGTTTAGGGTGTGCGGCACGGTGGACCCCGGGACAAGCCCGGGGTGACGGCTAGAATTTAGCGAGCGTCACGAAGCTATATGCGGGCCGATCGCCCTCGGCCGGATGATCTTCCCGGGCGGTTTCGCGCCAGGCGACGAACGCCGGCACCGTCGCATCACCCTCAGGCGCGGCATGGACCTCCGTCAGTTCCACCCGCTCGGCACGGTCAAGGAACAACGCAAAAACCTCGGCCCCGCCGATCACTGCGGCGTCGTTCCCTGCCAGCGCCAGCGCCTCCTCGACCGAATGCGCGACTTCCGCCCCGTCCGCCGACCAGTCGCGATCGCGCGTCAGCACGATGTGGCGACGGCCGGGCAGCGGCGACGGGAAGCTTTCGAACGTCTTGCGGCCCATGATCATCGGCCGCCCGATCGTCTGCGCCTTGAACCGCTTGAGGTCGGCCGGCAGATGCCAGGGCAGCTTGCCGTCGCGGCCGATCACGCCGTTATCGGCGCGTGCGAGATGGAAGGAGATCAAACCGCCACCGGCGCCTTTATATGCGCCTGCGCTTCGTACCCGACGAGCTGGAAATCCTCATATTCATAGGCGTCGATCGACGGCGGCTTGCGCAGGATTTCGAGCTTGGGGAGCTGCCCCGGCTCGCGGCCCAGTTGCTCGAGCGCTTGGTCGAGATGGTTCGAATAAAGGTGGCAATCCCCACCGGTCCAGACGAACTCGCCGACGTCCAGCCCCGCTTGCTGAGCGAGCATATGGGTGAGGAGCGCGTAGCTCGCGATGTTGAACGGCACGCCAAGGAAGATGTCGGCCGAGCGTTGATAGAGCTGCAAACTGAGCTTGCCGTTGGCGACATAGCATTGGAACAGGCAGTGGCACGGCGCCAGCGCCATGGCGTGGAGCTCGCCGGGGTTCCACGCGCTGACCACCATGCGACGGCTGGCGGGATTGATCTTCAGCGTCTCGATCAGCTCGGCGATCTGGTCGACATGGCCTCCATCGGCGGTCGTCCAGTCGCGCCATTGCTTGCCATAGACGGGGCCGAGATCGCCATTCTCATCGGCCCATTCGTCCCAGATGCTCACCTTGCGGTCGCGCAGCCATTGGACGTTGGTGTCGCCGCGCAGGAACCACAGCAATTCGACAATGATCGACCGCAAGTGCAGCTTCTTGGTGGTCAGCACCGGAAAGCCCCGGGCCAGATCGAAGCGCATCTGGTGCCCGAACACCGATCGCGTGCCGGTGCCGGTGCGATCCATCTGCTCGGCGCCATGGTCGAGCGCGCGCTGCATCAGGTCGAGATATTGCCGCATGACGATGGCTTACCCCGCACTGCGTGCGCCGCCAAGTCGGCCATGTATCGAGTTGTGGAAAACGCCCCGCTATTCGGATGCCGTCAGGACGCGGGCGGCGTCGAGGTCGGTGTCGGCACCAGCCGGCAAGCGCGGATGTCCTTGGGTTCCGGGCGAGGCCCTACCGCCTCGAACCGCGCGAGATAGCCGCCGGCCGAGGGCATGTCGTCGAACGCGACGAGCTTGTAGCCGACCGCGGCAAATTCGCATTCGAGCAATTTGGGCGGCGTGCCGTGATTTTCGGTGCGGCGATTGGCGTCGACTACGATCACCTGGCCGCCCGGCTTGAGCGACGGGCGCATCCGCCAGAGGAATTCGTAGGGCTGCTCGATCTCATGGTACATATGCACCATCAGGATGCGGTCGAAGCTGTTGTCGGGAAGCTTGGGATTGGCAGGTTCGCCCAGTCGCACGCTGACGGTGTCGAGGCGGTCGCGCGCGACGCGTTCGGCCAACGCATCGCGCACCTCCGGCACGATGTCCTCGGCCAGCACGCGGCCGTCCTTGCCGACGCGGCTGGCCAGGCGGATCGTGTAATAGCCCTCACCCGCGCCGATATCGGCGACGGTCATGCCCTTGGCGATCCCGGCCTTGTTCATCACCTCGCCCGCTTCGTTGAGCCGATCGCGCGCCTCCTCGGTCGACCAGCGCGGCGAGATGATCCGCGCGACCGGCCGGTCGGCCGCGGGGAACGGGCCGACATCGTCCTGCTGGTTACGGACGACCGGCGGGCCGCCGTCGCAGGCGGCTAGCATCAGCAAGCCGACGATCAGCGTGCCCGACCACCGCATCACTCGACGTCCTCTACCTCGACCGTCTCCCCGGTCACGCGCTGCGAGAGCGCGGCCGCCATGAAGGCGTCGAGATCGCCGTCGAGCACATCGGACGGGCTGGTCGAGGTCACGCCGGTGCGCAGGTCTTTCACCAGCTGATAGGGTTGGAGCACGTAGCTGCGAATCTGGTGGCCCCAGCCGATATCGGTCTTGCTCGCGTTGACCGCGTTGGCTTCTTCCTCGCGCTTCCTGAGCTCGTGCTCGTAGAGGCGCGCGCGCAATTGGTTATAGGCCTCGGCCTTGTTCTTGTGCTGGCTGCGCTGGTTCTGGCAGGCGACGACGATTCCGGTCGGCAAGTGAGTGATGCGCACCGCCGAGTCGGTCGTGTTGATGTGCTGGCCGCCCGCACCCGACGCACGATAGGTGTCGATGCGCAGTTCGCTTTCGTTGATCTCGATGTCGATCGAATCGTCGATCACGGGATAGACCCACACGCTCGAAAAGCTGGTGTGGCGGCGCGCCGCGCTGTCATAGGGGCTGATCCGGACCAGGCGGTGCACACCGCTTTCGGTCTTGGCATAGCCATAGGCATTCTCGCCCTTGAGCAGCAACGTCGCCGACTTGATGCCCGCTTGCTCGCCGGCATGATAATCGACCAGTTCGACTTTCATGCCGTGACGTTCGGCCCAGCGCGAATACATGCGCTGGAGCATCTCGGCCCAATCCTGGCTCTCGGTCCCGCCGGCGCCGGCATTGATCTCGATATAGGTGTCGTTGGCGTCGGCCTCACCCGCCAGCAGCGCCTTGACCTTGTCCGCTTCGGCGCGGGTCGCGAGTTCGGCGAGCGCCTCGACCGCCTGGCCTTCCATATCGGCATCGCCTTCGGCCTCGGCCATCTCGACGAGTTCGATATTGTCGCTCAATTCGCTTTCGATCGCGCGCGTCGCGGTGATCGCCTCGTCGAGCCGACGGCGCTCGCGCATCACGTCCTGCGCCGCCTTGGGATTTTCCCACAGGCTCTGATCCTCGACACGCGCATTGAGCTCGTCGAGCCGACGCAACGCGCGGTCCCAATCGAGGAAGCGGCGCAACAGGCTGAGCGCGTCATTGATCGTATCGACATGCGATTGCGCTTCGGCGCGCATCGGTAACTCCAGTTCAAATCGTGTCGGTGGATACAGCGCCGGTCGCGCGGCTTTCCGCCGATATAGGGTGGCGCCCTAGTAGATACCGCCCTGCCGTTGCAAGAAGTCGCCGTCGCCGTTCGATTCCTTGGGCTTGGATTCCTGCGGCGCGACTCTCGTCGCGCTAGGCGTCGGCAAGTCGCGGCGGATCGGCGAGCGACGCGTTTCGCTCTCGGGCTTGAACGCTTCCCAGATCACCTGAGCCTTGGGATCGCCACCTGGCGACGGCCACGCCCCGAAGACGGGCTTGCCGGACAGGCGATCGACGCGGACCATGCGGATCCCCGGCGGTGCACGGAACGGCATTTTGGGCAGACCCTCATAGGCCTTGACCGCCCATTCCTTGAAGATCGGCGCCGACACGGTCCCGCCCTGGGCATAGCCGCCCAGGCCGCTCGGCTTGTCATAGCCGAGATAGACACCCGCGATCATCTGCGGCGTGCCGCCGATGAACCACACGTCGGTCGGGCCCGAATTGGTACCGGTCTTGCCGAACATCGGGCGATCGAGGTCGCGCAGGATCGTCGCGGTGCCGCGCTGGACGACGCCTTCGGCGATATGCACCATCTGGAACGCGCTCAGCGGATCGACCACCTGCTTCAGCTTGACCACCGGGCGCGGCATCGGCTTGCCGTTCCAGTCGGGCGCGTTGCAACGATCGCAGGCACGCCAATTTTCCGGCCAGATCACATTGCCGCGACGGTCCTGAACGTAATCGACCAGGGTCGGCGGGCGGCCGCGGCCGTTATTCTCCAGGATCGAATAGGCATTGACCATCCGCTGCACGGTGGTCTCGCCCGCACCGAGAGAGAAAGCGAGATAGGGCGGATATTTGCCGACACCGATCTCGTCCATCAGCTTGACTACGTTGGGCATGCCGGTCTGCGCCGCGACGCGCACCGTCATCAGGTTGCGCGATTGCTCGAGGCCCCAGCGCATCGTGTGCGATCCCGAGCCGCCGGCGCCGCCGAAATTGCGGAAGCATTTCGAATATTGCGTGCCCTGGTTCACGCAATAGGGGCCGTCCTGGATAATCGAGGATGGGGTCAATCCGTGTTCGAGGCCCGCGGTGTAGACGATCGGCTTGATCGTCGAACCCGGCTGACGCAGTGCTTGCGTCGCGCGGTTGAACGACTGGACGCGATTGTCGAAGCCGCCCTGCATGGCAAGCACCCGCCCGGTTGCGGGTTCTTCGACGACGAAGCCGCCCGACACCTTGGGCAAGGTCTTGAGCACGTACGAGCTGCCCGACGGCGCCACCGCGATGATGTCGCCGGCCTTGATCGCGCTCGACGCCGGCCCGCCGCCGCCGCGGATCGGCATCGACGCGGCGCCGCGCGGCAAGGTGCCGGTCGCACCGTTCGAAAAGCCGAGCGTGAAATCGCCGCCATCGTCGATCACCACCGCCGCGCGCCAATCCTCGTAATCGAGCGCGATGTTGCTCGCGAGCAAAGCATTGAGCCAGTTCTGCGAGACGTCGACATGGCCGAGCGGTCCCGTCCAGCCGCGGTTGCCGTCATAGCGCAGCAAGCCGTCGCGCAACGCTTTCTGCGCCAGAGCTTGCTGCTTGGGATCGAACGACGTCCGAACCCACAGGCCGCCGCCATAGACGCTGAACGGATTTCGGCCGGCCTCGGAGGCCTCGCCGAACTTGTCCATCAGCTGGCGGCGGACTTCCTCGATGAAATAGCCCGATGCCGACTCGAACTGGACCGTACGCTTGTTGACCGTGCCCAATGGCTGCGCGACCGCCCAATCATGCTGCTGCTGGTTGATGTACCCATTGGCCTGCATCTCCCCCAGCACCCAGTTGCGCCGCGCCGTCGCGCGCTCGGTCTGGCGATCGGGATCATAGCCCGAAGGCGCCTTGGGCAGGATCGCCAGATAGGCGAATTGCGGGATGGTGAGCTGGTCAAGATCCTTGTCGAAATAGGCGCGCGACGCCGCCTGCACGCCATAAGCGTTGCGGCCGAGGAAGATCGTATTGAGGTAGATTTCCAGGATCTGCTGTTTGGTCAGCGTATCCTCGATGCGATAGGCGAGGATCGCTTCCCTGAGCTTGCGCGTATAGCTGTGCTCGTTGCCGACCAGCAGGTTCTTCGCGACCTGCTGCGTGATCGTCGAGGCGCCGCGCGAACGCTTGCTGCGCAGATTGTCAATCATCGCCGAGACGATGCCGGGATAATCGACGCCGTGATGCGAGAAGAAGGTCTTGTCCTCGGCCGACAGATAGGCCGCGACCAACAGTTTGGGGTATTCGTCGAACTTCAGCTGGACGCGATGTTCGCGCGCGAAGCTGAAGACCGGCATGCCATTGGTGTCGCGGACGTTCGACGGCAGATCGGGTTCATAGGCCTTGAGCCGATCGACCGAGGGTAGATCGCGCGCGACGAACAGCCAGATCAGGAACCAAGCGACGCCCCACAGCGCCGCCAGCACGACCAACGCCTTGACCCACCAGCGCTTCCACGCGTTGCGCATGAAGCCGGCGACACCGCCAGCCTCTCGCTTGATCCGAAAATTGACCGAGTCCGAACTGTCCGCCGCCATATCGTCCGGGCCTTAGCAGGTCCGGCGGCTCTTGCCAGCGCCCTAGTTTCATTTTCGCCGCAACCGTTTCAGCTCTGCTGAAACCAAAAGCGCCCTGTCAATTCGACGCAAGCTTTCGCGCGAAATTGACTTCGACCGCGCGTTCGACGCTCTGCGCGATGCGCTTTCGACCCTCCGGAGAGTCCAGAAAAGCCGCATCTTTCGGATTCGAGATATAGCCCGTCTCGAACAGGACCGACGGCATATCGGGCGCCTTAAGTACCATCAACGACGCGAATTTGTGGAAACTCGGGCGCAGCGGAATCATCGGCTCGGCCTCGCGCCCGAGCAGCCGCGCGAACGCGGCAGAGGCATTCATCGTCTCGCGCTGGGTGAGGTCGATCAGGATCGACGAGACGTCTGCGTTCTCGCTGCCCAGGTCGACGCCGGCGATGACGTCGGCCTTGTTCTCGCGTGCCGCCAACCGGGCGGCTTCCTTGTCCGACGCGACTTCGGACAGGGTATAGACCGAGGCGCCCGAGGCATCGCCCGATCCGACGCTGTCGCAATGGATCGAGATGAACAGATCGGCTTTGAGCTTCCGCGCCACACCATAGCGTTCCTGCAGCACCAGGAAACGATCGTCGTCGCGAGTCAGGGCAACGCGGACGCGGCCGGACTTGAGCAATTCGTCGCGGATCGCCCTGGCGATGCGCAAGGTCACGTCCTTTTCCCTGATCCCGCTGGTCGGCGAGATCGCGCCGGGATCGAACCCACCATGGCCGGCATCGATCACCACCAGCGGGCGGCCGGCATTCCCGTCGATCCGCGGCAGTGCCAACGTCTTGCTTGCAGCCGGCACGGGCACCGAAACCGAATAGCGCGCGCTGGTGCTGACAGTGTCGGGCAGGTTGAACGGCGGCAGGAAGCTCATCCGCCCGGCCGCCGCGGCGCGTGCGAAGCCGGCATCGTCGGTAGTGCGGAGCTGCAGGGTCAAGACACGGCCATCGGCGCCGAACGATCCGTCGGTGACCACGGCAGGGCGAGTCAGGTCGAACACGACGCGGGCGCCGCCGTCGCGTGCGCCCTCGCGCACCGCATCGACCAGTCCTCCGGTGACGACGGCGCCACCCGGCGCGGCGTCCGCGATGTCGAGTGCAACGCGCTTGGGCGTGACCAGCAGGAAGCTCGAGGCGTCGGCGACCTTCTGGTCGAACGTCACCACGATGGCGTCATCCCTGACGTCCACGCGCTGGATCGTCGCGGCCCAAGCGGGGCTGCCGCCGAGCCACAGGACCAACATGGCAAGAATGAACGACACACGCACGTAATGGCGCGCGGGCCGGTAACCGGTCCAGCGAAAAACCATCTGGAAGAACCCCTTTTACTCGCTCTTCGAAAAACGGGGTTACCGGCCCGCTTACTCAGACTCGGTGAAACGACAGGGTTAATCGACCGTTCGGCATCTTTTTGCCGGGCGAGCGGCAGAAACCTGCCAGTTGAAGCGGACGATGGCAGGTGCTACCTGAATCGTAACCGGCACCGCGACAATGATTTGTCCGGAAGTCGCCGGCCCCACGGCCGCCCCGGCGTTCATCGGCAGGCGGTCCATCAGGTTGACGTTCGCATGCTGCATTTCCCTCGCCTAGTGCTCGATCCGGCCATTGCCGGCGGGCGCGTTGGCGCGGGTGCCCCGGCCGTGATGCCCGGGCGTGCGCAGCGGACAGACGCACATCCACCATCCCGCACCGGCCGGTCACGGAACGACAATCCGTCCACCGACGCCGCGCGACTTATTGGCGCGCCCCTACCCTCATCGAAGGTCCGGCGCGCCCGGAGAGAAAATAATGACCATGCGTATGTTGATCGACGCACGCCACCGGGAGGAAACCCGGGTGGCGGTCGTCAAAGGGAACCGCATCGAGGAGTTTGATTTCGAAAGTGCCGAGCGCAAGCAGCTCAAAGGCAATATCTATCTAGCCAAGGTTACCCGCGTCGAACCGTCGCTCCAGGCGGCGTTCGTCGATTATGGCGGCAACCGTCACGGCTTCCTGGCCTTTTCGGAAATCCACCCCGATTACTATCAGATCCCCAAGGAGGATCGTGACGCGCTCCTCCGCGAGGAAGCCGAGCACGCCGCCGAGGAAGCCGCGTTGCGCGCCGAGCTCGACGCCGAAGAGGACGAGCACGACGATCACGAGCCGTCCGAGGAAGAGATCGAGCGGCTCGACGATGACGGCGCGCCCGACGAGGACGTCGCTGCCGAGCATGAGAGCAGCGGCGGCGGTCGCCGTCGTGGCCGCAAGGACAATGGGTCGGAGGATCAGGTTGAGGCGCTGCGCCAGCGCCGCATGAACCTGCGCCGCCGCTACAAGATCCAGGACGTAATCCGGCGCCGTCAGGTGCTTTTGGTTCAGGTCGTCAAGGAAGAGCGCGGCAACAAGGGCGCGGCGCTGACCACCTATCTGTCGCTCGCCGGCCGTTATTGCGTGCTGATGCCCAACACGTCGCATGGCGGCGGCATCTCGCGGAAGATTTCCAACGCCGCCGATCGCAAGCGGCTCAAGACGATCATGGCGGAGCTCAAGCTGCCGCCGTCGATGGGCTGCATCGTCCGCACCGCGGGCCTCCAGCGCACCAAGGTGGAGATCAAGCGCGACTTCGATTACCTCGCCCGGCTGTGGGACGGCATTCGCGAGACCACGCTCGCGTCCGCGGCGCCTGCTTTGGTCTATGGCGACAGCGACCTGATGAAGCGGGCGATCCGCGACATTTACAACAAGGACATCGACGAGGTGATCGTCGAGGGCGACGACGGCTATCGCCAGGCCAAGGAGTTCATGAAGCTCCTGATGCCGAGCCACGCCCGCCGCGTGAAACATTATTCGGACCCGGTGCCGCTGTTCCAGCGCGCCGGCGTCGAGGATCAGCTGTCGGCGATGTACCACCCGGTGGTGCAGCTCAAGTCGGGCGGCTATTTGGTCATCAACCCGACCGAAGCGCTCGTCTCGATCGACATCAACTCGGGCCGCTCGACGCGCGAGCACAATATCGAGCAGACCGCGACCGCGACCAACCTCGAAGCCGCGCAGGAAATCGCGCGCCAGTTGCGCCTGCGCGACATGGCGGGCCTCGTCGTCATCGACTTTATCGACATGGACAACGGGTCCAACGTCCGGAAGGTCGAGAAGGCGATGAAGGAGGCGCTGAAGAACGATCGCGCCCGCATCCAGGTCGGCCGCATCTCGAGCTTCGGCCTGATGGAAATGAGCCGTCAGCGTTTGCGCACCGGCGTGCTCGAAGCCTCCACCCGTCAATGTCCGCATTGCGAAGGGACCGGGCTGGTCCGCACCGCCTCGTCGGCCGGGCTGTCGGCGTTGCGCATGATCGAGGATGAGGCCGCGCGCGGCCGCGGATCGCAGATCACCTTGCGCGCCTCGCAGGAGGCGGCGTTCTACGTCCTCAACAAGAAGCGCGCGGACATCGCCGAGATCGAGGATCGCTACGGCGTCCAGGTCGTCATCCTGTCCGACGGCGAGACCGAGGGCGCGCGGATGACGGTCGAGGCGTCGGGTCCGCCGCCGGTCCACGCGCCGCGCTTCGAAGCGCTGATCGAGGAAGAGGAAGACGATTTCGTCGAGGAGGATCTCGACGAGGAAGAAGAAGCCGAGGAAGAGCGGACGGAGCGCGCTGAGCGTGGCGAACCGCGCGAACGCTCGGACGACGACAGCGATGCCGGCCGCAAGCGCCGCCGTCGTCGCCGTGGCCGCCGCGGTCGTGGCCGTGACGAAGCCGGTGAAGGGGCCGGCGACGATGTCGTCACGCAGCAACCGCGCGAAGAGGGCGACGCCGAAAGCGATGGCGAAGAGTCGGAAGCCGTCGAACACGCTGCTGCCGGTGAGGCCGAAGGCGAAGGCGAAACGCGCGGCCGTCGTCGCCGTCGTGGCCGCCGCGGCGGACGTCGTACCGAAGGGGCGGCCGACGCTGCTGTCGACGCCGGGGAAGCCGATGCCGGCGACGCCGGTGCGGTAATCGCCACACACGCCAATCCCGACGTGCCGGTGGCGGTCGAACCCGACGCCGCACCCGAAGCGGAGGCCGCGCCCAAGCGCACACGCCGCCGTCCCAAGGCGCGGATCGCCGAGGAAACCGCAGCGGCCCCGGTGGTCGAAGCGGTTCCCACGCCGGAACCCGAGCCCGTAGCCGCAGAACCGGCGGCCAAGCCCAAGCGCAGCCGCAAAAAAGCGGCGCCGGTTGAAGCGGAACCCGCCCCGACGGAAGTGCCTGCGGCGGCGGAAGCGACGACAGCCTCTCCCTCGATCGAGGCAGCGGAGCCCGCGGCCAAGCCGAAGCGCAGCCGCAAGAAGGCCGCGCCGGCCGACATTGCGACCGAGGCAGATACGCCGGCACCCTCCCCGGCAGCGGCAAATGACGCCGATGAGACGCCGGTTGCCGCCGATGCCGACGGCGCCGCGCCGGCCGATGACGACGCGGGCGACGCCGACGGAGACGGCTCGCCGCGCCGCGGCTGGTGGCAACGCACCTTCGGCGCATGAGCAGGTGCACCGGCCCCTCGCGCTTCAGGACGGGTTCACCCGTCGGGGCGCAGGGGCCGGCCGCATGCGCTCCATGGAACCTGAACGGATGACCGGACGATGAGGCGATTGGTCGCGCTATTCGCGACGGCAATCCTTCTCTGGGCGCAGCCAGCCTATGCGCAAGGCATCCTGCGCGATGCCGAGACGGAAGCCCTGTTCAAGGACATGTCTCGGCCGATGATCGTCGCCGCCGGCCTGTCCCCGGCTAACGTCCAGGTCGTGCTGATCCAGGACGACTCAATCAATGCTTTCGTCGCCGGCGGACAGGTCGTCTACATCCATTCGGGCCTGATCCAGGCCGCGGACAATGCCAACGAAGTCCAGGGCGTCATCGCGCACGAGCTCGGCCATATCGCCGACGGTCATGTCGTGCTGGCCGACGCCGGCGCCAAGCCTGCCATGGGCATTTCGCTGCTCAGCCTGGTGCTCGGCATCGCGGCGATGGCGGCGGGCGCGGGCGATGCCGGAGCAGGCATCCTGGCGGCCGGCCAGCAGGCCGCGATGGGCAAATATCTCGCCTTCACGCGTGTTCAAGAAGCGACGGCTGACGCGACCGGCGCCAAGTTCCTGCGCGAGGGCAATGTCAGCGGCAAGGGCATGATCAGCTTCTTCAAGAAGCTGGCCAATGAGGAATATCGCTACGGCATGCAGAATATTGATCCGTACGCGCAGACCCACCCGCTGTCGAACGAACGCATCAACACCCTGTACGCCGATGTGAAGGCGTCGCCCGCCTGGAACAACCCGCCCGACACCGCGCTCGACGACCGCTTCAAGCGGATCAAGGCGAAGCTCTTTGGCTATGTCGCGCCTTACGCATCGACGCTCAACAAATATCCCGAGAGCGACCAGTCGATCTATGCGCATTACGCTCGTGCTTATGCCTGGCACAAAGCGGGCTATCCCGACAAAGCCGATGCCGAGACGCGCGCGCTGGTCAAGCTGAAGCCCGACGATCCCTATTTCCTGGAAATCCGCGGCCAGATCCTGCTCGAGGCCGGCCAGCCCGGCGACGCACTCGCGCCGTTGAAGGAAGCGACAGAGCTGACCCGCTACAGCCCGCTGATCGCGACCACTTATGGCCATGCGCTGATCGCAACCGAGAACAAGGCCAATTATCCTGAGGCGATCCGCGTGCTGAAGATCGCGACCAACAAGGACGACGACAATCCGTTCGGATGGTATCAGCTGGGCACCGCCTATGAGCTGTCGGGCGATACCGCGCGCGCCTCGCTGGCCGCCGCCGAGCAAGCGAGCCTGACCGGCGCAACCGCGCGCGCCGTGATGAGCGCCCGCGCCGCCATGGCCAACCTCCCCCCCAACAGCTCGGACTGGATCCGCGCCCAGGACATCGCGATGACCGGACAGAACGAACTCGACCAGAAAAAACGCAGACGATGAGCGACTTCCTGTCGTCGCGCTTCGCGCTGCCGCTGGTCGCGGCCGCCGCCGCCTTGCTCGGCGCCGGTGCCACCTGGCTGGTGCAACGGCCGACCGATGGCGCCGAAATCCGGGAGTATCTCCTCGCCCATCCCGAAGTGCTGCCCGAAGCGATGCAGAAATTGCGCGAGCGCGAGGCGGCCGAGCAATCACAGCAGGCCGGCTCCTTCATCGCCGCCAATCGCGATCGCATCTTTCCCGCGCTGGGCAGCGCCTGGGCAGGCAACCCCAATGGCGACGTCACCGTGGTCGAATATCTCGACTATAATTGCGGCTATTGCCGCGCGAGCCTGCCGATCCTCGACAAATTGGTCGCGAGCGACCCCAAGGTGAAGATCGTGTTCCGCGAACTCCCGGTGCTCAGCGAGGAAAGCAAGGTCGCGGCACGCTATGCCGTGGTCGCCGCCAAGCAAGGCAAATATCGCCCGCTACACGATGCGCTTTATGCCGGTGGACCGTTGAGCGACGCGAGCATGGATGCTGCCTTGCGTGCCGCAGGGCTCGATCCGGCGGCCGTCAAGGAAGCGGCAAAAGCGCCGGATGTCGGGCGCGCGATCGAGAACAATTTGGCGATGGCCGCGCCGCTCGGCATGTCGGGCACACCGACCTGGGTGATCGGCGACAAGGTGTTGTCGGGCTTGCAGCCGCTCGAGACAATGCAAGCCGCGGTCGCGGCGGCGCGGACGAAATAACCGCATCGCAACCGTTGCGCAGACGGTCTTTCGGCCCCATCTCCCCGGCCTCTAGGGGAATTGCATGTCCGAACCGATCCTAAGCGTCCGCGGCGTTTCAAAGACCTATGCCTCGGGCGTCCACGCGCTCCACGCCGTCGACCTCGATATCAACAAGGGAGAGATCTTCGCCTTGCTGGGGCCGAACGGCGCCGGCAAGACGACGTTGATCAGCATCATCTGCGGCATCGTTACGCCGTCGACCGGGACGATCACGGTCGGCGGGTTCGACGCGATCGGCCAGCCCAAGCGCGCGCGGCGGCAGATCGGCCTGGTGCCGCAGGAACTCGCCACCGACATGTTCGAGACGGTCGAATCGACTTGCCGCTTCAGCCGCGGCCTGTTCGGTCACCCGCAGAAATCGGGCCATATCGACGAGGTGCTCAAGGACCTGTCGCTCTACGAGAAGCGCAAGGCCAAGATCATGGAATTGTCGGGCGGCATGAAACGCCGCGTGTTGATCGCCAAGGCGCTCGCGCACGAACCCGACATCCTGTTCCTCGACGAGCCGACCGCGGGCGTCGATGTCGAACTGCGCCGCGACATGTGGAAATTGGTCCATCGCCTGCGCGAAAAGGGCACAACGATCATCCTGACCACGCATTATATCGAGGAGGCCGAGGAAATGGCCGACCGCGTCGGCGTGATCTCCGGCGGCAAGCTCTTGGTGGTCGACGAAAAGGCCGCGCTGATGAAGAAGCTCGGCAAGCGCGAACTCGACATCGCGCTCAACGAGGCGATGGACACGATCCCGGGCGAGCTCGGCGATTGGGACCTCAGCCTCGAGAATGAGGGCAAGACATTGCGCTACGTGTTCGACGCGCAGGCCGAGCGGACGGGCATCCCGTCGCTGCTGCGCAAACTCGCCGACCTCAATATCGGCTTCAAGGATCTCGAAACGTCGAAATCGAGCCTGGAAGACATCTTCGTCGACCTCGTGAAGGAGGGCGGCAAATGAACGTCCACGGTATCCTGGCCATTTACAAGTTCGAGATGGCGCGCGCGCTGCGCACCTTGTGGCAGAGCTTGGTCACCCCGGTGATCACCACCAGCCTCTATTTCGTCGTCTTCGGCGGTGCGCTCGGATCGCAGATCAAGGAAGTCGACGGCATTGCCTATGGCAGCTTCATCGTGCCCGGGCTGATCATGATGTCGTTGCTGACGCAGAGCATCAGCAATGCGTCGATCGGCATCTATTTCCCCAAATTCACCGGCACGATTTTCGAACTGCTCTCCGCCCCGATCAGCTCGATGGAGATGGTGATCGGTTTTGTCGGCGCCGCGGCGACCAAGTCGGTAGTGCTCGGGCTGATCATCCTGGCGACGGCGGCATTGTTCGTGCCGATCCCGATCCATCACCCGTTCGCGATGGTCGCGTTCCTGCTGTTGACCAGCATCACCTTCAGCCTGTTCGGCTTCATCATCGGCGTCTGGGCAAAGGGGTTCGAGCAACTGAATTTCGTGCCTGCCTTGCTGATCACGCCGCTGACCTTCCTCGGCGGCGCATTCTATTCGATCAGCAAGCTCCCCGATCCCTGGCGCACGTTCAGCCTGTTCAACCCGGTCGTCTATCTGGTCAGCGGGTTCCGCTGGAGCTTCTTCGACAAAGGCGACGTGCCGGTCGGGATCAGTCTGGCCGCAACCGGCGGGTTCATGCTGCTGTGTCTCGTGACGATTGCGTGGATTTTCCGGACCGGATATCGGCTGAAGAACTGACGCTCAACCATTCGTATCCAATGAATGAAGAGTTGTTATCTTCTGAATTTTAGACGAGTTCCGGCAGGGTTAGGACATGATGGTCATTGCAGGAGACCATTATGTCGATGATCGTTCTTGCCGCGGCGGTCGCGGCCGCCAATCCGACACCGCAAGCGGCGATTGCCGCTTATGGCGAAGCGATCGCCCGTAACGATCCGGCGATGCTCGCCCGAGCGTTTCAGCCGAGCGCGATCATGTACTGCATCCGCAACGGTGCGATCCGTGCCACGTATCAGGCGCAGTGGAAAACGCGGATGCGCACAGAGACGCCCGTAGCCGGATCAAACTCGACCAAGATCGACTGGCTCGACCAGGGCGCCGATACCGCTCTCGCACGCGTTGCCGCGGTGCGCGGCGACAAGGCCTTTACCGACTATCTATTGCTTGCCCGGATCGGCGACAGCTGGCGGGTGATCGGCAAATTGTGTCAGGCCGACGCGCGAGACATTCCGGCATCGCGCGCCGCGGTCAGCGCGGTGATCGATACCAAGCTCGCCTCTGACCGGGCGTGGGATACCGCTCTGCTCGCCGCGAGCATCGACCAGCGTGCATTGGTGATGACGGTCGAAGACAGCGAATTGGTCGCGGCAACGCTTGCCGAGTGGCAGGCGCGCTATGTCGACCGGCGCGCGACTTCTCCCGGCAATGCGGTCATCGAGACGAGCCGAATGATCGACGCGCGCGGCGATATCGGCGTCGCGCGCTGGTCGTTCCGCGCGCGCGACGGCAGCGAGTGGACCGACCGGGCGTTGGTGACGCGCACGCCGGCCGGATGGCGGATGATGGCCCTCGTGTTCGTCAAGGAGCCGGCTACGGCGCGCGGACCTGCGCGGCGAAGCTTATTCAGCCCATCACCGGCAGCGTCACCTTCGACCCCGAACACACCTTCTGCGTCGCCTTGACGAAATCGCTTGCCTTGGCCCGATACGGGTTGGCCACGAACGTCTGCGGATTGCGGTCGATCACCGGGAACCAGGTCGACTGGATCTGGACCATGATGCGGTGGCCCGCTTTGAACACATGGTCGTGGTCGCGCAGCGGCACGTCCCAGGCGACGACCTTGCCCGGCACTAAAGGCTGCGGATTGGTGTCGCTGGCCAAGAAGCGCCCGCGGCGGACGTCCATCGCGATCGGCCACTGATAGCCGTTCAACGTTTTGGCGTAATCGCCCACCGCCCATTGCTTGTTCTCGGTCGCTTCGAAATCGCTGGGCAGGACGTCGATCAATTTGACCACGAAATCGCTGTCGGTTCCGCTGGTCGAGGCCATCAGGGTCGCGGCGATCTTGCCGGTGACGGTCAGGTCCTGCTTCAGCGGCTCGGAGACATAGCTCAGCACATCGGGGCGATGGTCGACGAAGCGCTGATCGTCGCTTTCCCACCAGGCCCAGTCGGGCGTCGCATAGGTCCGGCTCATCGGGCGCTTGCGGAATGGCACGGGGTTGGCGGGGTCGCTGACATAATCGCGGCACGCCTCCCGCGCAGCCGGCGCATCGAACGACAGCGAGCCGTCGTCGTGGAGATAGAGTTCAGTCGGTTTGGCGCCCTTGGGCGGCCAGGAGGCATAGGTCTTCCAGACGTTCGACCCGGACTCGAACATCTTGGCGGTAAAGTCGGGCCGAGCGCCCTTATTGTGCAGCCAATAAGCGAAGAACGGCGCCTGGATCTGGGTCTGGAACTGGGTCCCGCTGTCGGTGCCGAGCGGAATCGCGCCGAGGAAATCGCCCTTGCCTTGCCAGCCGCCATGGCGCCACGGCCCGGAGACGATCTGCGCCAGATTATCGGGGTCGTTCTGCGTTTGCTTGGCATAAATCTGCCAGGAGCCCCAGGGGTCCTCCTGATCCCAGAAGCCGGCGACGTTGAGCGTCGGCACCACCGTCTTGCCGAGCGCCGTGGTCCAATTCTGATCGGTGTAGAAATTGTCGTGATTGGGGTGGTCGAGCAATGCCGTGAACATTGGCACGCCGCCCTTGAACACCTGCCTGTCGATATTCTCGACGGGGCCGATCCGCAGATACCAGTCATAGGCATCGGTCAGGCCGTCGAGGCTGAGTTCCTTGTTCTGGGTCTTGTCGACCTGGAGACTCGACACCCATTCGGTCGCGTAGCTCAGGCGAAGCGCACCGTTGCGGTGCAGATCGTCCGACAGCCAATAATCGATCCATGCCGCCTGCGGGCTGACCGCCTTCAACGCCGGATGCGGCTTGGCCAGCGCGACGGCGGCGGCGAAGCCCGGATAGGATACGCCCCACATCCCGACCTTGCCCGAATTGTTGGGCACGTTCTTCACCAGCCAATCGATCGCGTCATAAGCGTCGCTCGCCTCGTCGGTCTTCTTGGGATCGTTGGGATGGACCGCGGTCGACAAGGTGAACGCGCCGTCCGACCCGAACCGACCGCGCATCGACTGGAAGACGAAGATATAGCCGTCTGCGACCAGCGGTTTCCAGCTCGGCGGGATCGCCGGCGGCAATGCCTGGGGCACGCCATAGGGGGTCCGCTGGAACAGGATCGGCAGCTTAGCGCTCGCATTCTTCGGCGCGATGATCACCGTCTCCAGCTTGGCGCCATCGCGCACCGGCACCATCACCTTGGTGTAGGTGAACTGGCTCGCCACATCGCTCACGGCGGGTGGCGGCGCAGCCTGGGGTCTGGCGAGCGCGATCCCGCTTGCACCCAGCAACAATATGGCGGCGATCAACCCCTTGGCGCGCATGTGATTCTCCCTTTGACGCACACCCTGTCGAGCGCGGCGAATGGGGTCAATCTGTCGCAAGTCAAGCGAGTGGCTCAGGCACCTCGACCCGAGCGAACTGCACGCCGCTCATATTCGTTTCGACGTCTCTTTGGCACCGCCAAATCTCCCGAGTCGACGATCCCGCGCCAGACTAGAGGATTTCATGGACGTCATATCGAACGCCGCCGGGGATGCGGCCTCCTTCGGCAACCGCGACGATGCCGTTGATCCAGTCATATCTATCCGCTGCCGTTTCGAAATACGGTGTCGTGCGCAGATAATATTCCGACCGATCCACCAGTTCGCCACGGGCAAGTCGTTCGTCGACTTCGGATGAAGCACGGCGGACTCCCCGATACGTCATGAGGATCCGCTCGTCGTCATCGGTGACCAGCAACAGCCGCACATCCTGCTGAAAGGTGCCGTCCGACCTCTCCAGCAACAGATCAGATCCGATCAGTGGCGAGACGCTGCCTCTCACGCGCTCGCCCTCGAAGGACCCGCCGGACACCGGATAGACGCGGCGACCGCCGGCGGGGGTACGACCGAGCTCGATCGTCGGATGCAACAAGATCGACAAGCTGAACAAGGGGCGCGATTGCAGGGACAAGTGCCGAACTCCTATATAATGCCGGCTCCATCTGGCACCGCCTATCGCACGGGAAAAACGCGCATCCCTCGCGGTCACGACAAGGATATCTTGCGATGCGTCCCCCATTGGAGTCCCTGCGGATTCTTGCCGAGTGCGTCAGGTGCGGCAGCTTCGCCGCAGCCGCAGGGAAGCTGTTCTTGACGCCGGCGGCCGTGAGCTTGCGCGTCCGCACGCTCGAGCACGAATTGGGCAAGGCGCTGTTCCTCCGCGCCGGACCGCGCGTCGTGCCGACAAGCGCCGCAATAAGGCTCGCGGCGCGCATCGATCGAGCGATGGGCGAGATCGACGTCGCGCTGAGCGAATTTCACGATTCCCGGCGCTCGATCCGCGTTACCGCCCCGCCAAGCTTTGCGTCGCGATGGCTCGCGCCGCGGGTCGCGCGATATCAAGCGGATAATCCGGATGTCGCTATCGAGCTCGATGTGTCGACCGACTTGCGATCGAAGGATGCGTTCGACGTCGCTGTCCGCACCGGCGCCGGATTTTGGCCAGGCTTCCAGGCACATCCTCTTTTTCCGGTCGATCTGACGCCGATGATTTCGCCCGCATTGGCCGATCGTCATCGGCTCAGCCGGGTATCCGACCTGCAGGGATTGACCTTACTACCTCATCCACATTGGTCGCGATGGATTGTAGAGGCCGGAGCTAAGGACGACGGCCAGCTGCATTACGCGGCAATCGAATATCCCAGCCACGATCTCAATGCCGACGCTGCAATCGCCGGAGAAGGTGTCGCGCTTCTCCCCAAGAGCCTTTTTCAAACCATGTTAAGCGATGGCAGGCTGTCCGCGCCGTTCGATCACGTGCTTACTGACATAGATTGGCATTTCGCCTTGTTACGCGACGGCGAGCGACGCGAGGAAATGACGGCATTCGTCGCGTGGCTTTGCTCTCAGGCAGAGCTTGACCGCGATGGCCGTTTCCCCGGCGCCGCAACGGCCCCACGTCGCGGCGAAGCGCCGTACGCTGACTGCCACTGAGACCGCCATCTACAAAAAAACAGGTCCAGCGCCCCCGGCCCGCAGTCAATCGGTCGCGAGCATCGCCAGGCCGATGGCTTGAACGACGCCGATCGCCAGGACGATCGCCGAACTGGTCCACAGGAACGCGGAACTGCGATCGGGCATCACGCGAAACAGCAGCGGCAACGCGGCAGCACGAGCCAGGAAGATCGCCGCTATCGCGACCAGCGCGGGACGCAGCAACGGCAGGCGCGGCAACAGGCCGGCGCCGGAAAAGGCATAGGCGCCCCAGATCGGCAGGATCGCCGCGATCGCCAGGGTGATCAACGTCGGCCGCGCCATCCCGCGCTCGGCCATCGTCACCATCGCGTCACCCGCGCCGAAAAAGCGATACCAGGCCGGGCCGCCGAGAATGCAGCCGAAGTGGAGTAAAGCGGCGACACCATCGAGGATGCCTGCCGCTACCAGCCAGCGGTTCATGCCGCCTCCTTTCGCCACGCGCCGCGGATTGCGGGACGGATCGCCAGCGTCATCAGATCGATCGTGGCGTGGAACAGCATCGCCATCGCGAGCGAGCCGCTCATCAGATACATTGCTGTAAACAGGATTCCGACCAGCGCCGTGACGGTGACTCCCTTCCACCCCTGATAAGCGTGTGCCAGCCCGAACAACAGGATGGCGACAATGACCGCTGGAATACCGCCGACGAATGCCGCGAGCAGCATCGGCAGGAGGAGGCGGAAGAACAGCTCTTCGCCGATCCCCGCCGCCACCGAGATCGCCGCACCGAGCAGAACTTCGTCGCGATCGCGCGGCAAGAGCGCGGACAGACGTGCGAGATAGGCGGGGGCGCCCTTGCCGTTGCGCCGCCACGTCAGGAAGGCGCCGAGCGGGATTGCCACTAGCACGGCGACACCGAAAATCGACGTAAGCAGCGGATCGACCGGCACCGCCGGCGCGTCGCCACGCAACATCGCGGAGGCGGACCACAATTCGGGTGGCAATTCGGTCACCGCCCCGATCCGGCCCAGCACCAGCAAGCCGACGATCGGCGGCAAGGTGAACTGGAACAGCTGCGCCGCCAACATGCGGCGGTAGAAGGTCTTGCGACCGACACCGCCCGCCTCCGCCAACAACCGGTAACCGCGCGGCCCCGCGACGACATTGAGCGCGACGATTGCGAGCATGATCGCGAGGAGGATCGCGTTGGTCATTCCTTCTCTCCTCCCGCTTGCGGGAGAGGTTGGGGAAGGGCATGTCGAGGTGAGCGCATCGTTTTCAACACGCCATCCCCTAGCCCCTCCCGCAAGCGGGAGGGGAACATGTCGCCCTACCCGATGCGATGCTCGCCCTTGACCCAGCGCACGGTGCCCGAGCTCGCGCGCATCACCACCGAATTGGTCGTCATGCGATCCCCGCGACGCTTGACGCCGGCAAGCAGCGAGCCGTCGGTCACGCCGGTCGCCGCGAAGATCGCGTCGCCCTTGACCAGCTCGCTCAGGTCATATTGCTTGTCGAGATCGGTGATGCCCCATTTGCGCGCGCGGCCGCGCTCGTCGTCGTTGCGGAACAACAGGCGCCCCTTGAATTGCCCGCCGACGCAGCGCAGCGCGGCGCAGGCCAGCACTCCCTCGGGCGCGCCGCCCGAGCCCATGTAAACGTCGATCGTGGTGTCGGGATTGGTCGTCGCGATCACGCCCGCGACATCGCCGTCGCCGATCAGCATCACCCCGCAACCGATCGCGCGCAACTCGGCGATCAGGGCCTCGTGCCGCGGCCGGTCGAGCACGCAGGCGATGATCTCGCTAGGCTTGACGCCCTTGGCCGCGGCGATCGCGTTGACGTTCTCGGTCGGCGATTTGTCGAGGTCGATCACGCCCTCGGGATAGCCTGGGCCGACCGCGATCTTGTCCATATAGACGTCGGGCGCGTTGAGCAGATTGCCCTCTTCCGAAATCGCCAGCACAGCGAGCGCGTTGGGGCCGGCCTTGGCGGTGATCGTCGTGCCCTCGAGCGGATCGAGCGCGATGTCGATCTTGGGGCCTTTGCCCGGCGCAGAGCCGACCTTCTCACCAATGAAGAGCATCGGCGCCTCATCGCGTTCGCCCTCGCCGATTACGACCGTGCCATCCATGTAGAGGCTGTTGAGCGCGAGACGCATCGCCTCGACGGCGGCGGCATCGGCGGCCTTTTCATCGCCGCGGCCGACGAGCGTGGAAGCGGCAATCGCCGCGGCCTCGGTCACGCGCACCATTTCGAGCACGAGCACGCGGTCGAGAACGTCGCTGGCAGTCGTCATATTTGGGGCAATCCTCTTGTCTGTTTTCGTTTGATTTGTGCGCGCGGATAGGCGCGGCAGGTTACGGAGTCGAGACGGCGGCGTCGGCGGAGGACGCCGCATCCTTCGGCGCCTTGATCTCGAACACGTACGGCCAGTCCTTCCCGGTGACGAACAACCGCCGCTTTTTCGCATCCCAGGCGATGCCGTTGGGCACGTCATTCTCTTCGGTCGCGCCCGACTGGCGGTGAAGCTCGCTGACGTCGATCCAGCCGATGACATGGCCATCCTGCGGGTCGATCCGCGCGATCAAGTCGGTCAGCCAGATATTGGCAAGGATCTCGCCATCGACATATTCGAGTTCGTTGAGCATCCGCACCGGCCGCCCGCCATCGGTCACGGTCAAGTGGCGCTTGACGGTGAAATTGGCGGGATCGACGAAGCGCAGCACCGAAGATCCGTCGGACATGATCAGCCCGCCTTTGTCGTCGGCGGCGAGCGCCCAGCCCTCACCCTTATATTTGAAGCTGCCGAGCTTCTTAAAATCCTTGGCCGACCAGCGAAAACCGACTTGGTTCTTCCACGTCAGGCTGAGGATCGTGCCGTTCCAAGGGGCAATCCCCTCGCCGTAGAGGGGCGGGTCCACCGCGACGCGCGCCATCACTTTGCCGTCGCTCAGACGCACCTTGCGGATACCCGACCGGTTGAGCTCGCCGGTGCTCTCGTAGAGATAGCCGTCCTGCCAGAACAGGCCTTCGGTGAAAGCGCGATTATCGTGCGGGAAGGTCGCGACGATCTGCGCGGACTGCACCGGCACGGATTGCGGTGTCGATCCGACCTGCGGCAACAGGCCCAACAGGCCTAGCAAGAGGCCCGTGATCGGCATCAGTCGCGCAGCAACTCGTTGATGCCGGTCTTCGATCGCGTCTGCTCGTCGACACGCTTGACGATGACCGCGCAGTACAAGGCCGGCTTGCCGTCCCCGCCGCCGATCGAGCCCGGCACCACCACCGCATAAGGCGGCACTTCGCCCATCAAGACCTCACCGGTCGCGCGGTCGATGACCTTGGTCGACTTGCCGAGATAGACGCCCATCGACAGCACCGCGCCGGCGCCGACGCGCACGCCTTCGGCGACTTCGGAGCGCGCGCCGATGAAGCAGCCATCGCCGATGATCACCGGATCGGCCTGGAGCGGCTCGAGCACGCCGCCGATCCCGGCGCCGCCCGAAATGTGGACGTTCCGGCCGATCTGAGCGCAGCTTCCGACCGTAGCCCAGGTGTCCACCATCGTGCCTTCGCCGACATAGGCGCCGATATTGACGAAGCTGGGCATCAGTACCGCATTCTTGCCGATGAACGATCCGCGCCGCACCACCGCACCGGGGACAACACGGAAGCCGGCGTCGCGAAAGCGGTTCTCGCCCCAACCGGCGAATTTGGACGGCACCTTGTCATAGGCCGGCGCGCCCGCCGCACCGCCGTCGATCACCGCATTGTCGTTGAGCCGGAACGACAGCAAAACCGCTTTCTTGAGCCATTGGTTGACTGTCCAGCCGTCCGCACCCGGCTCGGCGACACGTGCCTGGCCGCTGTCGAGCAATTCCAGCGCCGCCTCGACCGCATCGCGGACCGCGCCGGTCGTACCGGTGCTGATATTCGCCCGGTCTTCCCATGCGGCGTCGATCGTCGCGGGCAGGTCGGTCATGCTTCCTCCAAGATGTCGTGCAGCCAATGGGTGATGTCGCGCGTGGTGAAGTCGACGAAATCGCGCTCGCCCCCTTCGCCCTGTTCGGAGCCGTTGTCGACCCACAAGGTGGTCATGCCGATCTGCTTGGCCGGCTTCAAATTGCGCGCCATGTCGTCGGCGAACAGGCTTTCCGCGGGATCGAGGCCGTAGGCGTCGCAGAGATGTTGGTATGCCTCCGGTGCGGGCTTCGGGCGATAGTGCGCGGCGTGCACATCGTGGATCGCCTCGAAACTCTCGCCCAACCCCAGCTTGGACAGGATCTTGCCGGCATAAGGCGCGTCGGCATTGGTGAAGATGATCTTGCGTCCCGGCAGCCGTGCGATCGCGGCGGCAAGCGGGGCGTTTTCCTCCAGCACGTCCATCTCGATATCATGGACGTCGGCGAGATATTCGTACGGATCGACGCCGTGCTCGGCCATCAAACCCGACAGAGTGGTCCCGCGCGTGTGGAAATAGCCCTTCTGGATCTTGTACGCTTCGGCGTGGTCGACTTTGAAGAAGCGCGCGATGTAATCGGTGATCCGCCGGTCAACTTGCTCGAACAATCGCGCGCCATGCGGATAGAGCGTGTTGTCGAGATCGAAGATCCAGTTCCGGACGTGATCGAGCCGCGCGTGCATGCCGCGGCTCTAGGGACGGCGTGCGGCGCGGGCAAGGCGCGCCTTGAGCAATCGCGACGACACACTATCTCCTCGCGATGATCCCCTATTTGCTGCTCGATCTGGTCCCTGTCGTCGAAGGGGGCTCGGTGCCCCAGGCGCTGGCCAATGCCGCCGACATGGCCCGTCATGCCGAGGCCAATGGCTATCATCGCTATTGGGTGGCCGAGCATCACGGCATGGACGGCATCGCCAGCTCGGCAACAGCGGTGGTGATCGCGCATGTCGGCGCCGCGACATCCACAATCCGCATAGGAGCGGGCGGCATCATGCTTCCCAATCATGCGCCGCTGGTGATCGCCGAGCAGTTCGGCACGCTCGACGCACTGTTTCCCGGCCGCATCGATCTCGGCCTAGGCCGCGCGCCCGGCAGCGATCAGCGTGTCGCCCGCGCGATCCGACGAGCTCTCGAAACCGATCCCCAGGCCTTCCCGCGCGACGTGCTCGAACTGCAGAGCTATTTCGCCGATGATGGCCAAACCGGCATCCGTGCGACGCCAGGCGCCGGGGCGAAGCCGGAATTGTGGATCCTGGGGTCGAGCCTATTCGGCGCGCAGCTCGCGGCGATGCTTGGGCTGCCTTACGCTTTCGCCTCGCATTTCGCGCCCGACGCACTCGATCAGGCGCTGGAGATTTACCGCCGCGATTTCCGCCCCTCGGCGCAGCTCGACCGGCCCTATGCGATGGCCGGATTCAACGTCTTCGCTGCCGATAGCGACGAGGAAGCCGAGTTCCTGGCGAGCTCGCAGCAGCAAGCGTTCGTCGCGCTGCGCACCGGCAATCCGCGCCAATTGCCACCGCCGGTCGCCGGGTATCGCGACAGCCTGCCGCCGCCCCACGCCGCGATCCTCGACCACGTCCTGCAATGCTCGGCAGTGGGTAGCCCAGCGACGGTCGAGCGCGGCATCGCGGCGTTCGTCGAGCGGACCAAGGTCGACGAATTGATGGTCGTCAGTTCGATCTACGACGTCGAGGCGCGCCGAAAGAGCGTAGCGATTGCGGCCGAGGTGATGCGCGGCGCGACGGTCGCCGCTTGACTGAGTGGATCATCAGCGCGGCCGCGGTAGTGGCGTTCCTGCTGCTGATGCCGGCGATGGTACGCTCGTCGCGCCGATCTCGGCGTGGACGCGGATCGGGTGCCGCGATCGGCGACGTACTGATGGGTGCATTCGATCCGGCCAAGCAGGCCGCAATCGAGCAAATCCGCAAGCAGAAGGAAATCGGCGACCATGAGCGCGGTGCCGTGGGCGAAAAACGCGATTAATTCGCCGCGGGCAGCCTCAGCCGCACCAATAGGCCGCCAAGGTCTTCGCTTTCTTCTAAGCTGACCGTGCCCTCGTAGATTTCGGCAACATCGCGCACGATCGCCAAGCCCAGCCCCGTCCCGGGCTTGCCGGTATCGAGGCGGACGCCGCGGTCGAAGATGCGGACGCGTTCCTCCTCGGGGATGCCGACACCGTCATCCTCGACCAGCATCTCGACGAACCCGGCTTGTGCGCCGACCGTGACGAACACGCTGCCCCCGCCATATTTGGCTGCGTTCTCGATCAGGTTGCCGAGCATTTCATCGAGATCTTGGCGCTCGACATGGACCTGCAAATCGTGCGGGCCGTCGGCATCGATGCGGACATGCGGATAGAGCCGCGATACCGCGCGCTCGACCGATTCGAGACTGGGCCAGACTTCGGCACGGCTGTGCGCCGATCCACGCCGGCCGACCGCGCGGGCGCGGGCGAGATGGTGGTCGACCTGGCGTCGCATCGTCCGCGCCTCGCGCACCACCGTTTCGCCGAGATCCTCGGCCTTGGCGGTCGCGGCGTTCATGATCACCGTCAGCGGGGTCTTGAGCGCGTGCGCCAGATTGCCGGCATGGCGCCGCGCTTCCTCGGCCTGTTTATCGTTATGCTCGATCAGCGCGTTGAGCTCATCGACCATCGGCGCGACCTCGGCGGGCATCGCGCCCTCGATCTGCCGCGCCCGGCCGCCGCGCAACCGCGCGATCTCGCCGCGTAACCGGCGCAGCGGACGCAGGCCATACCAGGTCTGCAGCCCCGCCAGCACGATCAGCCCGAGCGCGAGTAGCAGGAAGCTTCTGACCAGGGTGCGGCGAAGTGCGTTGATCTGCGCGTCGAGCCCGTCACGGCTCTGCGCGACCTGGAATCGCCAGCGCACCGGCGAGCCCGGCAATTTGATGTCGCGCTCCACGATCCTCAGCCGCTCGCCGGCGAATTGATCGCTGTCATAGGTGTGGATTTCGAGGTCGTTATGATCGGTGCCATAGGCAAGGCGGCGATCCCATAGCGACTGCGACGAAAAGGGCTCGCGCCGGCGCGCGCCGACCTGCCAGTACAGTCCCGAATAGGGCTCGAGAAAGCGCTGATCGCCCGGCGGCCTGTTGAACACGACTTCGCCATCCGGCCCGATTTCTGCGGAGGTGAACAGCGAAGTCAGGACATAATTGAGCTGGTCGTCGAAATTGCGGGTCACCGCACCGGTCAGCACGCGATCAAGCGCGTAGCCGCCGCCGGCGAGCAACAGGCAAATCCAGATCGCCGCGATGATGATCATACGCCGCCCGAGCGACCCCGTCACCACGGCGCGCGCCGTGTTGGGCGATCGCCGCCACAACACCCATGCCAGTCGCAGCAATGCCAGTACCGACAAAACGAGCAGGCCGCGCGCGGTCCACACCTGATCGGGACCGAGCAGCAACATAGTCGCCAGCGAACCCGCCCCGAGCGCGATCAGCGCCGCGATCTCGCTCGGCCGGCGATATTTGCGGACGATCACGCGCCAGCGGGGAATGGTCCGTTCGGCCGGCGCCTCGACGCCGGGATCGGCCGGCCGAGGCTGCGCCTCTCTCGCCTGGTCCGCCGATGGCACGGCGATCAGATCGCGTCCCTCGGCCACGCGCTATCTACTATTCGGCCCGCGGCGGGCCGTCGGGATCGTCCAGGCTATAGCCCAGGCCGCGGATCGTGGTGATGACGTCCTGCCCCAATTTCTTGCGGATGCGCGTCACGAACACTTCGATCGTATTCGAATCGCGGTCGAAATCCTGATCGTAGATATGCTCGATCAATTCGGTGCGGCTGACGATCTTGCCTTTGTGATGCAGCAGATAGGACAGGAGCTTATATTCCTGCGCGGTCAGCTTCACCGGATCGCCGGCCAAAGTCACCTTGCCCGACCGCGTGTCGAGCCGGACATCGCCCGCGATCAGCTCGGACGAGGCATTGCCCGAGGCGCGGCGGATAAGCGCGCGCAGGCGAGCGATCAATTCCTCGGTCTGGAACGGCTTGGCGACATAATCGTCGGCGCCGGCGTCGAGCCCGGCCACCTTGTCCGACCAGCTGTCGCGCGCGGTCAGCACGAGCACCGGGGTGGTCTTGCCCTGTTTGCGCCAGCGGTCGAGAACGGTCAGCCCGTCGATTTCCGGCAGGCCGAGATCGAGTACGATCGCGTCGTAATTCTCGGTCTCTCCGAGAAAGAGGCCTTCCTCTCCGTCGCCCGCCGTGTCGACCGCATAGCCCGCCCCTTCGAGCGTGTTCTGCAGCTGCTGGCGGAGATTGGGTTCGTCCTCGACGATCAGAACGCGCATTGTGATCCCCTTTGCGCGAGCCCCTTCACGGGCGCTCGAATTAGCCGGTGCGGCCGATGATCTGGCCCGAACGGCCGTCGACCCTCACCCAGATGACGTTTCCATTGCGCAGGAACTTGAGCGTGTAAATGCCGCTATCGGGATCGAGCTCGGGTCCGAGATATTGCGCGCCACGCATCGTCGGCACCACGCGGCGCTCGATTTCGGGCAGCGGCAGCACGCGGCCTTCGCGCCGCGCTTCCCAGGCGCGTTGCTGGTCGCGCTGGAAATGCGGGTCGACAGCCGGCGGAAATGCCGTCTGTGACATGGTCAAGGCAAGCAACGCGAACATCAACATGGCTGGTTGCATAGAGAGGCGGGCTTGAACACCCTGTGAATGCATCGGTCAGCAATCGACAAGCTTCCACCAAGCAGCCGTTAGCGCGGCAAGGCCGGATAGTCCGTAGCTGCCCTATGTTATTTGTTCTTGAAATATAGCCTCAGCGGAAGCGCAGCGTCCATGGCGAGACCGGGCGGGAAGCCGGCCGCCAGATGGTCGATCAATGCTCGCACGGCCGGCGTCAGGCCCCGCCGGGTCGTGAAGACGAGATGTACGATCCCCTGCAGTCCTCGCCACTCGGGCAGGACGCGGACCAATCTGCCCGCCTGCAACGCTTCGGCGCAGACATGGTCGGGCAGGATCGCTACGCCGAGACCAGCGATGGCGGCGTTGCGAACGGCTGACATGTCCTCGCAGCCCAAGCGCGGCTCGATACGCACCATTTGCTTGCGGCCGTCCTGGGCCTCCAGATGCCATTCGAGATCGTCGGCACTATCGTTGGTCGCGAGCGTCGGTAATTGCGCGATCTGCTCGATCGTGCCGATCTGGTTCGCAAGTTTTGGACAGGCGACGAGGATGCGCGTCGATCTGCCCAACGACCGCATCGTCAGCGCCGCATCGCTGGTGAGTTCTGATCGTACTCTGAGCGCCACGTCCACGCGCTCCGCGATCAGATCGATCGGGCGATCCGTCGCTATGAGTTGAAGCCGCACCTTGGGATAGCGCAGCAGGAAGGAGGAAATCAGGCTGGACATGGGCTCGATCATGCCGGTTGGGCAACTGAAACGTATCCGACCGTGCGGCTCGGCCTGCACCTGCGCGACCAAAGTTTCGGCCTGCTCTGCTTCGGCGAGGATCGCCCGGCACCGCTCGTAAAAAGCCAGGCCGGTATCGGTCACACGAAAGCGCCGGCTTGATCGCTCGATCAATCGCAGCCCCAACCGCGCCTCAAGTCCGGCGATGCGGCGGCTGAGCTTCGACTTGGGTTCGCGTAGTGCTCGCCCGGCAGCGGCGAACCCGCCATGCGCCACGACCTCGGCAAAATAGGCATAATCGTTGAGATCGATCCGCATCATCGTTCCCTTACCAGAACGCTAAGTGCCATAATAGCCGACTACAAGCACCATCGTTCACGTTGCATCTATGACCAGGTACGGCGCTCTTGCCGTAAGTCGGAGAAAAACGATGGCGAACAGGTTCGAGAACAAGGTTGTGGTGGTGACGGGCGGTACGAGCGGTATCGGCCTGGCGACGGCGAAAGCTTTCGCAGCGGAAGGCGCGTCGGTTTTTATTACCGGGCGGCGGCAGGAGGCCCTGGATGCGGCGGTCCGCGAAATCGGGAAATCGGTCACCGGCGTGCGCGGCGACATGTCGCAGCTTGCCGACATCGATCGACTTTATGACGCCGTCCAGCAGAAGCATGCGCAGATCGACATCCTGTTCGCCAATGCCGGCGGCGGCGAGATGGCGCCCCTGGGGACGATCTCGGAAGAGCATTACGAAAAAACCTTCGCGACCAACGTGAAGGGCGTGCTTTTCACCGTGCAAAAGGCCTTGCCGCTGCTCAAGGACGGCGCGTCGGTGATCCTGACCAGCTCGACAACCAGCATTTCCGGCACGCCCGCCTTTAGCGTCTATTCGGCGACCAAGGCCGCGATCCGCAATTTCGCACGCAACTGGATCCTCGATCTCAAGGATCGCCATATCCGGGTGAATGCGGTCAGCCCGGGCGTCACCGAGACCGCCGGTCTGAACGACCTGTTCGGCGGTGGCGCACAGGCTGAAAGCACCAAGGACTACCTGGCGGGCCTGATCCCGGCCGGGCGAGTCGGACAACCGGAAGAGATTGCGAAGGCGGTATTGTTCCTTGCTTCGGACGACGCCAGCTTCGTCAACGGCGTCGAACTCTTCGTCGATGGTGGTCAGGCACAGATCTGACCGCGACCCTCTCTTGGACGTGCGTGGCGCACCGCGACACAGCGCCGCTCACGTCCGAGGCCTTCCTCCTTTCCAAGGACCATCCCATGCACCCCGATATTGAAGCCGCGGACCGCATCCGCGAGTTGCTGACGCGCAATCTTCAGGAGGTTTTCGGCGAAGGCGATGCAGTACACCGCCGCGCCGCGATCGAAGAATTGTGGGCCGAGGACGGCGTCCTTTACGTGCCCCCAGGCCCCGTCGTCGGACACGACGGGATCGATCATTTCGCAGGAATGCTCCGCGCGACTCACCCCGAATTCGTCTACACGCCGACCGGCGAACCGCAGATTCTCCACAACGCCGGCCGGCTCGGCTGGGGGTCCGGACTGCCCAGCCACGCACCCGATTATACGGGCTGGGATGTCATCATCGTGCGCGATGGCCGTATCGCGGCGTTGTATGTCTTTCTCGACGAAATGTCGGAAGAGTTTCGGCGCGCCAATAGCTGAGCGACCACTTCCGGCCGGGGTCCGAGAGTCCGTTGATCAACGAGACAGGCCCCGGCTTCGCGATTGCAACCGCGCTTCACTGCGTCGATCGCAAACGATGCCAATTCTGCTTTCCTCTTGTCGACAGTCACGCCCCATTGCCCGCCCTCCACGCGCCCTCTAAGTAGCCGCGCGAATGCCCGCTCCCATCCTATCCTATGAAGACCTCGGCCTCGTTCAGGGCGCCGGTTGGTTGTTCCGCCACCTCGATTTGCACGTCGGCGAGCGCGACCGGCTCGCACTGATCGGGCGCAACGGCGCGGGCAAGACCACCTTGCTCAAGCTGATCGCCGGCAAGATCGAGTCGGACGAAGGGCGCCGCACGATCGTGCCGGGCACCAATGTCGTGCTGCTCGAACAGGATCCGCGGGTCGATGGCTGCGCGACGCTTGCCGATTTCGTGATGGCCGGGCCCAACGCGCCCGCGCGTCACGAAGCCGATGCGATCGCCGATCAGCTCGGAATCGATTTGTCGCGCGACGCCTCCTCCGCTTCAGGCGGCGAGCGCCGTCGCGCCGCGATCGTCCGCGCGCTGGCGCAGAACCCCGACGTATTGCTGCTCGACGAGCCGACCAACCATCTCGACATCGCCGCGATCGAATGGCTCGAACAATGGCTGACGCGCTTCACCGGCGCGTTCGTCGTGATCAGCCACGACCGCACCTTCCTCACCCGCCTCACCCGCCAGACCCTGTGGCTCGACCGCGGGACGATCCGCCGCAGCGAGATCGGCTATGGCGGGTTCGAGGCGTGGACCGAGCAGGTCTATGCCGAGGAGCAGCGCGCCGCCGAAAAGTTGGACGCCAAATTAAAGCTCGAGGAGCATTGGCTCCAGCGCGGGGTCACCGGGCGCCGCCGGCGCAACATGGGCCGCCTGGCGAAACTCAAGGACATGCGCGCTGAACGCGCTGCGATGCTCGGCCCGCAAGGCGCCGCCGCGCTCATCACCGGAAGCGACGACGTCAAGACCAAGGTGGTGATCGACGCCAGGCACGCGACCAAAGCGTTCGAGGGCCGGGTCATCATCCGTGACCTCAATCTACGCATCACGCGCGGCGACCGGATCGGCATCGTCGGACCCAACGGCGCGGGCAAGACCACGTTGCTGAGGATGCTGACCGGCGAACTCGAACCCGACAGCGGCGTGGTCAAACTCGCCAAGACGCTCGATGGCGTAGTGATCGACCAGCAGCGCAAGCTGATGGCGCCCGACAAGCGCGTGCGCGACGTGCTGGCAGACGGCGGCGACTGGATCGAGGTGCTCGGCGTCAAGAAGCACATCCACGGCTATCTCAAGGACTTCCTGTTCGATCCCAACATGGTCGAGGCGCGGATCGCGACCCTGTCGGGCGGCGAACGCTCGCGGCTACTCTTGGCGCGCGAATTCGCGCGGCGGTCGAACCTGCTGGTGCTCGACGAGCCGACCAACGACCTCGACCTCGAGACGCTCGACCTGCTCCAGGAAGTGATCGCAGATTATGAGGGGACCGTGCTGATCGTCAGCCACGATCGCGACTTCCTCGACCGCACGGTCACATTGACGCTCGGGCTCGACGGGTCGGGCACTGTCGATGTCGTCGCCGGCGGCTATGCCGATTGGGATGCCCGGCGCAAGAAGCGGCCGGAAGCAAAGAAAGCGGCCGCGAAGCCCGCGCCGGCAGCCGAGAAGCCCAAAGCGGCCAAGCTCAGCTACAAGGACCAGCGCGATTACGATCTGCTGCCCAAGCGGATCGAGGAGATCGAAGCAGCGATCGCCCGCGACGAGGCAGCATTGGCCGACCCCGCGCTTTACGTCAGCGACCCGGCGAAGTTCGCCGCGCTGACCAAAGCGATCGAGGCCGCCCGCGCCGAGAAGGACGCCGCCGAGGAACGCTGGCTCGAGCTTGCCGAGCAGGTCGAGGCGTTGGGCTGAACTGCGGCCCTTACGCGGCTTTTGGCATTCGGGAAGTGAACGGCGCCCGCGTCACCGCAATGGTCAGCCCCGGCCCGGTATCCGACTGCTCGACTCTCGCGCCCAATTGCTTGGACAGAGCCCTGATGATGGTCGTCCCCAACCCGGCCTCCTCGGGTGTTTTCGTGGGGACCGCCTGGCCCATACCGTTGTCGGAAACGGTGAGCTTCCAGTCAGGCCCCTTTACCTCATAAGTCACCAGGATCCGGGCATCAGCCTTCCGCCGGGAAAGGCATATTTGATCGCGTTGATGACGAGTTCGGTCACGATCAATCCCAGGCTGACGCGGTAGCCGATTCGATCACTCCCTCATCGGGCATTTGCCTCAATGGTGATCGGGCTCGCTTCACCGATCGTCGACGCCGCCAGCCCGGCGCACAATTTGGTGAGATAGGTGGCAACGTCGATCTGATCGATGCCGTCGGTCGTGTGGAGATATTGCTGAACCGCGGCCACTGACATCACGCGTTGATGGTCATCCTTCAAATGCCCCCGTGTCTCCTCCGACAGTACCGCCCGCGCCATCAATAATAGGATGCTAGCGATAATCCGGAGGCTGTTGGCGACCCGATGCCGCATCTCTTCGAGCAGAACCTGCTTCTGGACGAGCAGATCTTCGGTTTGCGTCAACAGCGCGCTTTTCTCGCGCTCGATCACGCGCCGCGCGGTGATGTCGCGGAAAGCCAGCAGGGTCGCGCTGCGCTCGAAAGCACCGATCCTGCTGATGGGGCCGACGGGGGCCGGCAAGAGCTTGCTGGCGCGGCGCATCTACGAGCTCAAGAAACTCAAGCACCAGATCGCCGGGCCGTTCGTCGAGGTGAACTGCGCGACACTGAAGGGCGACGGCGCGATGTCCGCCCTGTTCGGCCACCGCAAGGGCGCGTTCACCGGCGCGGTCGCCGATCGTGCCGGCCTGCTACGCGCCGCCGACAAGGACATGTTGTTCCTCGACGAGATCGGCGAGCTCGGGCTCGACGAACAAGCGATGATCCTGCGCGCGATCGAGGACAAATGCTTCCTGCCGGTCGGCGCCGACAAGGAATCGTCATCCGAATTTCAGTTGATCGCGGGCACCAACCGCGATCTGGGCGAGGCCGTTTCCGCGGGGGCTTTTAGCGACGATCTCTACGCGCGACTGAACTTGTGGACCTTCACCCTCCCCGGCCTTGCCGACCGGCGCGAGGATATCGCGCCCAATCTGGACTATGAACTCGATCGCTTCGCCGAGCGCGAAGGCGAACGCGCCAGCTTCAACAAGGAAGCCCGTCAGCGCTACCTCGCGTTCGCGACCGCGCCCGACGCGCGCTGGCCGGGCAATTTTCGCGACCTGGCGGCGAGCGTCACCCGCATGGCGACGCTGTCGCCTAAGGGACGGATCGACCTGGAATGCGTCGAGGCGGAGATCGTCCGGCTCAAGCGTCTCTGGTCGGGTCAGACCGATGATGGACTCGGCATCTTGGCTAACGTGCTCGACGCGGATGCGCTCAGTGCGATCGATCCGTTCGACCGCGTCCAGCTGGCCGAAACGGTCCGCATCTGCCGCACGAGCCGCTCGCTGTCGGAAGCGGTCGCACCCTGTTCGCGGCGTCGCGCGCTCGCCGGAGCACCGCCAACGACGCGGATCGGCTGCGTAAATATCTCGCCCGGTTCGGATTGGACTGGGCGACAGTTTCACAGATCTAGCGGCCGGCAGAGCGCGGCTGTCCCCACCGCAAATATCGTTGACCGTCGTCCGGCGAGTGTGGCACTGGCCACTCCGCTGAACATCCAATGGCACGAAGCACGGCAAAGCACGTGCCTTCGATGCAGCAAAATGTTCGGATGCGGGTGTAGCTCAATGGCAGAGCAGAAGCTTCCCAAGCTTACGACGAGGGTTCGATTCCCTTCACCCGCTCCATCGAAAACCGGAAATCCTTGGCTTTTCGAGTTTAGCGCTGCCGATTCCGTCGATCAAGAACGCCGAGGGCAACTAGGCGGAAACCATTCGCACTTAGGCGTGAGCGCTGCCCTCCGAAGGCAGAGGTCACAGGTTCGAATCCTGTCGGGTGCGCCACAAATCATAGCAAAATCACGTGTTACATTGTTATGACAGACTCCGGCCGTTAGCGGCTTGGTGGCGCGGAAGCACTAATTGCACCGGCGCCAAGGACGACGGCCGAGATGGGCGTTCCCGACAAAACTGAGCGCCGGCTCGGCATTTTTGACGACGGGAGGTCGGAATCTAGCGAATCGTGATTCGCTTTTGGGGACCACCGGCGCTGAAGTTCCACATTCGACATATCCTGTCGGGCGGCCTCAAGTGCCAACGTAGCGCCACGCAGCGCCTCACCTTCGGGCGCGCAGCTCAGTTTCCAATGTACCGAAGGTTTCTCTCAGAAGGGCGGGCATTGTGCGCGCGCCGGCCGCCTGGTTGAACGCTTCGGTCGACAAGCGGACGGCGCCCATGGCGATCATTGCCACTACCTTGAGCCCGGGTTCCCTCTCCGGTTCTGGCCAACGTTCGCGCAAAGCCGCGAACAAGGTTCTCTCTTGCTCGACGTAGCTGGCTTGCTTCCGAGCCTGCACGGTTTCGCTCGATCGCATCAATCGATCGATGGCGAGCATGTCGTCGGGAGCGACTGCGGCGCAGACGTCGAGAACGGCGTCGCGCACGGCCTCGATTGGCTGGGCGTCGGCCGGCGCTTTCCGGATTGCGTCGGCGATCATGGTGCCCATCCCACTCTGCAGAGAGATGAGGATGTCGTCCTTGGAGTTGAAGTAATTGAAAAAGGATCGCCGCGAGATCGCGGCAGCGGCGGCGATATCGTCCAACGTGGTCGTTTCATAACCGCGGTCGAGGAAGAGCCGTATCCCAGCCCCGGTGATGCGCGCCATCGTCTCGCGGCGCTTGCGAGCCCTCAGTCCTTCTTCTGAATTTGTCGTGGGGGACGACGCCGACATACCCGCCCTCTTGAAACATGCACTGAGTGCAAGTATAATTCTGCACTTGGTGCACTTATATGGGTGGATGAGACATGCGTAAATGGACGGCGGCAGATATTCCCGCGCAGGATGGCCGCATCGCTGTCGTCACCGGGGCGGGGGGCCTCGGCTATGAAACGGCGCTGGCCCTGGCGCGCGCCGGTGCCTACACGATCATCGCCGGCCGCAACGCGCAAAAAGGGGCCGAAGCGGCGGCTCGGATTGCAGCGGAGCTTCCATTTGCACGGGTGCGGTTCGAGTTGCTCGATCTCGCAAGCTTGGCTTCCGTCGCAGCTTTCGCGACCCGACTGGCAGGCCGAGAGGAGAAGCTCGATATCCTGATCAACAATGCGGGCGTGATGGTCCCACCCAGGCGGGAGCAAACGAGGGACGGGTTCGAGCTTCAGTTCGGGACGAATTACCTCGGTCATTTCGCGCTGACGAACCAACTGCTTCCGCTGCTTCGCAAGTCAGGCGACGCGAGGGTCGTCTCGCTTTCGAGCGTCGCCGCGAGAAACGGCGCGATCGACCTCGACGATCTCAATGCCGAGAAAAGCTACAAGTCGATGCCGGTGTATAGCCAATCCAAGCTCGCCTGCCTGATGTTCGGTCTCGAGTTGCAGCGCCGCAGCACCGCCGGCGGTTGGGGCGTGACGAGCATCGTTGCGCATCCCGGCGTCGCGCGCACCGACCTGCTGCACAATGCTCCCGGTCGCTGGAGTGGCATGGGCCTGGCACGGACACTGTTATGGTTTCTCTTCCAGCCGGCCGCGCAAGGGGCGCTCCCGACGCTCTTCGCTGCAACCTCGGCCGATGCCGAACCAGGCGGCTATTATGGCCCGGACGCTTGGGGCGAGACCCGCGGATATCCCGCGCCTGCGCGGGTTCCCCCGGCTGCACTGGACGAGGCCGTTGCGCGTCGTCTGTGGGAAGCGTCCGACAAACTCATCCAAAGCTTCCGCAGTTGATACGGGCTGCGACGGGGCAGCCTTTGTCAGCCCCGGAGTGAGGCGTTATGGGAGCTCACAAGTGACTGGCAGATCGCCAATGGCGAGTCCGTTCATCTGCATGTCAGAACCGTTAGTCTCCCGATTCGATATCCTCCGAGATCTCGCTCTTCAGCCGCGATCCGAATGCCATGCTGCATGATAGCGCGGCGAACTAGGTCCTGCGATGCCGGTGGCGACCGAGCTTGGCCACCGGCGTCAGTGATTGCCCACGGCATGCGTTAGGCATCTTGCTAGAGCCTCCGCATGAAGCGGCTTGCGCAGGAAGCATATCGCCCCGGCTTCCTGCGCGCGGCGTTCCAGCAGCACGTCGTCGCGTCCGGACATCATGATGATGGGCGTGACACAGCCGCGCTCGTCGAGCGCGCGCTTGAGGGCGAATCCGTCCAGTCCCGGCATATGAATGTCGGTCAGGATGCACGCCGCCGCCTCGGCGTCGCCGCAGCCCAGCGCGTCCTCCGCGGAGCGATGTCCGCAGCCTTTAAACTCCATCGACTCGATCAGGTTGAGCAACGCCTTTCGGACCGAGGAGTCATCGTCGATGACGCAGATGAACGCTACGCCGGACAAGATCAGTCCTTCGCTGTGACGCGGGTAATCAACGACGGCCGCAACGGCTACGACTCTGGGACAGGCTGCAATCCCGGCGCCTGGGCGACAAGCTGCTCGGACGCCTTGACGAGGTCGGCGAGCGTCCGGACCCCCATCTCGCGCATCACCGCCGCCCGGTACACCTTCACGGGATTTCGCTCAGCGGCGACACGCCGATCTGAACGAGGTTGGCGCTTGGCGACGTCTAGACCTGCAGCCCGTAAAAGCGCCCATAGCGATGCGGCAAGCCGAACGGCTCGCAGTCGGCTGCTAGCCGAATATCGGCAATTTGGTTGTCGCTCGCAGATGCGGGCATCGTCAACCTGGATGAGGCCGGACGGGCGCGCTGCCCGCAATCCGTCGCGGCCTTCGCAAAACACGGATTGGCCAAGCTGGGGCGCCCAGGGCTTGCCGGGGCCACCGCCGGCGTCGCGCCAACAAAACCGCTACCGCCCCCGCAGATAAATCCGGTGCGCGTTCTCGTAGTAGATCTTGTTGATCACAACGCGCGGCAGCCCCAGCCCCTTCACATCGGACTTGATCTCTTCGATGCGCTGCGACTGCGGCGTTGCAAGATAGCGCCAGTCCGAACGCCAAGCGTGATCGACCTCGGTCGCCAGATGGTCAATGTCCACCGGCGGGTTTTCTACTGGCTTGCTCGGGTCGGGCGGATTGTCGGCAACGTCGGTGCCGTACATCAATCGGTCCTGATATTTGATGAAGAAGGCGCGGACCTTCTCGTAATCCTGGTTCGATTGATACTGGATCTGCGTCATGCGCGCGGCGAGATCGACGTTGGCGTTGGGGAAGCGGTCGAGGAATGTCGCCAGCCGGTCCACGCTCCATTCGAGGCTGGCCATGTGCGCACCGACGAAGGACAGCTTGGGATGGAAGGCGACGAAACGGTCCCGCGCTGCCATCAGCATCTCGTAGCTCGGCTCTTCCGGATGGAGATACATATAATATTGCGGGTGATCGCGGAAATAGCCGCGATCGTTGTCGGTCGTCATCTGGTCGAGCGGCAGCCAGCAATTGAGCGGCTCGCCCTGATGCGCGATCAGCGGGATCCCGATCTTCTCGATATGCGCCATCACGGCGTCGAACCGCGGATCGTCGAGGAAGACGCGTTTGCCTTCCTTGTCCTTGACCACCATACCGATATTCTTCCAGACCTTGACCGCTACCGCGCCCTTGGCGACCGCGGCATCGATCGTGGCGATCGCGCGGTCGCTCCACCCCGGCTCGCCGAATCCGTCCATCGAGAACGCCGTGGCGAAGTGAAAGATCTTGGGATTCTGGAGTTCATGCTCCTCCGCCGCCTTCGCCTGCAATTTCAGCGGGGGGAAATCGGGATAGTCCACGTTGATCGATAACAGCTCGAAGCCGTCCTTGCGGGCGATATCGATGAAGGCGGTTCGTGCGACATTGTCATGCACATGCGCATCGAATTTGGGAACGCGGACGAAATCGGCCTCGCTATAGGTCGCCTGGGCCGGATCCTGCGCCCGCACCGGCTGGGTGGAAGCCACCGCCAGCGACAGCAGTGACGCGGCGATTAAACCATGGTGCAGGCGCATAACCCCTCCTTTGATGTTATATAAAATGAAACTACGACAGTTCGAGACGGGCTAGCATTATTCCCAAACAGCGCGCAAACCGTTTTGCATATGTTTCATTATATAATTTTCATCCACAAACCGAGCCGTCGCATCGACCCGCTATCGCAGCAACGACCTGTCGAGGTTTACCCGTCCCCAAGACACGGCGTGCCGCGGCATCAACGAAAGAAAACGCATGGAGCGATCGGCGCTTTGCCGCTAGAAATCGCGCAGGAGGCATAATGCGGGATACAAGTCGGCGACGTCAGGAAATCATCGGAATGCTTCACGACGTGGGGAGCGTCCAGGTACACGCCTTGTCCGAACAGTACCAAGTTTCCACCCAGACGATTCGCAAGGACCTCGCCTTTCTCGAGGCGCGCGGCGTGTCCGTCCGCTGCTACGGTGGCGCCGTCGCCGCCGGCGTGATCGGCGTGGCCGACGAGGATCCGGTCGATGCCAAGCGCGTCCTGCACATGCCCGAGAAGGAGCGGATCGGCCGCCTCGCCGCGTCGATGGTGAAACCGGGCGAGGCGATCATCCTCGATTCGGGAACGACCACCGCGCAGATCGCGCGCTTCCTGCCCGATGACGCCGACCTCGTCGTGCTGACCAACGACGCGGACATCTTGAATCAGCTGGTCCACAAGAAGAATATCGAAGTCGTGCTGCTCGGCGGGCGGCTGCGGCGCAAGAACATGGCGTTTTATGGCGGACAGACCGAGGCGGCGCTCGACAGCCTGCAGGTCGATCGATTGTTCCTCGGAGTCGACGGTATCGATCTGCAGCGAGGCATCACCACGCATTTCGAGGCCGAGGCGGCGCTCAATCGCAAGATGGCCCATGTCGCGCGCGAGGTCGTGGCGGTGACCGACAGCAGCAAATTCGGCCGTACCTGCCTGCACCGCATCATGGGGCTCGAGGAAGTGAATGTGTTGATCACCGACGACGGCGCGCCCGAGGACAGCCTGGATCAGGCAAGCAAGCTCGGTTGCGACATCCGCATCGCCTGACGACCAGCCGAGCTATGTCTGACATCTCCTGGCGCAAGGGGCGGCCGGACCGGATCCGCCGGTCCGCCGCCTGCCCGGCCTATTCAGAACCCGAAGCGAACCCCGGCGGTGAACGTCCGACCATATGCGGTATAACCGGCTCCCACGCTGCTGCCGGTACCGACCGCGCCCGACGCCCAGACGATGTTGCGATCGCCATTGAGATAGGTGCGGACGATCGAGTTGGTCAGGTTGCGCCCCTCGACGTACAGCTTGATCCGCTTGGTGATGTTGAACGACGCCGTCGCGGTGACCCAGTCGTAGGAACTGGCGATCGCGGGCATGCCATCGACCTCCGTGAAGTTGGCATAGACGAACGAGCTCGAGTGATCCCACGACACGCTGAGCGAGATCGGGCCCTTTTCGTAGAAGGGATTGATCGACCAGGTCGTCGGCGAGACGCCGGCTTCCTGACCGGCGTCCTGGCCGTTGATCGTCGTCTGGCTCCAGGTATGCGTGAATTGCGCACGGATGCCGAAACCGTTCCTCAGCATGTGCTGCCAACTGAACTCGACGCCATAGATTTTGGCATCGTCGCCGTTGATCGGCTGGACCACACTGTACAGCAACGGCACGCAGGGCTTGCCGTTGAAACAGCCGACCGCGCCGATATCTACATTGTTGACCTCAACCGAGGTGATGTCGTTGCGCAGTTTTTTGCCGAACAGCGCGACCGATACCATGTCGTTCTTATGGTAATACCATTCCAGTGACGCATCGGCCTGCCATGACTTGATCGGCTTCAGGTTCACGTTGCCGCTATAGCTGACGACGTAATCCTGGTTACTGCTATTGTCGGTCTGGGTCGGCGCGAACTGATTGAGGTTGGGCCGCGCGATGGTCTCGGCGACCGCCAGGCGCAGGTGGAGATTGTCGGTGAAGCCGTAGTTGAAGTTGGCCGACGGCAGCGGGATCGTATAGCTGCCATGCGCCGTGATCGGCGTCGCGTCAGAATAGTCCACCACCGCCGAGGCGGTCGGATTGGCTGTATCGGCAACCGTCACCGATATGATCTTGTTGATTGCCGTGGAAGCGGTCGTCTGCGTGTTGACCAGGCGCAGGCCGATATTCCCGTTCCAGCGACGCCCGCCGAACGTGGCCTCGATATAGCCGGACAAGGTACGCTCACTGACCACGTACGAATTCACCGCGTTGAACTGCGGCAAGCTGTCGGCGAAGTTATAGACGCCCACTCCCGACGTGTAGTTCGGCGTGCCGTCGAGCGCCTTGAGACCGGCGAGAAGGTTCTTGGCGTTGATCGCCAGCATCGTGGTCGGGAAGCTGCCGCCGGCGCCAGAGAAGAAATTGGGGAAGTTGAAGGTCGAGATGACGTTCTGACCCATCGTCGCGAAGGTGATCGGTCCCGGTTGGCCGGGCATCGTATTGTAGAGCGAGCTGTATTGGCTGGAACCGTTGGTCCAGTCGTTGCTGACGTCACGCCGCGATTTCGACCGTTTGAGAAACGCGCCGCCGAAGCTGATGCTCTTCAGGATGCTGTTGTCGACCGTGTAGGTGCCGTCCAGTTTGGCTCCGGTCACCGTGTCCTTGATCGAGAAACCCGACAGCCCGTCATAATGCGTGCTCCACAGATTCTGGTTGTCGAGCTTGCCCGAGGCGAGCGCGGTCGCATAATCCGACCCATCCGGCAGCGTGACGCTGATATTCGGCATCGCGTTCGGGTTGGCCGAGAACGTCAGGGTGTTCTGATTGTACGGAGTCGGGGAGACCAGTCCCGCGGTCAGGAAGGTGTCAGTCCCGCCCTCCGGCCGGTTCGCCTGCGAGCGATAGGCGTCGGCACGGAACGACAGGTGGGAAGACGCGTCCCACTGGACGTTGGCGCCGACCAGATAGGTGTCGACGACGCGGTGGATCGTCTGGTTGACCAGTTCCGGGGTGAAATTGTTGGTCGTGAACTTGGTGATGAACCCGTTCTGGACCGTGACGTTCGACCATTCGGGCTGGCCATTCTGGTCGTAGGTGAAACCCGGGAAATAGGATTGGTTGTACGCGACCTGCGGGTCGTTGAGTTTGGTGTACATGCCGTCGACCGTTACGTGCAGGTTGCTGGCCGGGCGCCATTCGAGCGTACCGGTCAGCGCGAACCTCTTCTTTTGGTCGACCACCGAACCGAACTGGATGCAGCAAAGGCCGACCACCGGCTTGGCGTTGGCGGGCGGCGGCGAATCCGCGGTGGGGCCGACCGGCCAGACACCCGGGCTGCTCGAATCCCAGGAGGAATAGTTGAGCGCGTCGGTGCGGAACTTCTGGTCCGACCATACCACACCGATCAACGCGCCGAACGTGCCCGAACTGTTGGTGTCGCTGATGAAGCCGGAGACCTTATAGCCGCCGTCGCGCGACATCTGATTGAAGTTGCCCTCGGCCCGCGCGGCGATGTGGAACCCGGTGTGATCGAACGGCCGCGCCGATCGCAGGTTGACGGTGCCGCCGATGCTGCCCTCGGTGGCGCTGGCCTGTGGCGACTTGAGCACGTCGGCGCCCGAGATCACGTCCGATGGGAGGATATCGAAGGCGAAGTCGCGACCATCGTCGTCGGTCGCCAGGATGCGGTCGTTGAGCGTGGTGATATTGTATTGCGAGCCGAGGCCGCGGACGCTGACATACTGGCCTTCGCCGCCGGTCGTGCGGTTGATCGTGATGCCGGTGATATGCTGCAGCGAATCGGCCACGTCGCTGTCTGGGAAGCGGCCGAGTTCGGTCGCGTTGACCGAATCGAGCACGACGGTCGCGCTGCGCTTGATCTCGACCGACTTGTCGAGGCTGCCGCGGATGCCGGTGACGACGATATCGTTTGCCGCCTTATCGGCCGCGGCGGTGTCGGACAGGGTGTCCGACGACTGAGCCTGCGGCGCCGGTTCAGGCTGGGTTTGAGCCATTGCCGCCACGGGGAGCGACGCCAGCGCCACGACGAAGATGCTGGCACCGGTACGCAGTAGAAGACGTGAGGCCATGATTTTCCCCTCAATCAGCCGTAAATTTCAGTATGTTTCGTTCTGTGATCGGTTTTTACACAACGCAACCCTTTTTGTCATATTATGGCAACGCCGCTCTGAAAGAGCACTCGATCGCGACTTCTTTGCAACAGCGGACTTTGTATCATTATCGATATATAACAGATAGTTATGCGATAATCGCATGAGCCTGAGACGCAGTTAGGCCTGCGCGGCAACGGGCATTAAAACGAAACAAAACGAGTGAAGCGGGCTCGTTTTCGTTTGCTTCTGGGCGAATCCCTGTGCAAGCTCGCACACCGACATGCCCATCGCAAACCGGGCATCGCAAGCGGCGAGGAACCAATGGCAGGCGCCACACTGACACGCAGATCCACGCTGACCGGCCTGCTGTGCGGCACGACGGCGATCATGGCGGGGCTGATCCCGTCAGCCCCCGCGCTGGCCTTTACGGGCGCGGCGGCTACGGCCACCGATGGCATCCTGACGATCGAGTTCGACGGCGCGCTTCGATCGCGGCTGTCGCGCGAAGGACGACCGCTGACCGCGTTCGACAGCGGCGAAGGCGTGCGCCTGGCCGACGGATCGGTGCTCGACCGATTCGTGCTGCTCGGCGATAGCGGGGCCGCACCCGTTGACGTGCGTGGCGGCGGCCGACGCCATACGGTGCGCGGCGTGGCCGAGGGGCGGCTCGAAAAGCGTATCGACCTGGTGTTCCACCCCTCGCTGCCCGGCGCGGCGCTGATGACGGTGCAGTACCGCAACCTCAGCAAGACGCCGCTGGTGATCGCGGCCTGGTGGTCGGCGGCGCATCAACTGCTTGTGCATCCCGAGGGCGCCTGGACCTTTTCGGGCGCCTCGCATCCCGATCGCCGCGACTGGGTGCAACGCGTGCGGCACGATTTCCAGCAGCGCAATTACATGGGCATGAACGGCTCCGATTACGGCGGCGGCACGCCCGTGGCGGCGGTATGGCGCCCCGACGTCGGGCTGGCGGTCGGGCATGTCGAAACGGTCCCCAGGCTGATCGCGCTGCCGGTGGCGTCGCAGCCCGGCGGCACGCGGATCGCGATCGAAGGCGACCAGCCGATCCTGCTCGCGCCGGGCGAAAAGGTGACCCTGCCCGAAACCTTCATCATGGCGCATCGCGGCGATCATTTTGCCCCGCTCGACGCCTATCGCCGGATCATGGCCGAGCGCGGGCTCGCGGCGCCCGCCATCCCCGAATCGAGCTATGCGCCGATCTGGTGCGCCTGGGGCTACGAACGCAACGTCACCCCCGATCAGGTCTATGGCACGCTCGACAAGGCGAACGCGGTCGGCTGCGAATGGGCGGTGCTCGACGATGGCTGGCAAAAGGCGATCGGCGACTGGGTCGCCGACACCAGCCGGTTCCCCGGCGGCAATGCCGATTTGAAGGCGATGGCCGACCGCATCAAGACCTATGGCATGCGGCCCAAATTGTGGATCTCGCCCTTGTCGGCAACCCCGGCCAGCGACCTGATGCGCGATCATCGCGACATGCTGCTGCTCGACGCCAGCGGCACCGCGCAGAACGTGAGCTGGTGGAACAGCTATACTCTGTGCCCGGCCTATCCACCGACGGTCGAATATTTCAAGACGGTCATGCGAAGGATCGTCGGCGAGTGGGGGTTCGAAGGCCTCAAGATCGACGGCCAGGACCTCAACGGTGTCGCGCCCTGCTATAACCCGGCGCACAACCACAAGCGGCCCGAGGAATCGGTCGAGAAGCTGCAGGATTTCTGGAAGGCGATCTACGACACGGTGATCGGGATCAACCAGAACGCCAATGTCGAGATCTGCCCGTGCGGCGATTCCTTCGCCTTTTTCAACATTCCCGCGATGAACAACACGCCGGCGTCCGATCCCGAATCGTCATGGCAGGTGCGCCTCAAGGGCAAGACCTTCAAGGCGATCATGGGCCCGTCCGCGCCGTATAGCGGCGACCATGTCGAATTGAGCGACGGCGGCGACGATTTCGCCTCGACCTATGGGATCGGCGCCATCCCCTCGACCAAGTTCACCTGGCCGAAGGACACCGACAAGCCCAACGACAAATTGCCGCCGGGCGGCTTCGTGCTGACCGCCGACAAGGAACGGCTGTGGCGCAAGTGGATCGCGCTCTATCGCCGCAACATGTTGTCCAAGGGGCGATACCTCGGCGAACTCTACGATATCGGCTTCGACAAGCCCGAAGGTCATGTCGTCGCGGCCGGCGGCAAGCTGCATTATGCTTTCTACGCGAAGACCTGGAACGGGCCGATCGAACTGCGCGGGCTCGGCAAGGGGCCCTACCGGCTGACCGACAGCTTCACCGGCGCGGCGCTCGGCACCGCCAGCGCCGCCAGCAACAAGATCAACGCCGGTTTCGAGCGCTTCCTCGTCATCGAGGCAACGCCCGCAGGAGATGCCGCATGACCGCCACCCCCGCCCCCGCCCCCTCCGGCCGCGCCTGGCTGTTCCATGCGCTGGTCACCGTCGTCCTGTGGGGCGTCTGGGGCGCCTTTTCGGACCAGTCCTCCAAGCACGGCTTTCCCGACACATTGGTCTATTGCGTCTGGGCACTGACGATGATCCCGCCGGCGTTCATCGCGCTGCGCATGAGCGGCGGCAAGCTCGAGACGAGTCCGCGGGCGATCGCTTACGGCATGGCGGTGGGGCTGCTCGGCGCCGGCGGACAGATGGTGCTGTTCTACGCGGTGACGCGGGGGCCGGCCTATCTGATCTTCCCGATCATCTCGCTGTCGCCGCTGGTCACGATCGTGATGTCCTACGCCTTGCTGCGCGAGCGCACCGGCAAGCTCGGCCTGCTCGGCATCGCGCTGGCGCTGATCGCGCTACCGATCTTCAACTACACCCCCGCCGACGGCGCCGCGACCACCGGGTCGACCTGGTTCGTGCTCGCGCTGATCGTCATGCTGTGCTGGGGCGTGCAGGCCTACTTCATGAAGTCGGCCAACAACCACATGTCGGCAGAGGGCATCTTCTTCTACATGATGATCGCCGGGCTGCTGCTGGTGCCGGTGGCCTGGTTCCTGACCGACCGCTCCCATCCGGTGAACTGGGGCTGGGACGGCCCGGCGCTCGCCGCCGGCATCCAGGTGCTGAACGCGATCGGCGCGCTCACCCTCGTCTTCGCCTTCCGCTACGGCAAAGCGATCATCGTCGCGCCGCTGTCCAATGCCGGCGCCCCGCTCGCCACCGCAATCATTTCGCTGATCGCGCTTGGCGTGATGCCCGATACGCTCAAGATCGTCGGCCTCGCGCTGGCGCTCGCCGCGTCTGTGCTGCTCGCGATCGAGCCGGATACGGCCGACGAAACGTCGCCATCGCCCGCCGAGCCGGCGGCGATATAAATTTCATTATGCATCATTTCCTTGTGTTTCATTTTCTTTCAATGTACGCGGATTGTCCATTCGAGGAGCAATCATGAAAGCAATCCGCGCCCTCGTCGCCGAGCACAAAGCAGGCAAGCGCGTCGGCATCACGTCGGTATGCTCGGCCCATCCGCTGGTGATCGAGGCGACGTTGCGCCACGCGCTGGCGCACGACGCGCCGATCGCGCTGATCGAGGCGACGTCCAACCAGGTGAACCAGGACGGCGGCTACACCGGCATGACGCCGGTCGATTATCGCGCCTTCGTTGAGGGGATCGCCGACCGGGTCGGCTATCCGCAAGAACGGCTGGCGCTGGGCGGCGATCATCTCGGCCCCAATGCCTGGACCAGGCTGCCCGCCGAGCAGGCGATGGCCAAAGCCGAGATCATGGTGCGCGATTATGTCGCCGCGGGATTCGGCAAGATCCATCTCGACTGCTCGATGAGCAGCGCCGACGATCCGGTGCCGCTGCCCGAACGCACCATCGCCCAGCGCGCCGCGCGGCTGTGCGCGGCCGCCGAAGCCGCCTATTCGGGCGATCCCGACGATGCGCCGAGTTATATCATCGGCACCGAGGTCCCCGTGCCCGGCGGTGCGGCCGAAGACCTCGAGGAACTCGCCGTCACTACGCCCGACGCGGCGCTGGCGACGATCGCGATGCACCGCGGCCTGTTCGCCGAGCTGGGGCTGTCGGGCGCCTGGGACCGCGTGATCGCCACCGTCGTCCAGCCTGGCGTCGAGTTCGATCACGACAAGGTGGTCGATTACGTCCCCGAAAAGGCGACCGCGCTGAGCAAGGCGATCGAGCCGGTCGAGCACATCGTGTTCGAAGCGCATTCGACCGATTACCAGACTCCCGCAGCGCTCGCCGCTCTGGTCCGCGATCACTTCGCGATCCTCAAGGTCGGGCCGGGTGTGACCTTTGCCTTGCGCGAAGCCTTGTGGGCGCTCGACGCGATCGAACGCGAAACGGTGGCGCCCGAACGGCGCGCCAATCTGCGCGGCGTCGCGATCGAACGGATGCATGCCGAACCCGGCAATTGGTCCAAATATTATCACGCCAGCGGCGCGGCGCTCGATTTCCAGCTCAACTACAGCTTCAGCGACCGTATCCGCTATTACTGGCCCGACAGCGCGATTGCCGCCGCGCAGGAACGATTGTTCGCCAATCTGCGCGAGACGGTGCCGCCGCTGCCGCTGGTCAGCCAATACCTCCCCATCGCCTTTGCCGCGCACCGCGCCGGCCGCGCCACGCTCGACCCGGTCGACCTGGTCGCGGCCCATATCGACGCGACGCTCGACGCCTATCATGGAGCCTGCCATCCCAATGCCTGACCTCAACGCTGCCCCGAAAACGGCAGCCGACGGCGCCGAACCCTGGACGCGCCGCGAAATCTTCCAGCAGGCAATCACGCTGCGAGCGACCCAGGCCCTGCTCGTCGACGAACAGGGGGCGATCGACGCGTTCATCGCGCCGCTGCTCGCGGAGCCCGACCTGCGCATCGTGCTGGCCGGGGCCGGCACCTCGGCGTTCATTGGCGAATGCCTGGCGGCGACGCTGGCGCAGGCAACCGGGCGCCGGGTCGACGCGGTGCCCACCACCGACATGGTCAGCGCGCCCGACCTCTATCTCGAAGCGCAAACACCGACCCTGTTGGTGTCGTTCGGCCGGTCGGGCAACAGCCCGGAAAGCATCGCGGCGATCGATCTCGCCGATGCCCGCGTCGCCGACGTCCATCATCTGATCATCACCTGCAACGCCGACGGCGCTCTGGCCAAACGGCGCGGCGACGATGCCTATGTCGTGGTGCTGCCTGAAGCGACGCACGATCGCGGCTTCGCGATGACGTCCAGCTTCTCGGCGATGACCTATGCCGCGCTGGCGATCTTTTCGGGCATCGCCGCGTTCGGCGACCGTAACGAGCGGATCGCCCAGGCGGTCGAGGCGGTTCTGGCCGACACCGAAACCGCGATGGCGGCGCTCGCCACGCGTGGGTTCGAGCGCGTCGTCTATCTCGGCAGTGGCCCATTCCAGGGGCTGGCCCGCGAAGCGGCGCTCAAGCTGCTCGAACTCACCGACGGCGGGCTGGTGACGATGCATGACTCCACGCTCGGCTTCCGTCACGGCCCGAAGACGATCGTCAACGACCGTACGTTGGTGGTGGCGTTCCTTTCGAACGATCCCCTGACCCGCGCCTATGATCTCGACCTGATCGCCGAGTTGCGCGCGGACAAGGTCGCGGGCGCCGTACTGGCGGTGTCCGCCCAGGACATAGAGGGTGAGACGTTGAGAGTACACGGGCTCGAGACGGCGGCCGACAGCGACCTGCTGTTCCCCTATATCGTGCCCGCGCAGCTGTTCGCGCTCCACGCCTCGCTCGACCGCGGCCTGACGCCCGACACGCCGAACCAGGCCGGGACGGTCAGCCGCGTCGTCAAGGGCGTGCGCATCCACAGCACCGGCGCATGACCACGCCCCGCTATTTCCTCGGCGTCGACGGCGGCGGCACCAAGACCGAGTTCGTCTGCATCGACGGCGCCGGCGACGTTGTGGCGCGGCAGATCGAGGGGACGACCTATCATCTCCAGGTCGGACTCGACGGCGCGGTGCAGGCGCTCGAGTCCGGGACCGCCGGCATCTGCGCGCAGATCGGGATCGAGCCCGCCGGGCTGGCCTTCACCTTCTTCGGCCTGCCCGCTTATGGCGAGGACAAGGCGATCGACCCGCTGCTCAACCAGCATTGCGGGCGCCTGCTCGGGCATGACCGTTATCGCTGCGGCAACGACATGGTCTGCGGCTGGGCGGGGTCGCTCGCCTGCGCGGACGGCATCAACCTCGTCGCCGGCACCGGGTCAATCGGCTATGGCGAGCGGCAAGGCCGGGCGGCGCGTGTCGGCGGCTGGGGCGAAATATTCAGCGACGAAGGCTCTGCCTATTGGATCGCGATCCAGGGGCTCAACGCCTTCACCCGGATGAGCGACGGCCGCTTGCCGAAAGGCCCGCTCCACGACGCGTTCCGACGTCGGCTCGGGCTCGAGGCGGATCTCGACATCTGCGCCAAGGTGATGGGCGAGCACGGCCTCGCCCGCGACGAGATCGCCGGTCTCGCGCCGGTGGTCGCCGAAGCGGCGGCGGCGGGCGATCCCGCCGCGATCGCCATCCA
>NZ_BCYU01000022.1 GCF_001598355.1 Sphingomonas asaccharolytica NBRC 15499
CCCGCCGCGCAAGACGCACGAGGCGCGGCCGGCCAACCCCTATGCGCCGCGCGGCCGGGGCGGTAGCGGCAATCGCCGCCGGGGTCGTGGCGGCCAGGGCGGCGGCGGCCGGACCCAAGCCAGCGCGTGATTTGAGATACCTTCCTGGGCTTCGGCCTGGAGGGGATGAGTAAAGCGTACCGAAAGGGCGTCGGAGCGATCCGGCGCCCTTTTTGATGTTGGCAGGAATCAGTCGTGCGATCGCCCGCCGGCCTTGGTGACCAGCGCGTTGATATAGGCAGTGAGCGTAGTCTCGCCGCGCTCGGGCGCAGTCGGCATGTCGAAGCCGTCGTCAACGCTCACCGCCGTCATGCGCGCATAGGAATCGGCCGCCGCGTCCGAAAAGCCGAGCGCGCGATACGCGTCTACCCAGAGATCGCGCGGCGTCACCTGCACCGTCACGGCTTTCCCCAGCGCGGCGGCAAAAGCGGCGGCAACGTCATTCGCCGAATAGCGCTCGGGTCCCTCGACATAATGAGGTTCCTCCACGCGCGGCAGTTCACGCAACCGCTGCGCCGCCGCGCGGCCAAGGTCGGCCGGCGCCACCATCGGAATCTTGAGGTCGGCGGGGAACATCGTCGGCAGGGTGCCGTCCTTCGCCTGGTCGAGCGTCGCGTCCCAATTGCTCATATAGTAAGCGGCACGTTGGATCGTGACCGGGATCGGCTGGTTCAACAGCGCCTGCTCTAGATCGTACAGCACGCTGAGATCGCCGATACGCTCGCCCGACTGCGCGCCATAAGCCGATTCGACGACGACCTTCTCGAGCCCCGATCCGTCGAGCGCGGCCACGATGGCACGCGCGGTCGCATGTTCCTCGCGGTCGGTGTCGGTGCTGGTCGCAGCGGGCGGGTTCAACAAAAACGCGCGACGTCCGCGACGAAATGCGGCGCGTAAGGCGTCGACATCGCGAACATCGGCTTCGACGATCGCGATACCCTTGTTTTGCAAGTCACCAGCGTGGGACGCCTGGTGAACGATTGCAGTCACGTTTTCTCCGGCGTCCGACAGCGCGTCGACCACCGCCCGACCGACATGCCCGGTCGCTCCCATCACTACATACATATTGTCCATCCCATGAAGCGGATGAGAGTAGCAACGTTCGGGGCCGTGTTTTGCTGCCTGACCTTTGCACGCGTGCCGCAGATATCCGGTTGCCTCGGCGCGCGGACCGCGTCAGTCTCGGCGCGCCTGCACAGGGGGATAATATGCGCCGGATTCTGCTCGCGTCACTGCTCGCCGCTACCGCATCGATCGCCGGGGCGGCATCGACGCCCAAGGAGGAGCTGATGGCGCCGCCGGCGGGCGCGCGGCATTATACGATCAGCTCGACCGCCGGGAAGCATGGCGACGTGTGGTCGTGGACGATGCCCGATGGCCGCGTCGCCTATCGCATGTCGATGTCGCTGCGCGGCTGGGTCACCGAAACCGACGAGCTGGTGACCCTGGCGCCCGACAAGCGGCCGTCGGCGATCGCGATCCGCGGCTTTACCGATTCGGGCGATGCCACCGAGACGTTCGATGTCGATGCCGGCGGCGTTGCGCGCTGGAAAACCGCCGTCGACTCCGGCTCCGCGCCGTTCGCCGCGCGGCGCTACAATAGCTATGGCGGCCCCTGGCTCGCCGGGGAAATGGACGTCAACGCGCTGGTCGCGGCGGGCGCCAAGGGCATCGATCTGCTGCCGACCGGCCATGCCAGCATCAAGATAGGCCAGCCGCTGACGATCGACGGTCCGCAAGGCAAGAAGACCGTCAAACTCGCTTTCATCACCGGTTATGGCTTCTCGCCGTCGCCGGTCTGGCTCGATCAGGACAATCGCTTCTTCGGCAATGCCGGGCAGATCTCGCTGCTGCCCGAGGGCTATGAGAGCGATGGCCCCAGGATGAAGGACGTCCAGGACAAGGCGATCGCGACGATGGTCCGCGATATCGCCCACAGCTTCCTGGCGCCGGCGAACCGCACGCCGACCCTGGTCGACAATGTGCTGATGTTCGATTCGGTCGCGGGTACGTACCTGCCCAACCGCGCGGTGCTGATCTCGAACGGCAAGGTCGCCGCGGTCGGCGCGGCGGGGTCGATCAAGGCGCCGACGGGAGCCGTGGTCGTCGACGGGCGGGGCAAGACGTTGCTCCCCGGCTTGTGGGATTCGCACCAGCATGTCGGGGACGACTGGAACCTGCTCCAGAATGTCGCCACCGGCATGACCAATTACCGCAGCCCGGGATCGCTGATCGAGGATGCGCTGAGCATCTACAAGCGCCGCGCCGCCGGCGACCTGCTCGCGCCCGATGGCAAGATTTCGGTGATCGTCGACCGCAAGGATCCGCTTGCCGCGCAGGGTGCGCTTACCGTGTCGTCGGCCGCCGAAACCATCGCCGCGGTCGACAAGATCAAGGCAGCTGGCCTGTGGGGCGTCAAATTCTACACCTCGATGAACCCGGCCTGGATCGCTCCCGGCGCTGCCGAGGCCCACAAGCTCGGCCTGCACGTCCATGGCCATGTGCCTGCCGGCATGCGGCCGCTCGATGCGGTCCGGGCGGGCTATGACGAAGTCACCCACATCAACTTCATCATGATGCAGGCGATGCCGCAGGACGTGGTCGACAAGGCCAATACCGCGGCGCGGCTGGAGGGGCCGGCCAAATACGGCAAGGATGTTGACCTCGATTCCCCCACGATGAAGGCGTTCTACGCCGAGCTCGCGACACGCAAGACGATCATCGATCCGACCTTGACGGTGTGGGAGCCGCTGATGACGTCGGACGGCAGTGCCCTCTCACCCGAATATGCGCCGTTCGCCGAGGTGGCGCCGCCCTCGGTCGCGCGCGGCTGGAAGATTGCGGGCTATCCGTTGTTCGGCGGCCTGACCCGCGACGATTTCCGCAAGAGCTTCGTCAAGATGGTCGACCTGGTCGGGCGGCTTCACCAGGCGGGCGTGCCGATCGTCGCCGGTACCGATGGCTATGGGCTGGAACTGGTGCGCGAACTCGAACTCTATCAGCAGGCCGGGCTGACCAATGCGGAGTCGCTCCAGACCGCGACGATCGTGCCGGCGCGGATGACCGGGATGGACGGCCGTGTCGGATCGATCGCTCCAGGCAAGACTGCGGACATCATCCTGGTCGATGGCGACGTGTCGAAGGACCTGACCAATCTCCGCCATGTCCGGACGGTGTTCCTCGACGGCTATCGCCTCGACGGCGCCGCGTTGCGGCAGGCGAGCGGCCTCAGCGGGATGCCGAAGTAGCAATCAAGCGCGAACGGCGGCGCGCCGACCGCTAAGGGGGAATATCAATGATGGAACATCGCTGGACCGCGATCGTCACGATCGTGGCGCTGCTGGTCTATTTCTACATGAGCCTGCAGGTCGGCCGCGCGCGCGGCACATCGGGCATCGCCGCGCCCGCCATGACCGGCGACCCGCTGCTCGAGCGCGCATTGCGGGTGCACCTCAACACGCTCGAAGGACTGCCGCTGTTCCTCGGCGGGCTGTGGCTGTTCGCGATCTATTGGAACGAATGCGTCGCGGCCGGGCTGGGCGTGGTGTGGATCGCTGGCCGGCTGATCTACGCCGCCGGCTATATGGCGGATCCGGGCAAGCGCAGCACCGGCTTCCTGATCCAGTTCGCGGCCAGCGGGGTTCTGCTGCTCGGGGCGTTGGGGAAGATCGTCTATAGCTTGGCGGTGCATGGCGTCGGCGCATAGCCGAGCGCGAGTCCAGCCGCACTAATGTTGAAAACTGGCGCGGTACTGGGCTGGCGTGATGCCTAGGCGATCGGCGAACACCATCCGCATCCGGTCTGCGGTGCCGAAACCGCAGTCGAACGCGACTGCCTTCAGCGGCAGATGCGTTCCTTCGAGCAGCATGCGGGCGGCGTCGACGCGCGCGCGCTCGACGAATTCGTGCGGGGTGATCCCCGTCTCGCGCACGAAGTGCCGCGCCATGTTGCGCGCGCTCATCCCCACCGTCTCGGCCAGCGATGCGAGCGTGTGACGCTGGCCGATATGCGCCATCACGTGTGCCTGCAGCCGGGCGATCGGCGATTCCGGGTCGGCCGGGGCCGAGAGATAGGGACTGAACTGCGACTGCCCTCCCTGGCGCTGGGCGAGCACCACCAATCTTTTGGCCACGGCAACGGCGACATCGGCGCCGTGACGCTCCCGCACCAAAGCGAGCGCAAGGTCGATCCCGGCCGTCACGCCGGCAGAGGTGATGATCGGCCCGTCCCGCACATGGATCAAATCGGGCTCGACCCGGGCGGCGGGAAAGCGGGCGGCGAGTTTGTCCGCCACTTGCCAATGCGTGGTGACCCGGCGGCCGTCGAGCAGGCCGGCATTACCCAAGGCGAACGCTCCGGTGCAGATCGAGCCGAGCATCTCCGTGCGCGAAGCGACTGAGCGAAGCCAGGCGCCCATCGCCGGATCGGGATCGGCATAAGGCAAGTTCGGCCCGCCCGCGACCAGGACAAGATCGTACCGATCCGACGCTTCGTCGAAACTCAGATCGGGCATGATCTGCATATTGTTCGATGCGCGGAGCGGCGCCCTGTCGCGCGCGACGAGCAGCGTCTAGTAGCGGTCGGCGTCGGGGATGAACGCGTTCGCCTCGGCGAAGACGTCGCTCGGACCGGCCACGTCGAGCGCCTGGACGCCGTCATGGATTACCAGGGCCACTTTCCCCCCAGGCATGGCTCGTCTCCCGTTGGCGCGAATCGACGCGCGCTTGTCCAGAATCGCAGGATGCCCGCGATTGAGTCGAGAGGCACGCACCGCCAAGTTGAAACGGTCGGAGCGCATCGACCCTCTCCGCGTCGATCGAACGAAGACCAACCCTGTCGCGTGCCCGTTCACGCCACGCGACGTCGCGTCGAAAAGGAACTTGCGATGAGCGCTGCAATTGCCGGCATCCCCGTCCCCGACAGCGGGATCGCGCGCGCCGCCACCCAATTGGTCCGCGACGCCGAAGACGATCTGCTGTTCCACCATAGCCGCCGCGTCTTTTTCTGGGGCGCGCTGACGGCCGAGCGCCGAGCGCTCAAATACGATCCCGAGCTGCTCTATCTCGGTGCCATGTTCCACGACATGGGCCTGACGCCGGCACATGCCAGTGCCGACCTGCGGTTCGAGGTCGATGGCGCCAATGCCGCGCGCGACTTCATGACCAGCTATGGCGTCGCGGAACGCGATATCGAGGACGTCTGGACCGCGATCGCGCTCCACACCACGCCGGGAATTCCCGAGCATATGCGGCCGACCATCGCTCTGGTGACCGCCGGCGTCGAGATGGACGTGCTGGGCATCTCCTATCGCGATTTCACCCAGGAACAGCGCGATCAGGTCTGCGCGTGCCACCCGCGCGAGGCCAATTTCAAGGAAAGCATCATCGATCATTTCGCCGCGGGGATTGCGAGCAAGCCGCTGACCACCTTCGGCAACGTCAAGGCCGACGTGCTCGCGCTCAAGGACAGGAATTACGTGCGCCAGAATTTCTGCGCGCTGATCCTCGGATCGGCCTGGCCGAATTGACCCCCGACAATTGGAGATATGAGATGACTATGCGCATGGATTACGAAACGGCGGCCCCTGGCGCGATAAAGGCGCTCGGCGGCGTCTACGGCTATGTCGCGCAGAGCGGGCTGGCCAAGCCGCTCGTCGACCTTGTCTATCTTCGCGTCTCGCAGATCAACGGCTGCGCCTATTGCATCGACATGCATTCGCGCGAGCTGTCGCGCGATGGCATGTCCTGGGAAAAGCTCGTGCTGGTCCCGGTCTGGCGCGAAGCCGGTGGCCTATTCGACGATCGCGAGCGCGCGGCGCTGGCCTGGGCGGAGACGGTGACCCGCGTCGCCGAAATCGGCGTGCCGCAAAGCGACTATGATGCGGCCGCCGCCGTGTTCGACGACAAGGAATTGACGGACCTTACCGTCGCGATCGGGCTGATGAACGCCTATAACCGGCTGGCGATCAGCTTCCGGCGCCCGCCATCCGCCGCCGGCAAGGGCCACTGAAGCGCCGCGACGTCGAACGAGCGACGCCGCCAGAATTCAAAGGAAATCGCCATGTCTTCGATCCTGTGCGGAATAACCGTTCCCGACAGCAAGATTGCGCGCGAAGCGACCGAATTGCTTCGCGACGCGTCGAGCGACCTGTTGTTCGACCATTCGCTCCGGGTGTTTTTCTGGGCAGCGCTCGCGGGCAACCGCAAGCAGTTCGAATACGATCCCGAGCTGCTTTATGTCGGCGCGATGTTCCACGATTTCGGCCTCACCGACCGGTATCGCGCGAGCCAGCAGCGGTTCGAGGTCGATGGCGCCAACGCGGCGCGCGATTTCCTGCGCGGCCACGGCATCGCTCAGCACGATCTGGATCGCGTCTGGGCCGCGATCGCCCTCCACACCACGCCGGGCATCCCGCACCTGATGCAGCCGGAGATCGCCTTGCTGCACGCCGCCGCCGGCATGGACGTTGCCGGGCGCGGCTATGCCGATTTCACCGACGAAGAGCGGGCGGCGGTGACCGGTGCCTATCCGCGCGGCATCGATTTCGAAGCGGGCATGATCGACGAATTCTACCAGGGCCTGAAGCATCGGCCCGACAGCACGTTCGGCACGCTCAACGACGATTATCTGGCGTTTCGCGACCCGACATTCCGGCGCGGCGACATTTGCAGCATCATGCTGACGTCGCCCTGGGTTTGCGCGCACTAGGGAGGACATCAGCCGCGCGGATGACGCAAGCGGCGACCAGCGCGCGCTACTCTCCCCGTTGCAGGATAATCCCCAACTCCTCGACATCCAGATCCCGCTCGAGTTCCTGCAGCACCTCGTCCTCGATCTGCCCAGCGCGGTGGACGCGGATCAGTTCGGCGCGGCCGGCGGCGATCGCGGTCAGGATGACGTCGAAATGCGGGCGGACATTCTCCATGAACGTGTCGGCATCCGCCGCGTAGCGCTGGATCGCCTCGAGCCGCTTGTGGGACTGCTTGAGCAGTTGCGGGTGGATCAGCGTGCCGTCCTCATCATAGGCATTGGCTTCGATCGCAGCGTTACGGGCGCCAGCGATCGCCGCCTCGGTCTCCGCCATCGTCATCTTCGCCGGCGGGTCCTTGTCCTCCGGTTCGACCGTCCGGATCAGCCAGCCCAGGCTCGTCCCCTGCACGACGACGGTGGCGAAGATCACCGCGAAGGCAGTGACCAGCATCAGGTCGCGCCCCGGGATCGCCGCGGGCAGGGACAGCGCCACCGCCAGCGTGACCACGCCGCGCATGCCCGCCCAGCTCAGCACCGTCGCCTGGCGCACGCCGAGCGGTCGCGCGCGCTTCAGCCCCGCGGCCCGAAGCGCCGCAAGCAGGCCGTCATTGGCGAAGATCCAGACGAAACGCGCGCCCACGATCGTCAGCACGACGCCCAGGATCGGGATCGTCATCGTCGCGGTGACCGCCTCGATCCCGCCGACGCGATCGAGCACCCCGCGCAACGACGAGCCGATCAGGATGAAGACGATCGCCTCGAGCACGAATACCATCGTCTGCCAAAAGGCGCTGCCGCGCAGCCGCACGGGGGCGGAAAAGACGATATGCTGGTACCAGCCGAGCATCAGCCCGGCGACCACCGTCGCGATCACGCCAGAGACATGGACCCGCTCGCCGGCGATATAGGCGACCCAGCACATCAGGGTGTTGGCCATGATGATCAGCGTCTGGTCCTTCAGCCGCTTGACCACGAACAGCCAGCCCGCTGCGACCGCCAGCCCGACCACCACCCCGCCGAGCGCGAGCAGGAAGAAACTGGTGACCGCTGCGCCGGCGCTGAACGTACCGCTCAACGTCGCCGCCACGGCGAAGCGGAACAGCACCAGCCCGGTCGCGTCGTTGATCAGGCTTTCGCCCTCGACCAGCGCCGACAATCGGCGCGGAAGCTTGACGTTCTGCAGCACCGCGCGCGCCGACACCGCGTCGGGCGGCGACACGATCGCACCTAGCGCGAAGCAAGCTGCCCAGGGCAATTCGGGGACGAGCCAATGCGTGACGACCCCGACCGCCAGCGTGGTGAAGATGATCGCCCCGATGGCGAGCGACAGAATACCCGGCAAATGCCGCCGGAACCGCCCGAACGCGGTGAAATAGGCGCCATCCATCAGCAGCGGCGGCAGGAACAGCACCAGTGCCAGTTCGGGATCGAGCGCCACGGGCGGCAGTCCGGGGATGAACGCGAGCCCACCGCCGCCGACCAGCAAGGCGGTCGATGGCGGCAGCCTCAGCCGCCGCGCCGCCCAATGCAGCGCGACGACGCCGACCAGCAAGGCCAGGACGAGTTCGAAAGTCTCGACAGGACGCATCGCTTTCCCCATCTCGCCGGGCCGATGCTGACCCGCTTCCTTGCCTGATCCGAACCCGATCGTGCCACCGCGGGAGGCAGGGCGGAAGGCCTCTTCTTTCAAGGCGGTGGGTCAGCCGTACGGAAAACTCGCCGTTTGAGCGCGCGGTACTCCGGCGATTCTCGCGGGGATCGACCTCGGGTTCGCGCCGGCCAGTCAGCCGATCGGCACCGTTTCATGGAGCAACGTCATGTCGAGGCGGACGACGCCATCCTCCTCGGAAATGATATCGACGAACTCGTGATCGACCCGGATGTGTTCGCGGTCATAGCGGACCCCACCCAGCGACGGCCCGGCCAGCAGCGTGTCGACCCCACCAACCGTGACGGTCAGCAGGAAGCGGTCCTCGCTCGCCAGCGCCGCGAGCACGGGGCTGTCATCGGCGAGCAGATGGACCAATGTCCAGGACAGGCCGAGCAGAGGATTGGTGTCCCGGATCAGTGGCAGCGTGACGAGACTGCGAAAGAAGCGGCCGTCGCCAAGGTGATGCGTCTCGAGGAACGACACCTGCGCCTGGGCGTCGGCCAGCGCGCGCGATCGCGTCGATGCCACCCGCACCATCAACGCCTTGCTGCCCTGGTGGCGGCCGATAACGGCGACGCGGCTGAATTCGAGGCTTTGTCGCGGCCGCGCGAACCGCGCGAAAATCAGCCCGGTCATCGTCGCCGAGAAGAACAGGCCCGTCAGGATCTCGAGCGACGCGATGGCATGCGCGAAACGGGTCGCGGGTGCCATCACTCCATAGCCGACCGTCCCGAGTGTATCGACCGAGAAGAAGAATCCGTCGATCACCGAATAGGGTTGGGCATTGACGACTGCTCCCGGCATGGCCGCGTAGATCAAGCCGAACGCGATGTTGACGACGAAGAACAACAGCGACACCAGGCCGATGAACATCGGCCAGGACATCTCCATGACCCAGTAATAGAGGTCGGCGAACGGCGCGGGGGCGCCGATCTTGATCGCGGGGAGGCCGCCGAGATTGATGACCTGGCGGCGCGGTTTTCTGGCCATGCCGCCTAGGTTGGACAGGATCGAGCGGCGGTCAAGCGTCTGGCGCTCGCGCGGTCAGTCGTCGGTGCGGCGTTTGATCTTGTTGGGCAGGTCCTTGCCCTTGGTACGGCGCGATGGGACCTGAATCGGGTGCTTCTTCTTCCACTCCGCCCAGGTCATTGGCCCGTCGGGGGTCTGGATGATGGTGTCGTCGGCCATCGTGGTTGCTTACACCAAAGCGAGGAGCGGCGCACGGTCTTGCGGCGCATCTTTGCGGGCGGCCTCTGGCGGATGTCGCCGCCGAAATTATATCGCAGCGGCGATCAACCAATTTGGAGCAATGGATGCCGCGCGCGATCCTGGCCGTCATTCTGAGCCTGCTGACCTTTTCCTCCGCCAATGCCGGCGAACAGGACGCCGCAATCGGCACATGGCGCAACCTTCGCGACACGATGCATATCGAGATCCGCCATTGCGGCGAGTCGGTGTGCGGCAAGGTCGTCTGGGCAAGCGATCAGGCGATCGCCGATGCTCGCCGCGGCGGCACGCGCGACCTGATCGGCACTCAGGTCTTTCGCGATTTTCGACAGGATTCCGCAGGCAATTGGCGCGGTAAGGTATTCGTCCCGGATCTCAACAGGACGTTTTCCGGCACCATCGTGCTGGTCGACCACAATACGCTGAAGGGCGCGGGTTGCCTGGTCGGCCGCATCCTGTGCAAGTCGAAGGTGCTGGTCAGGATCGGATAGCCGTCGCCTGGCTCTTACCTTGCGCCCGCCAATCCGCGGTCATAGTCACGAACGATCGCGCTTCGGCGCCTGTTTGGACAGTAGAGACGTTCGATGACCCACTATGTCGCCGCGGCGTCGAAAGGCGCCGATCGCCGCACCGGCGCGATCAAGCTCCACGGAGCCGAGGACTTCGCCGCCATGCACATAGCGGGGCAGGTGACAGCGTCGGTACTCGACACCCTGGCCGACATGGTGCAACCCGGCGTCAGCACCGAGGCGGTCGACGTCTTCGCCCATGACGCGATCGTCGCGGCCGGGGCGATTCCCGCGAATATCGGTTATCGCGGCTATGCCCATACCAGCTGCATTTCGATCAACCATGTCGTCTGCCATGGCATTCCCGGCGCGCGCACGCTGAAGGACGGCGATATCGTCAATATCGACCTGACCTCGATCGTCGACGGCTGGCACGGCGATTCCAGCCGCATGTATCTGGTCGGCGACGTGTCGGTGAAGGCCCGGCGGCTGGTCGACGTCACCTACGAATGCCTGATGCTTGGGGTCGAGCAGGCGAAGCCGGGCAATCGGCTGGGCGATATCGGGCATGCGATCCAGCAGCATGCCGAGCGCCATCGCTATGGCGTGGTCCGGGATTTCGTCGGCCACGGCGTCGGCCGCGTCTATCACGATGCGCCCGATGTCCTGCATTACGGACGGCCCGGTACCGGGCCCGAACTGAAGCCCGGCATGATCTTCACCATCGAGCCGATGATCAATGCCGGACGCCCCGACGTGAAGATGCTCGACGACGGCTGGACCGCAGTGACGCGCGACCGCTCGCTGTCGGCGCAATTCGAGCATTCGATCGGCATCACCGAAACCGGCTGCGAGATCTTCACCACCAGCCCGATGGGACGCCACCGTCCGCCTTACGCGTGAAGCGATAAGCGGCCGGTTCGTTCGGCCGGGCGATTGGCAATACTGCTCCGCTTATGGCCGGATCTGACCCGTCCCCCGCCCGATCCATTTGTACGTTGTCAGCCCCTCGAGCGCGACCGGTCCGCGCGCGTGCAGCCGCCCCGTCGCGATGCCGATTTCCGCGCCCAGCCCGAACTCGCCGCCATCGGCGAACTGGGTCGACGCGTTCCACAGCACGATCGCGCTGTCGACCGCGGCCAGAAAGCGTTCGGCGACGGCCGCGTCCTCGGCGATGATCGCATCGGTATGGTGCGAACCGTGCGCGGCGATGAAGCTCAGCGCCTCGTCGACCCCGCCGACCAAACGCGCGGAGGCGATCGCGTCGAGATATTCGGTATCCCAATCCTCGCTGCCCGCTGAGACCACGCCGGGCACCAACTGCTTGAGCAAGGGATCGCCGCGCACCTCGCATCCCGCCGCCTGCAATTTCTGGATCAGCTGGCCGGCATGCGGATAGTCGCGGTCGATCAGCAACGTCTCCATCGCGCCGCACACGCCGGTGCGGCGCATCTTGGCGTTGACGACGATGTCCTCGGCCATCGCCTGGTCGGCGCTGGCGTGGACATAGATGTGGTTGATCCCGTCGAGATGCGCGAGCACCGGCACCCGCGCTTCGGCCTGGACGCGCGCGACCAGGCCCTTGCCGCCGCGCGGCACGATCATGTCGATCACGCCTTCGCCGGCCAGCATCGCGCCGACCGCGGCGCGGTCGGTCACCGGCACCAATTGCACCGCCTCCCCGGGTAGGCCGGCCGTTTCCAATCCACGGACCAAGGCGGCGTGGATCGCGCGATTGCTCTCGATGGCTTCCGATCCGCCGCGCAGGATCACCGCATTGCCCGACCCGATGCACAAAGCCGCGGCATCGGCGGTCACGTTGGGGCGACTTTCGTAGATGATGCCGATCACCCCGATCGGCACGCGCACGCGCGCCAGCTTCAAGCCATTGGGCCGCTCGATTTCGTCGATGATCTCGCCGACCGGGTCCTTCAGCGTCGCCACGGTGGCGACCCCGTCGGCGGTCGCGGCGACGCGCTCGGGCGTCAGCTTTAGCCGGTCTAGCAGCGCCGCCGACAACCCGGCGGCGGTGCCGTTCGCCATGTCGATCTTGTTTGCGGCTAGGATCTCCGGCTCGGCATCGCGGATCGCCTGCGCCATGGCGGTCAGCGCGCGCGCCTTGTCCGCGCTCGACAGGCCCGCGAGCACGAGGGCCGCGGATCGTGCATGCCGGCCCATCGACGCGATCAGCGCGACGGGATCGATTTCGATGTCGACGGTCGTTTCCATGGCGGGCCGATTATCATGCCGAAACCGGTGGCCAAAGCGCTATCGCCTTTCCTGCGGCCAATGCTATCCATCGCGCCATGAGCGGGGAATTTGCGGCAGCAGGCGATATCGCCACCGGGGCGCTGATCGGGCGTGCGGTCGAACCGAAAGCGGGCGAACACGGGGCCGGGGAGGACGCGCACGGCGTCTGCCTTAATTGCGGCACGGCGTTGATCGGATCGTTCTGCCATGCCTGTGGCCAGAACGGACATGTCCACAAGACGCTGACCTCGATCGGGCATGACCTGCTCCACGGCGTGTTCCATTTCGAAGGCAAGGTGTGGCGCACCGTGCCGATGCTGGTCACGCGCCCGGGCGGACTGACGCGGCGCTATATCGATGGCGAGCGCGCGCGCTTCGTGTCGCCGCTGGCATTGTTCTTGTTCTTCGTCTTCCTGATGTTCGCGACCTTCCACTCGCTGGAAAGCGGCACCGACTTCAACTTCGACAAAACGCCGGCGACCAGGGCCGAGAAACTGGCGAAGCTCGATGGCGAGATCGCCAGCACCCAGGCCAAGCTCAACCGCGCGCAACAGCGCATTGCCCAGGGCAAGGCCGATGACGACGATCAGGGCGATATCGTCGGGTATCAGGCGACGCTCAGCGGACTGCGGGTCGCCCGCACCAGTATCGCGGCGGGTCCCGAGCAAGGCCGCACGGAGGCGGTGAACAACCTCAATACCGGCTGGCCCGCGCTCGACAAGGGCGTCCGCAAAGCCAACGAGAACCCCGAGCTCGCGCTCTACAAGCTGCAGTCCTCGGCGTACAAATATAGCTGGGCGCTGATCCCGATCTCGGTGCCGTTCGTGGCGTTGCTGTTCCTGTGGCGGCGGCGCTTCAAGCTCTACGATCATGCCATCTTCGTGACCTATTCGCTGGCATTCATGATGTTGCTGGCGACGACCATCTCGCTGCTGATGACGATCGGCGCGCCGGCCTGGCTCTACGGCAACATGATCGCGTTCGGTCCGCCGGTGCACCTCTTCTTCCAGTTGCGCGGCGCCTATCAGCTCAATTGGTTCTCGGCCTTGTGGCGCACCTTCGCGCTGCTGATCTTCGCGACGATCACCCTGACCTTATTCGGTATCCTGCTGCTCGGGCTGGGGCTGATGGAATAGGGTCCGGCAGCCGCCGTCACTGTTCGTCCTGACTTTCGATCAGCGTCATCAGGTCGCGCAGCGCATCCGCCGGAAAGTCGATCGCCTCGACATGAGCATCACGCAGCGGCGGCGTGCCGTGCGTCTCCTCGGGAAAGCGCGCTATGCCCCAGGAATCGGCCTCGAACAGTGCGTGATACGACCCGTGCAGCGCGGCGCGATCGCCGTCGACGAACACATATGCCCCGGGCCGCTCGTGGATGTAGAAGGTCGTCATCATGATGATGCCGCGGAGGCGGGCACATTCGGCCAGCGCGGGCACCGCGAGCAGCGGATTGGATGGCATCGGGTAATCGGTCTCGCGGCCGGGTGGCAGCGCGACGATCCGGTCGAATCGTTGGGCGATCCGCAGCGCCTCGATCATCGGGCATTGCCCACCGCTCTGCCCATCCGGGCGTGCGACTTGCCCGCGCTGGGTCAGCGTCTCGGTGCCATGTTCCAGCATTTCGCGCCGGAACGAGGCGAAGCCGGGCAATCCGCGCTCCTCCAGAAAGCGCACTTGCCTCGCCGCTTCGGTCAGGAAATCCTCCGGATAGCCCCGCGCGCGCGCCGCGGCGACGACGTAGCGATCGACATCGTCGAGCGAGAGGCGCAATTCGCTCGGCAGTACCTGGCGCCGTCTCTGCCCGTCGGAAAACGTGATCTTACGGTCGAACATGCCTGTCATCCGTGTTGTCGTGCAATGATGGACCCGCATGGTTAATCCTTCGCAAAGATCGCATGGCGGTCGATCTTCGAACCGACCGGTTGCCCGGTATCGATCGGAGCGATATGGCTGGCGGAGAGGAAAGGCAGCATGGCCAGGTCGAAAATCCGTACCAACGATCCGATCGGGCTGCGCAATCGCGTGCTCGATGTCGCGGCGCGATCGTTCCAATCGTCGGGCTTCGCCGCGACTAGCACGCATGATCTTGTGCGCATGGCGGGCGTTACCGGGGGGGCGCTCCACCACCATTTCCCGACCAAGAAAGCGCTCGCGCTGGCAGTGATCGGCGAGCGCGTCGCGGCCGAACTGGGCGAGACCTGGGTGGCGACCGTCCGCGACGCGCCGAGTGCCGCCGCCGGTATCCTGCAGGCGTTCGATACGGTCGCCGCCGCGCTCGACGCCCAGGGCTCGGTGTCGGGGTGTCCGCTCGGCAATCTCGCGCTGGAATTATCGCTGGCCGATGCCGATCTGCGCGGGGCGCTGGCGAGCGAATATCGCGTCTGGCGCGACGCCATCGCGGACCGCGTCCGCCGCGACCGTGAACAAGGCGAGGCGTCCTACGCGCCCGATCCGGAGGCGTTCGCCAACGTCGTCATCGCCTTGTTCACCGGCGCGATGACCATCGCCAAGGCCGAACAGGATAGTACCGCGCTCAAGGCCGCGGCCGACCAGTTGCGCACGATCATGCGATAGCCGCGGGCAAGCGGTAACGATCGATAAGGTCCGATTATCCCGACAGACTCGACATTGATTGTAAACCACGGAGGATAGGGCCTAAACTGTTCGCGATACGATGGCGGAGGCGCCGCATGCCTCATGCCCGCATTGGAGGGTTTTCGTGCATAGATCGCGCATCAATGGCATTCTGATCGATTGCAACACGGACGATATCGACGCCGCCGCGCATTTCTGGGCGGAAGCGCTCGGCCGGCCGGTCGACCCCGATCATCCCGGCACGCGAGGCAATTACCGGATGCTGGCGACCCCTGAGGGCGAGATCAGCGTGCAGATCCAGCGCGTCGAGCATGACAGCCGGATCCATCTCGACATCGAAACCGACGACATTCCCGCCGAAGTCGAGCGCCTCCAGAAACTCGGCGCGACGATCGACACGCAGATGGAGCGCTGGGTGGTGATGCGCGCGCCGAGCGGGCAGCGCTTTTGCGTGGTCCGCGTGCAGCGCGACGGGTTTTCGAAGGACGCGATCAGCTGGGAGTAATGCCCCCGTCTAGGACGTCAGCCAGACCACCGCGCCGGCGATCAGCGCGATAGGCAGGACGCACATGATAACGGCGACTGCCCACGCCGCCGCACGCCCCAACCGGTCATCGACCTGGTGGATGAGAGTTTCGGCCAACGAGATGAAGACCATGTCTTCCATCCGGCAACCATAGCGAGGGTCGCCGCGCTCGCAAATAGGCCGCGCTCTCGCCTCGCACCCCGATCATGCTACCAACACGCGTGATCCATATCCCGACCGCGCCCTGGTACCATTATGCCGGCGATCTCGCCGCCTGGATCGCGGCGTTTCTCGGCGCGCGCTGGGTCTACCGTTACCGCCGCGCCAGCGTCGACGGGCTCGCGCGGCAGACCCAGCCCGGCTATTTCGTCAGCCTCGCGGTCGGCGGCGCGCTGGGCGCATGGCTGCTGGGGTCGCTCAACACGCTCCGCGACACGCGCCCGGTGGTGTCGCATTCGATCGCGGGTGCGCTGGCGGGAGCGATCGTCGCGGTCGAATTGTGGAAATGGGTGCGCGGCGTGCGGGGGTCGACCGGCGGGCCGTTCGTCATCCCGCTCGCGCTCGGCATCATCGTCGGGCGCTGGGGTTGCCTGTTCGCGGGACTGGGCGACCAGACCTATGGCGTGCCGACCACGCTTCCCTGGGGAGTCGATCTCGGTGACGGCGTGGCGCGTCACCCGGTCGAGATCTACGAATCGCTCGCCATGGCGCTCTTCCTCGCCATCTACTGGCGCGCGCTGGTCCGCCGCCGCCGCTGGGCGGTCGAGCACGGCTTCCACGCCTTCGTCCTGGCTTATGCCGTCCAGCGATTTGCCTGGGAGTTCCTCAAGCCCTATCCAACATTGATCGGCCCGTTCAACGTGTTCCACTTCGTGATGATCGGACTCAGCGCCTATGCACTCCTCTGGATCGCTCGCGGACGCGCCGCTCCACTCCCCGCCTGACCGCAAGGCGGCGCCCTATATCTTCCACGGCCAGACCACGAGCCTGTGCGAGATTTGCCTCGCGACCGTTCCGGCCAAGGTCATCATCGAGGACGAGCGCGTCTATTATCTCAAACGCTGTCGGTCGCATGGCGTGCAAAAGACGCTGATCAGCGACGACCTGGCTTATTGGCGCTCGCAAAAGGACTGGCTCAAGCCCGGCGATCGCCCCTTGCATACCCAGACCCGGACCGAGGCCGGATGCCCGTTCGATTGTGGCCTCTGCCCGACCACGAACAGCATAGCTGCCTCGCGATCGTCGAGATCAACTCGGCGTGCAATCTGGCTTGCCCAGTCTGCTTTGCCGATGCCGAGGACATGCATGGCGGGCATCTCTCGCTCGAGGTGATCGAGGGGATGCTCGACGCCTTGGTCGAGAGCGAAGGCGAACCCGATCTCGTCCAGCTGTCGGGCGGCGAGCCGACGCTCCATCCGCACTTCTTCGAGATCCTCGACGCGGTGAAGCGCCGCCCGATCCGCCATGTCATGATCAACACCAACGGCCTGCGGATCGCGCAGGAGCCCGAATTCGTCGATCGGCTGGCCAGCTACGCGCCGCGGCTCGAAGTCTATCTCCAGTTCGACAGCATGAACGACGATGCGCTAATGAACCTGCGCGGCGCGCGGCTGTCGCGCATCCGCCAGGCCGCACTCGAGCAACTCGAACGCGTCGGGCTGTCGACTACGCTGGTCGCGGTGGTCAAGCGCGGGGTCAACGACCAGGAAGTCGCGGCGATCGTCGACCATGCACTCGATTGGTCGTGCGTGCGCGGCGTCACCTTTCAGCCGGTCCAGGATACCGGGCGCAACGAAGGGTTCGATGCCAAGGCCAACCGCGTGCTGCTGTCGCAAATCCGGCGCGAAGTGGCCAAGGCGGGTGTGTTCGGCATCGAGGACATGATCCCCTTACCGTGCAATCCCGACCAGATCTGCATCGGCTATGGCTTGCGCGCCGGGCGCAGCGTGACGCCGATCACCTCGCTGTTGCCGCGCGAACTGATCCTCAACGGCCCCAACACGATCAGTTACGAAGCTTATCCGGCGCTGCGCCAGGGCGTGCTCGACCTGCTCAGCCTCGCCACCACGCAATGCAATACCGAGGAGAAACTGGCCGGCGTGCTGTGCTGCCTGCCCCAGGCGCTGGTGCCCGAGCAACTGGGCTATGCCAACAGCTTCCGCGTCGTCATCCTGCAATTCCTAGACCGCTATAATTTCGACCTGGCGACGGTGAAGCGCAGCTGCGTCCATTTCGTCACGCCGGACAAACAGATCATTCCGTTCGACACCTACAACACATTCTACCGCCCGGGCGCGGAAGGCGCCGTGGTCGTGGCCAGGGCACGGCAAGACGCAAGGAGGGATCGGTGAGAGGGTTGTTCGGCGGCCTGCTGCTCGGCGTCGGTATCCTGATCATGACGTGCAGCGGGCTGTGCTCGCTTGTAGTCGTGTTCATGGGGTTCAGCGAAGCGATGCGCGATCCGTCGGTTATCATGCTGCCGCTGGTCGTCGGCGGCGTCCCGTTCGCGATCGGCTTCGGCCTGTTCTGGTGGGGACGGTGGTTGTTGCGCGCCGATCCATCGAAGACGCCGCCGCAGCCATAGCCGGCATGCGCCGGCCAATATTTTATACTTGAAACTTTTTCCCGACAGGCCGACGCTCGCGCGATAATCAGGCGAGGAGTCGAATGCGGATCGCGATTGTCGGCGGAGGTCCGGCGGGACTCTATTTCGCGATCAGCATGAAGCTGCGCGATGCGCGCCACGACGTCACCTTGCTCGAGCGCAACCGTGCCGACGACACGTTCGGCTGGGGCGTCGTGCTGTCCGAAGAGACGCTCCAGAACCTCGCCGCCAACGATCCCTTCAGTGCCGAGGCGATCCGCGCGCATTTCGCTTATTGGGACGATGTGGCGGTGGTGCATCGCGGCACCCGCACTGTCTCGACCGGGCACGGCTTTTGCGGGATCGGGCGGCGGCGGTTGCTGTTGCTGCTGCAGGAGCGCGCGCGCGACCTGGGTGTCGCGCTGAAGTTCGAGAGCGAGGTCGCCGATGCCGCGACGCTGGCGGCCGATTACGATCTGGTGGTCGCCGCGGACGGGCTCAATTCGCGCGTCCGGGAAGCATTCGCCGACACCTTCCGGCCTGACGTCCAGCTCTATGCCAACAAGTTCGTCTGGCTGGGCACGCACCAGACGTTCGACCAGGCCTTCACCTTCATCTTCGAGCCGACCGAGCATGGCTGGATGTGGGCGCACGCCTATCAATTCGAGCCCGGTACCGCGACCTTCATCGTCGAATGCTCGGCCGAGACCTGGGCGCGTGCCGGGTTCGGCGACATGAGCCGGGAGGAATCGATCGCGGCGTGCGAGAAGGTGTTCGCCGCGCATCTCGGCGGCCATCCCTTGATGTCCAACGCCGGCCATTTGCGCGGCTCGGCCTGGATCAGTTTCCCGCGCGTGCTGTGCGAGACCTGGCGCCACGGCAATGTCGTGCTGATGGGCGATGCCGCGGCGAGCGCGCATTTCTCGATCGGCTCGGGCACCAAGCTCGCGCTTGAAAGCGCGGTGGCGCTGGCCGACGAGCTTCATGCCGGCCTCCCGCTCGACGATGCGCTGGCGCGGTACGAGGGCGCGCGGCGGATCGAAGTGCTGCGGCTGCAATCGGCGGCGCGCAATTCGGCCGAATGGTTCGAGGAAGTCGACCGCTATCTCGATCTCGATCCCGTCCAGTTCACCTATTCGCTGCTGACCCGGTCGCAGCGCATCAGCCACGAGAATCTGCGCCTGCGCGACCACGCCTGGCTTGGCGCTGCCGAGGGTTGGTTCCAACAACAGGCCGGCGCCGAATTAAATAAGGTCGGGGCCCCGCGCGCGCCGATGTTCGCGCCGTTCAAGCTACGCGGCATGACACTCGCCAACCGCGTCGTCGTCTCGCCAATGGCGCAATACAAGGCGATCGACGGCTGCCCGACCGACTGGCATTTCGCGCATTATGCCGAGCGCGCGAAGGGCGGCGCGGGGCTGGTCCATACCGAAATGACCTGCGTCAGCGCTGACGGGCGGATTACCCCGGGCTGCCCGGGTTTCTACGCGCCCGAGCACGAGGCAGCGTGGAAACGACTGGTCGATTTCGTCCATACCGAGACCGACGCGAAGATCTGCGCCCAGCTCGGCCATTCGGGCGCCAAGGGCTCGACCCAATTGGGCTGGGAGGAAATGGACGCGCCGCTGAGCGAGGGCAATTGGCCGGTGATCGCGGCGTCGGCGATACCCTGGTCGCCCGCCAATCAGGTCCCCAAGGCGATGGACCGCACCGACATGGATATGGTGCGCGACCAGTTCGTCGCCGCGGCGCGCATGGCTGATCGCTGCGGGTTCGACATGATCGAACTCCACATGGCGCATGGCTATCTGCTGTCGAGCTTCATCACCCCGCTGACCAACCGCCGCGACGACGACTACGGCGGCAGCCTCGACAACCGCATGCGCTATCCGCTGGAGGTGTTCAAAGCGGTGCGCGCCGAATGGCCCGAGGACAAACCCATCTCGGTGCGTATCTCGGCAAGCGACTGGGTCGGCGAGGACGGCGTCACGCCGCAGGAAGCAGTGGCGATCGCGTGGATGTTGAAGGATGCGGGGGTCGATATCATCGACGTTTCGGCCGGCCAGACCTCGCTCCAGGCACGCCCGGTCTATGGCCGCATGTTCCAGACGCCCTTCTCCGATCGTATCCGCAACGAGGTCGGCATCGCGACGATGGCGGTGGGCAACATATATTCGCCCGACCACGTCAATTCGATCCTGATGGCGGGGCGCGCCGATCTCGTCTGCCTCGCGCGGCCGCACCTCGCCGATCCTTATTGGACGCTCCGCGCCGCCGCACGGCTCGGCGACCAGGAAACCCGCTGGCCCGACCCGTATCTCGCCGGGCGCGACCAGCTCTATCGCCTTGCCGAGCGCGGAGAGATGCCATGACGATCGCGGGCAGCCATGCTTTGGTCACCGGCGGCGGCAGCGGGATCGGCCGCGCTATTGCATTGGCGCTGGCGGAAGCGGGCGCCGAGGTCACGATCTGCGGGCGGCGGCAGGACGCGCTCGATGCGGTCGAGCATCCGCGCATCCACGGCGTGGCTGCGGACGTCACCGACCCGGCCTCGATCGCCACCTTGTACGAAGCGGCGCGAGCCGCGCGTGGCCCGTTCGATATCGTCATCGCCAATGCCGGCGCCGCGATGAGCGCGCCCGCCGCGCGGGTGACGTTCGACGACTGGCAAGCGAGCCTCGCGGTCAACCTCACCGGCGCGTTCCTGTCGGTCCAGCCGGCGATCGCGCCGATGACCAAAGCCGGCCGCGGCCGGATCGTGTTCATCGCCTCGACCGCCGGCTTGAAGGGCTATGCCTATGTCGCGCCTTATGTCGCCGCCAAGCACGGCGTAGTCGGGCTGATGCGCGCGCTCGCCGCCGAGACCGCGAGAAGCGGCGTCACCGTCAACGCGGTGTGCCCGGGCTTTGCCGAGACCGAGATGCTGGCGCGTTCGCTCGATGAGATTACCGCCAAGATCGGCCGGTCGGAGGAGGAAGCGCGCGCCGCGCTCGCCAATCCGCAAGGCCGTTTCGTCACGCCCGAGGAAGTCGCGGCGGCCGTGCTGTGGCTGGTCAGCGAGGGAGCGGGCTCGGTCACCGGCCAGGCGATTTCGGTCTCGGGCGGCGAGACATGGTGAGCGCGGTCGCTCGCGTCGCCGACGACGATCGCGCACGGCTCCGATTGTGGCTCCGCCTGTTGCGCACGACGCGCGCGATCGAGCGCGAATTGCGCGAACGGCTCGCCACGGCGTTCGACACCACCTTGCCGCGCTTCGACGTCATGGCGGCGCTCGACCGCGCGCCCGATGGCATGATGATGGGCGAGTTGTCGCGCTTCCTGCTCGTCTCTAACGGCAACGTCACCGGGATCGTCGAGCGTCTCGTCAGCGACGGGTTGGTCGTGCGCAGCCATCGCGACGGCGATCGCCGCGCCGCGATCGTGCGGTTGAGCGACGCCGGGCGCACCGCCTTCGCCGCGATGGCCGCGGCACACGCGCGCTGGATCGACGAATTGCTCGCCCCGATCGAGCCCGATGCCGCGCGCGATCTCAGCACCACGCTCGCCACGTTCCGCAGCCAATGGGAGAATGACGCATGACCGCGATGGCGGAATGGAAGCCGGCGCATTTCCGCTGGGACGTGGCCGATCGCATCGCGCGCATCCGGCTCGACAATCCGGCGCGCAAGAACCCGCTGACCTTCGACAGTTATGCCGAGCTGCGCGACACCTTCCGGGCGCTGGTCGATGCCGACGACGTCGATGCGGTGGTGATCCTGCCTAATGGCGGCAATTTCTGCTCTGGCGGCGACGTCCATGACATTATCGGCCCGCTGGTCGGGATGGATATGAAGGGGCTGCTGCGCTTCACCCGGATGACCGGCGATCTGGTCAAGGCGATGATCGGCTGCGGCAAGCCGGTGATCGCCGCGGTCGACGGCGTCGCGGTAGGCGCCGGGGCGATCATGGCGATGGCGAGCGACCTGCGTCTCGCCACGCCGGCGGCCAAGACCGCGTTCCTGTTCACCCGCGTCGGGCTCGCCGGCTGCGACATGGGCGCGTGCGCGATGCTGCCACGGATCATCGGCCAGGGCCGCGCCGCCGATCTGCTCTACACCGGCCGCACGATGAGCGCCGAGGAAGGCGAGCGCTGGGGCTTCTACAATCGGCTGGTCGCCGCCGACGCGCTCGAGGACGAAGCGATGGCGCTGGCGGCGCGCATCGTCGCCGGGCCGACCTTCGCACACGGCATCACCAAGACCCAGCTCAACCAGGAATGGTCGATGGGGCTCGACCAGGCGATCGAGGCGGAAGCGCAGGCGCAGGCGATCTGCATGCAGACGCGCGACTTCGAGCGCGCCTATCGTGCCTTCGTCGCGAAGGAACAGCCGGTGTTCGAGGGCGACTGATGATGCCGCGCGAACCTCTCGGCCCCACTGGTCACCTCGACGGCTTCGCGCGCGCCAATCTGCCGCCGTCCGAGCAATGGCCCGACCTGTTGCTCGACGGGTTCGACTATCCCGAGTGGCTCAATGCCGGGGTCGAATTGTGCGATGCCCAGGTCGTTGCCGGTCATGGCGACCGCGTTGCGCTGATCGGCAACGGCCGCGCGCGGACGTACAAGGAGCTCGCCGACTGGTCGAACCGCATCGCGCATGCCCTGGTCGAGGATTATGGCGTCGTGGCCGGGCACCGCGTGCTGATCCGCGGGCCCAACAACCCGGCGATGGTCGCGTGCTGGCTCGCCGCGACCAAGGCGGGGGCGGTGGTGGTCAACACCATGCCGATGCTGCGCGCGGCCGAACTCGCCAAGATCGTCGACAAGGCGGAAGTGAGTCTGGCGCTGTGCGACACGCGCGCGCTCGACGAACTGGTTGCGTGCGCCAAGGGCAGCAAGTTCCTCAACAAGGTGATCGGCTTCGACGGCACCGCCAATCACGATGCCGAGCTCGACCGCGCCGCTTTGTCCAAGCCGGTGCGGTTCGATGCGGTCCGCACCGGGCGTGACGATGTCGCGTTGCTCGGTTTCACCTCGGGCACTACCGGCGAGCCCAAGGCGACGATGCATTTCCATCGCGACTTGCTGATCATCGCCGACGGCTATGCCCGCGAAGTGCTAGGAGTCGTGCCAGACGACATTTTCGTCGGTTCGCCGCCGCTCGCTTTCACCTTCGGGCTCGGCGGCCTGGCGATCTTTCCGCTGCGCTTCGGCGCTGCCGCCGCGCTGCTCGAACAGGCATCGCCCGCCAATATGGTCGAGCTGATCGAGCGCCACCGCGCGACGATCAGCTTCACCGCGCCGACCGCCTATCGCGCGATGATGGCGGCGATGGAGGAAGGCGCCGATCTCTCTTCGCTCCGTCTGGCGGTGTCGGCGGGCGAGACCTTGCCCGCACCGGTCTATGAGGAATGGACGCGGCGTACCGGCAAGCCGATCCTCGACGGCATCGGGTCGACCGAATTGCTCCACATCTTCATCACCAACCGGGTCGACGATCGCGCGCCCGGCGCGACCGGCCGCGCGGTCGGCGGGTATGAAGCGCGGATCGTCGACGATGCGATGCGCGACGTGCCAGTCGGGGAAGTCGGCCGCCTCGCGGTACGCGGGCCGACCGGCTGTCGCTACCTCGCCGACCCGCGCCAGCGCGACTATGTCCGCGACGGCTGGAATTTGACCGGCGACAGCTTCCGCCAGGACGCGGACGGCCGCTATCATTTCGCCGCGCGGTCGGACGATATGATCGTCTCGGCCGGCTACAATATCGCCGGGCCGGAGGTCGAGGCGGCGCTGCTCGCGCATCCGATCGTGCGTGAATGCGCGGTGATCGGGGCGCCCGATCGTGATCGCGGCCAGATCGTCGAGGCGCATGTCGTGCTGATCGCGGACGCCGCGCCCGACGCGCTTACCGTCAAAACGCTCCAGGATCACGTCAAGGCGGTGATCGCCCCGTACAAATATCCGCGCGCGATCCGTTTCGTCGACGCTCTGCCCAAGACCGCGACGGGCAAGATTCAGCGCTTCCGGCTGCGCCAGGCCGCCGCCGCTTCGCGAAAGGCCGACCATGCATGACATCCTGCAGCCTATCGGTTGGGCGCCCCCGCTCGGCTATGCCAATGGCGTCGCGGCCGAAGGGCGGCTGATCGCCGTCGGCGGCCAGATCGGCTGGAACGCCGAGCAGCAATTCGACAGCGACGATCTGGTCGATCAGGTGCGCCAGACGCTCGCCAATGTGGTCGCGGTACTCGCCGCCGGCGGCGCGACGCCCGAGCATCTCGTCTCGCTGACCTGGTACGTCACCGACATCGAGGATTATGTCGCGCGCCAGAAGGACATCGGCCGCGCCTATCGCGACACGATCGGCCGCCATTTCCCCGCCATGGCACTGGTCCAGGTCGTCCGCCTGGTCGAACCACGAGCCAAGGTCGAGATCCAAGCGATGGCAGTGGTGCCAAGCAACCCGGCCTAGGACCCGAACGCCAGAGCGACCGCAAACCGTCACGGTGCTGACATCGACATGTCACATGGCGGACGCAACGAAGGAGCCGGACGACGGAGACGGGCGTGCGCTTCCTGATAGTCGAGGACGATCCGGTGATCGCCGAGCACATTGTTGCCGGACTGGGCCTGCATGGCCACGAGACGACGCTCGCCCAGACCGGGTCGGAGGCGATCCTGATGCTCGACCGCCGACCGCACGACGCCGTCGTGCTCGATCGCTTGTTGCCCGACATCAATGGCCTGTCCGTGATCGATCATGTCCGGCGCCAGGGCAATACGGTGCCGGTGCTGATGTTGAGCGCGCTCGGCTCGGTCAAGGACCGGATCGAGGGGCTGGAGGTCGGTGCGGACGATTATCTAGCCAAGCCGTTCGACATGGACGAGCTCGCCGTCCGGCTGAGCGCGATTGCTCGCCGCAACGTATCTCGGCCGGAAGGATCGCGACTCCAGGTCGGCCGGCTCGAACTCGACCCGAGCAGTCACCGCGCGCGCTACCGCGACGCCTCGGCCGCGCTCAACCGCAAGCAATATTCGCTGCTCGCTCATTTGATGCGCAATACCGATCGCATCGTCACCCGGTCGATGCTGCTCGAAAGCGTCTGGGCCTATTCATTCTCGCCGACCACCAACATCGTCGAGAGCAATATGAGCAGGTTGCGCACGGCGTTGCTGGGCCTTGGCTGCGACCCGATCGAGACCCAGCGCGGCGCCGGCTATATCTTGCGGTCCGATCGGTGCGCCTGATCCCGCGCGCTTTGCGTTCGCCGCGGGTCGGCCGGCTCGCGATCCAGTTCGGCATGGCGTTCGCGATCGCCATGCTCGCGGTCGGCATGATCGGATTCAGCGCGGCCGACGCCTGGGTGTCGAGCCGCATCGACGCGTCGCTGCGCTATCACACCGCCAAATATCTCCAACCGGTCGGCGGTCATGGCGCGAATGATGCCATGGTGGCGGCCAAAATCTTCGATTGGCAACGCCGCAAGGTGCTGAGCGAACGGACCTATGTGCTGTTCGCCCGCGATGGCGCGCGGATCGCGGGCCGGCTCGACATCGCGCCGCCGCCTCCCGGTTTTTCCGACGTTCGTTTTCTCGGCGGCGGCCGCAATTATCAGGAAGGGCGCGCTCTCGCGACGCGGCTACCGAGCGGCAGCTTGCTGGTGATCGTCCAGCATAGCGAAGCGGCGGCCAGCCTTCACGCGTTGCTGCCCGGAATCGTATTGGCGATCTCGCTCGTCGCCCTGGTGATGGGGGTATCGGCGACTTTCCTGTTCGCGCGCCTGACCGCCAACCGGCTGGCCGAAACGCAGGGCGCCGCCGACGCGATCGCCGCGGGCGATCTCAGCCGGCGAATTCCCGTCGACCGGCTCGACGGCATGTTCGCGGTCCAGGCCGACAGCCTCAACCGCATGATCGACCGAATGGAGGAGCTGGTCCGCGCGCAACGGTTGTTTTCGAGCAACCTCGCGCACGATTTGCGCACGCCGCTGACGCGCCTGCGCGGCACGCTCGCGCGCGGCGCGACCGATGGCGACCCGGCCCTGTCGGGCACGTTCGAGCGGGCCGAACGCGAATGCGCGTCGATCATCGCGATCTTCGACGCGTTGTTGCGCCTCGCCGAGATCGAGACCGGCCGGCATCCCTCGGCGATGGGCATATTGTCGTTGCGCCCGCTGATCGAGGATGTCGCCGATACGATGGACCCGGTGATCGCCGATCGCGGCGGCACGCTCGAAGTCGGGCGGCTCGACGACGTCGCGATCACCGGCGATTCGGACCTGATCAATCAGTTGCTGATCAACCTGCTCGAAAATGTCGCCACGCACACGCCCGCCGGAACGCGCGCGCGCCTGTCGCTCGAACGCGATGGCGGCGGCGCGGTGATCACGATCCGCGACGATGGGCCGGGCTTGGCCGCCGCCGATCTGGCACGGGTGACTCGGCCGTTCGAGCGCGGCGCAACCGCGTCGACGACACGCGGTAGCGGGCTCGGACTGGCGATCGCGCAGGCGATCGTGCGGTTTCATCATGGGCAGATCGATCTCGCCGATGCCGCGCCTGGGCTCGAGGTGCGCGTGCGCATTCCCGCGAACGACTTGCCCGGCCAGCTCGTTGACGCCGGCGCCGCCGCTGCTTGATCCATAGCGTCGCGGGCGCCGGGCCGGTTTGGCGCCGGAGATGTGACAGCCCGGTGATGAGAATATTCTAAGTTTGCAATGTTGCCGTTTTCAAGCCGTTCGTGGGCCAGTGAGTCACGGAACCGTCATCACGTCCACCTAGCGGCCTTTCATGACTTCGGTGCCCCAGGGTTCCGCTGGTCCTCAGGGTGACAAAAGGGAAGCGTTGATGATCGCCAGATATCTGGTGCCGGCCGCATTCGCGGTGAGCATTGCCATGTCGTGCGTCCAGGCTCAGACGCTGCCGCCGGCCGAGGCCGCCGTCGCGAAGGCCGAGCCCAGCCTGCTCGACCCCGCCGAGTTCGCACCGGCGCGGACCTTCGCGCCGCCGCCGCCGCACAATTCGCGGCTCGAAGCGCTCGAGCTCCAGCAGGTGAAGGCCCTGCGCGCTGCCGCCTCGCCCGAGCGCCTTGCTCAGGCCGAGCGCGACGGTGATACTGAAAATCCCACCGCGTTCGATCAGGCGACGGGCCGTGACCTCGCCCGGCTCCCCGCCACCTACGCACTGCTCACACGGATCCAGCGCGAAACCAATAATGTGGTCAGCGCGGGCAAAGACTATTTCCGGCGGCTGCGGCCCTATGGCGTCGACCCGCAGATGGCGCATTGCGGCAAGGGGAAAGTCGCCGATCGCTCCTATCCCAGCGGCCATGGCGGCATGGCATGGTCGGTCGGCTGGGCGCTCGCTCGGCTGATGCCCGACCGCGCCCCGGCGATCATCGCGCGGGCGCAGGATTATGCGCTCAGCCGAGAGATTTGCGGCGTCCATTTCCAGTCCGATCTGGAAGCGAGCCACGGCGTCGCGGTGGTGATCGCCGACCGCCTGCTCGCCGACCCGCGCCTTGCCGATCAGGTCGCCGCCGCGCGCCGCGAACTCGCCCGACCGTAACCGATCTATTTGCCGAACTGGGGATGATGATGAACCGAACCGCCTTCCGTGCCACTTTGCTCGCCGCTGCGGCGACCGGCGCCTTCCTGCTGCCCGCTGCAGCGATCGCCGGCCCCGATGCCACCGCGCCTGCGGCCAAGGATGCCGGCGCCAACGCACCCGCCAAGGATGCGTCGGCTCCCGCTAGCGACGACCAGTCGACCAGCGCCAACCAGAAGGGGCAGGCGAACGATAAGCAATCGCTGACCTCGTCCGATATCATCGTCACCGGATCGCGCACCGCCGAAAGCGCGCCGATCACGGCATCGCTGACCACCACTCAGCCGCAATCGGCGGTCAGCCGCGATTATATCGACAACGCCACCGCGAGTTCGGACTTCAACGAATTGATCGCGCTGACCCCGGGCGTGTCGATCTCGGGCGCCGGCAACGGCTATGGCTATGGCGAGACCAAGGCGACGATCCGCGGATTCCAGGACGGCGAATATAACGTCACCTACGATTCGATTCCGTTCGCCGACACCAACAATCCGACTCACCATTCGACCGCTTTCTTCCCGTCGAATACGATCGAGACCGTCGTCGTCGACCGTGGCCCCGGCAATGCCAGCCAGCTCGGCCAGGCCACGTTCGGCGGCAACCTCAACATGTATTCGCGCGGTGTGAAGGATGAGATGGGCGGCCAGGTCGAGGGCATCCTCGGCAATTGGAACAGCTTTATCGGCCGCGCCGAATTCCAGACCGGCAAGATCGCGGCGCTGAACGACACGCGCATCGTGCTGACTGGGCAGTACCTCCGTTCGGACGGCGCGCTGACCTATTCGCCGGTCGAATCGAAGAACCTCTATGGCAAGGCGGTGATCCCGATCGGCAGCTCGAACACGTTGACCGTGATGAGCACCTGGAACCGCAACCATTATTACCAGTCGGATGTGCTGAAAGGCGCAACCTGCGGCAGCGCGACCACACCAAAGGGCAGCACTGTCGCGCTCGGTCCCGACGGCAGCGCGCTCACGCAGCTAACCGGCACCAACTGCGCCGCCGGCTCAAACGTCGGGGTTTATGGCCGCAATTACGGCCTCAGCAACGATCCGACGCAGATGGATTATTGGAAGTACAATCGCACGGACAAGACTACCGACTTCTCCTACTTGCGACTGCAGAGCGATCTCGGGTCGGGCTTCTCGATGGACAACCGTGCGTACATGTACGGTTACACCAACAATACCTGGTCGGGAAATACCGGTAACGTCGTCACCGGCTTCTCCGGCGCGGGTACGCCCGCCTCACCCTATAAGGCGGTGGCCGGCCCCGCGACCGACATCCTGGGCTACAGCAAGATGAACAAGTACCGCGTGTTCGGCTATATCGGTCAGCTCAACTACGATTTCTCGATGGGCAAGATCCGCCTCGGCGGCTGGTACGAATATGCAGTGACCGACCGCCATCTGGTTGATTTCGACAGGACCACGGGCGCGCCCAGCTATAACGAGAAGGCCAATCTGGGCACTCCGGCGACGAGCGCGCTACCGCCGGTCTCCGAAGCGAATCTCAGCTACGTCCAGCATTCGAAATGGAACCAGTATCAGCTGTTCGCCGAATTCGAATTCCACCCGATCGCCAGCCTGTCGATCACGCCAGGCGTCAAATACGTCAATTTCAAGCGGTCGATCGACGCCGCGGTGAATCAGAAGTCGCGCTTGCCGCTCGACACGTCGGCGACCTGGACCAAGACGCTGCCGTTCCTGACGGTCAATTGGCAGGCAATGAGCAACTGGTCGTTCTATGGCCAATATGCCCAAGGCATGTACGTCCCCGATCTGTCGAGCTTCTATTCCGCTTCGGGCCAGCTCTCGACCGCACTCGATAGCCTCAAGCCGCAGACCACGACCAACTACCAGGTCGGCACCGTGTGGCACGGCAACAAGATTTCGATCGATGCCGACGGCTATATCATCAACGTCAACAACAAGATCGGCTCGTGCAACACGGTCGGTTGCGACTCCAGCCTGCTCGTCAATATCGGCCAGGTCCGCTACAAGGGTGTGGAGGGCCAGGTCAGCTATATGCCGGTCAAGGGTCTGACCCTGTTCGCCAACGGATCGTACAATAAGGCGCGCAGCGTCCAGACCGGGGCGCAGATCGCCAAGGCGCCCTTCTCCACCGCGGCGGCGGGGTTCATCTATCGCAACGGCGGCTTCCGGCTGTCGTTCAGCCAGAAATATACTGGCCTGCAATATGCCACCGAGTTCAACGGCAATCCGAACATCCGGCTGTATCGCATCAAGCCCTACAGCATCGGCGATTTCGCGATCAGCCAGGAGATCGGCAAGAATTTGCGCCTGGGCGTGACCGTCAACAACGTATTCAACAGCCGCGCGGTCACCGCGATCGCCAACAGTTCGTCGGGCGCACCCACGGCCAATGGCTTTCAGAGCGGCTATGGGCAGCTCGACCAGTTCAATTACCTTCCGCCGCGCTCATTCCAGGTCTCGGCGCGGTTGAAGTTCTGATCGCGCGTCGGGCCGTGCAAAAAGAGCTGGCAAGCAAAGCGATCGGCTCGTCCCGCCGCGCCTCCGGTCTTTTCCGGACTGCATCCGGCTGGTAGGGTCAGGTAGATCGAGGGTCGGTCAGTTGCCCGGGTACTCGCGGCTGTGGGGGCACGCGAGATGGGCGGACCAGTCACGATCGGTCGGCGCGGGGTCGCATCCGCTGCTCATTGGGCGTTGCTCATTGGGCGTCGCCAATTCGGGCGCGCCGACCGACACGCATAGGGTCCGGGCGCGGCGACGGCCAAGGTCGTTGCGGAATGCCTGGCAGAGGGTGGGGTTTGATGGTCAATCGCCGCGCGGTCGTCGCGGGATCTCTTGCATTTGCCGCCGTCGCGCGCGCCGCGATCGGTCGTGCCGCCGCTGCGCCCGCCGATCCTCGCTCCGATCCGCGCGATATCGCCCGCGACGATTGGGCTCCGGTCGACGCGATCGTCGCGCGGATGCGGGCCCCGGTCTTCCCCGCCGCGATTTTCTCGATCCTCGATCACGGCGCGAAGCATGGCGCCCCGGCACACCTCGCGGTCCAAGCGGCGATCGACGCCTGCGCCGCAGCGGGCGGCGGCCGCGTGCTCGTCCCGGCGGGGGTTTGGCGGATCAACGGCGCGATCCATCTCCGCTCCAACGTCGATCTCCATCTCGAACGCGACGCATTGCTCCGTTTCGGCAAACCGGAGGAGATCGTGTTGCCGATCGTCCTCACCCGCTGGGAAGGGATCGAGGTCTATAATTACTCGCCGCTGATTTATGCGCGCGATTGCACCAATGTCGCGATTACCGGACAGGGCGTGTGCGACGGCCAGGGAGGGCAGGGCTTCTTCCAATGGCGCGTGCACCAGGATCGCGACAAGGCGGCGCTGCGCGACATGGGAGAGGCCGGTACGCCCGTCGCCGATCGCCGCTTCGGTCCCGGCCATTTCCTGCGACCGCCCTTCGTCCAGTTCTTCCGTTGCACCAACGTGCTGATCGACGGGCCGAAATTCGTCGACTCGCCGTTCTGGACGATCCACCCCGTCTATTCGACCAACGTCATCGTGCGTAACGTCACGGTGATCAGTCATCACCTCAATTCGGACGGCTGCGACCCCGATTCCTGCCAGGACGTGCTGATCGAACATTGCCGCTTCGACGTTTCCGACGATTGCATCGCGATCAAATCGGGCCGCGACCAGGATGGCTGGCGGGTCGGTCTGCCCACGCGCAACGTCGTCATCCGCGATTGCCAGATGTCGACCCATATCGCCGGCGCGATCGCGATCGGCAGCGAGATGTCGGGCGGCGCCTCCAACATCTTCGCCGAACGGCTGGAGGTCCACCACGCCAAGCAGGCGCTGTACTTCAAGGCCAATCTCGACCGCGGCGGCACCATCGCCCAGGTCCGCGTGCGTGACGTGAAGGTGCGCGACAGCGACACGCTGATCGACTTCACCACCGCCTATCACCATAGCCGCGGCGGCAATTCGCCCCCGACCTACAAGCAATTCACCGTCGAGCGCGTCGATTGCCGCAATACCGGCCGCGCGCTGCGGATCGTCGGGGTAGAGGCGGCGCCGGTCGAGGACGTGCTGATCCGCGACGTGACGGTGGGCAAGGCTCGCGAGCGCAACGTGATCGCGCATACCCGGGACCTCCGGCTCGACGGGGTGCGGGTGAATGGGCTGGAGCTGGTGGCCTAGAGTAGTCCAGCCCGGCGCGCTTCAGATGAGCAGCAAGTCGACCGGTTTGGCCGCCGGGAACACCGTGCCGAGCCGGTCGCCGCCCAGTCCGAACTGCCGCGCCGCGAGCCCGCCGATCATCGCGCGGTAATCGGTCAGCACCGGAAGGTCGCGGCCCTGGTTGAGCGTCGCTTGCGACAGCGCGACCTGCGGGCCTGCGATGCGCCCGCCATTCACCCCGCCGCCCATCACCCAATAGATGCTGCCATGGCCGTGATCGGTGCCCTTGTCCCCGTTCTCGTGAAAGGTGCGGCCGAATTCGGATACGACCACCACCGTCGTGTTCCGCCAGGCATCGGGGCCGATCTCATCGGCGAACCCGGCCAGGCCGCGGCCCAATTCGCCGATATGCGTCGCCAGATAGCCTTGCGCGCCGCCCTGGTTGACGTGCGTATCCCACCCGCCGACGTCGACAAAGGCGAGGTTGAAGTGGTCGCGCATCAGCCGTCCGATCCGCCGCGCCGACAATTCGAAGCCTTTCGGACTGACCGCGCCGCGGCTCGCCTCTTTCATTTCCTCATCGACCGTCTTGAACACGGTGTCGCGCACCTGGAATCCTTCGGCGACCGAACTGCCCAGGTCGTTCGTCCCGCTATGCTGTCCCTTGTACATCGCGGTGATCAGCGCTGCATCCTTGGGCGGCACGGCGGGCTTCGATCCGACCGCCGCCAGGGCGACATTCGGAATCACCGGCCCGCCGCGAAAGCATAATGGCAGTTGATCGGTGAACGAGATCGGCTTGTCCTGACCGAGCGCCGAGGCGAGCCGCGCCATGAAGCCGGAATTATAGTTGCGATGGCCGCCGATCGGCTGGCCCAGCTCGATCGTGTCCTGGGTCTCGAAATGGCTGCGGCTCATATCGTCGGTGCCGACAAAGGGCACGAAGGCGATCTGCTTCTTCTGCCACAGCGGATAGATCGACTCCTTGAGCGCCGGATGCAGGCTCCAATCGGCGTCGAGCGCGATCGGCGTATTGGGGTCGGCCGGGTTGGGTTTGCCCAGCGCGATCGTCGGGCGCGAGGCGTGGTAGAAATCGCTTCCCGTCGGCGCGATGATGTTGGCGGCGTCATAGGCACCGCGCAGGAACACGACGAGCATCCGGCTGCTCGCTTGCGGCGCGGCGAACGCGCGCCCGGCGACGATCAGCGGCGCCAGCGCGGCGGCACCGGCGATAAGGTCACGGCGATCGAGCAACATAAGCCTTCTCCGTTCGCGTCAGCGATGCATGAATTCGGGCGATGACAGGAACAATGCGTTCCATTCCTGAGGCGAGCTGGCCTGGGTCAGCGCCGTCTTGGTCTGGCCGGCCAGCGCCGGCGCGACCGCGCTGTAATAAGCGGCGGTCTGCAGCTTGGGGAGCGGCGGTATCGAAACAGCCGGCGGCGCTGGTGCAGCGGCGGCGCTCGGCGGCGCTTCGGACGCCATCATCGCCGATGCTCCGCCCATTCCCACGGATGACACTGCGGCGGGGGGAGCAGGGGGCTTGAACAATCCCGCCGCGCCGCCGCCAATCTGCCGCGCGATCTCGAACCGCACCGACATCTGGCCGGGCCCGGTCCAGGCGGCCGAGGTCATCGGATAGCCATCGGGCGTTTCGCGCGCGTACAGGCCCTGGCCCATGCGGTTGAGCCAGCCGATGATCGGCTGCGCGTTCACGATCACCTTGTCGCCGTACATCAGGCGCACCGACGAAATCGCATAATGGACCGGGTCCTTGAACACGGTGCCGAGCGATTGCCTGAACTCGGGCGCGCGGATCATCGTGCGAAGCACTTGCGCGATATCGCCGTCGCTCTTTTGCCAGGTCGCGGCCATGCGATCGACCACGGCGGCGGGCGGATTGTCGCCCATGAAATAGGTCGCGAGCTGCTCGGAGACATGGCACGCGGTTGCCGGCGACCGCGCGATCAGGTCGAGCGCCTCCTCGACCTCGCCAAAGCCGCTTCCCTTGATCGTGTGGCCAAGGAACTGCTTGTCGCCGAAATCGTGTCGATTGGGATTGAACTCGAACAGCCCGGCACGGACATAGAGCGCCTGGCGCTGCGGGCTGAGCTTGGGCGCATTGGGGCTGAGATCGACCCCGACCCCGGTCAGGATCCGCGCCAGTTCCTGCACGTCCTTCTGCGTATGGCCCGACCCGACGCCCATCGAGTGAAGCTCCATGATCTCGCGCGCGTAATTCTCGTTGATATGGTTGGCCGCGTTCTGATCGTTGTCGAGATATCGCAACATCGCGGGATGCCTGAGCGTCGCTTCCAGCAGGTCGCGAAACTTGCCGAGCGAATGATCGCGGATCGTATTCTCGTAATCTCCCACCATCGCGCGGATGTCGCGCTTCTGCGCCTGGACGTTGAAATGGTTGAACCAGAACCAGGTCAATTGCTCGCGCAACTGGTCGGGCGCGTAGAGATCGCGCAGCAGGGATCGCGTCGCCGCCTCGTTGGCGAGAGCGTTCATGTCCTGCTGATACGCCTTGCGCGCGGCGTCGCGCTGGGCAGAATCGGTGAGCTTGTTGGCATAGCGGCTCGCCGCATCCTGCTCGACTACCAAAGCCGCCAGCGGCTCGCGGCTGATCCGCATCGCCGCGACCTGGGCGGCGGCCTCGGGCGGCAACGTATCGTCGGGGTGCTTGAGCTGGGCGTCGAGCCAGCGGCCGCTGCCGGCCTTTTCGCGCGCGCCGTCCGCCGCGGAAGCGCCCCAGGTCAGGCGGTTCACCCAGGCGGCCGATTCTTGCGCCGGCGGAGCGGCCAAAGCGGGCGTGGCGAGTGTTGCGAACAGCAGAACGGAGACGGGTGCGCGCATATCGGCCATCCTTTGGGAGTCCTCTACGCTTCAGATCCTGAACCGCTCCTGTCGGACGCGAAAATAACCATGGATTCAAACCGGTACCGGTCGGCTTCCGAGCGCGGGTATCGAGGCTAACGCGAGCCTGCGGTGCAAGCGCCGCGCATCGCGACGATGTTAATCGCGTTCAAGACCGCATGAATGCGGCTGCGCTATCGAGCCCACCCAAGGAGACTAACATGGTGCGGATGAACTGGACGATCGCCGGAGCGGCCCTGTTGCTGATCGGGAGCGCGCCGGCGGGCAAGTGGCAACCCCATGACACGCTGGTCGCGACCGGCACGATCGCCGCGGAAGGGCTGCAGGGCAGCTGGCGATCGGTCAACGACCTGGGCGACGGCCGCTTCGCCACCAGCACCGACCTGAAAGCGTTCAAGACTGGCGACATTTACGACGGCCGCACGCACTGGCGGATCGACCGATCGGGTGGCAGCCACAAGCTCGACAGCCCTTTCGCTGAGCGGCGGACGCAGACGAGTGCGTGGCTCGCCCGGTTCGGCTGGATGCAAGCGGGATTCGGTGGCGCCCAGCGCGGGGCGGCGGTCACGCGCACCGACAAGGGACGGCTTTATTCGGTGCTCACCGCAACCCCGCGCGGTGGTGAGCCGGTCGAATTGTGGTTCGACGCGGCGACCGGCGAACTGGCGCGCGCGGTGGAGCAGGACTGGTTCTACAAGGTCGAGACGCGCTACACCGATTATCGCGCGGTCGCGGGGCGGCGGTTGCCCTTCTCCATCGTGCAATCCGACGGCAACAACGAAGAGCGGATCTCGATCGACTCCTATCGCCTGCTCCCCCGCGCGCCGGCGGACAGCTATGCCGCGCCGCGTCAGCCCGACGATCACGCGATACCGGCCGCGGGCACGACGGTGGCCGCGACGCCCTTTCCCCAGCTAGAGATCGCGGCCAGCGTCAACGGCCGGCCGATGCACTTCCTGTTCGATACCGGCGGCCACAGCATCCTGTCGCCCGATGCGGCGCGCGCGCTCGGCCTCACGCCCATCGGCGGGGTGCGCAGCGGCGGCAGCGGCGCGGCGACGCTCGCGGAGCAATTCACCCGCGTGAAGGAAGTCCGCATCGGCGACGCGGTGATGCGCGACCAATTCTTCTCGATCCTCGACCTCGGCTATTCGACGTTCGAGCGCGGCGCGCAACCGCCGTTCGACGGCCTGCTCGGGCTGGAAGTGGTCGAGCGCTTCATCACCCGGATCGACTATCGCGCCGGCAAGATGACCTTGTTGCCGCGCGACAGTGCCGTGACGTGCAAGAGCGGATGGGTGGCGGCACGGTTCAGCGACGACATGCCGACGATAGAGGGTCAGCTCGACGGCATCCGCGCGCCGTTCACGATCGATACCGGCAACAACGGATCGCTGCAGCTCTATGCCCATTGGCTGAAGCAACAGGGCGTCACCGCGCGCTACAATCGCGGGGTAGAGGCGGTCTCCTATGGCGCCGGCGGGCCGTCGCGAAACTGGGTGATGTACGCGCAGACCTTCGCCGTCGGCGGCGGCACCGTGCGCCATCCGATGGTCCGCACGACCGACGACACGGGCGGCGTCGCCTTGTCGGTCAGCGAGGCCGGCAACCTCGGCACCAATATCCTGGCGAACTACACGATCACGTTAGATTACGGCCGCTCGCGCATCTGCATGGACTATGTGCCGGGCTATGCGCCGGTGCCGTTCAGCCGCGCCGGGCTGCGCGCGATCAAGACCGACCCGCAGACGATCCTGGTGAGCTTCGTCAACGATGGCGGACCGGCGGCGCAAGCGGGCCTGCGCAAGAACGACAAGCTGATCAGCGTCGATGGCCGGAACGCGCGGGAGTTGGGCGGCGGCGAGCTGACGCGCATGTTCACGCAGAAGCCGGGGACGCGGGTGCGGGTGCGCTACGCGAGGGACGGGCAGGAGCGGGACGCGGAGATCGTGTTGCGGGAGATGTTGGCGGTGCCGGGTGGGGGAGGGGGTGGGTGAGGTTGGGTTGTGGTAAGGATGTGCTGAACATGTTGCGACTTGGCTTACCCGGTCGCGTCAAGTATCGATCGATCTAATGCTTGGGTGAATTAGCAAACTGTCGCCCTAACGCCCAACACGACGCGCTAGTTACGCGACTGTTGGCCGTCTGAGAGCCGACGCTTCGTCCGTCAGGATTACCGAAGGCCCCTGCGCGAAGGAACACCATTCTGCGACTTTTCTTCGCGTGCCTTGATGACATTCAGCTCATCTTCAGCGCGGTGAAGATCCGACTGGAGCTGTTGGATATCCTTGCCTTGGTCGACAATTTTGGACGTTGTAGTGCCGACTAGGGTTAGCGTTGATTGAAGAGCAGACCGCGTAGACAGGAGCTGCGAGACCATAGTAGCCGCAGCCCCAAAAATGCCCAATATACCAATGCCAGTGAGAAGGGTTACCTTATTACTGGCCTTTTTTGCACTGCGCTTTGCATCACTAGCCTTGCGTCCAGTCCGAGCTATCGCATCTGGAATCGCATTCTGCAGCGATTGGTAACTCATACCTCGTTGAAAAACGTCGTGACCCTTTCGGGCGCTTGCGAGGTAATCGGCGAGTGATTTGTTGAGCTTTCGCTCAGGAAATTTGACTAACTGCCCGCTGCGTTCGGGTCGATTGGCTCCTGAAGCTGTCCAACGATCAACAAGCGATGTTTTAGTGAACTCAGCCCAGATAAAATCTTCGCCAACCTGTAGGATGTATGTGTTACTCGTTAGATTATGGAGAGGTACCATCAACCTTCCCGAAAATCCTGGATCTACCAGAGGTCCTGTGCCGAGCAGAAGACCTTTGTGAACTAAGTCGATATGCAGATTGAACCGCACGGCCATATAGTTGGGAAGCTGAAACAGCTCAGCCGTACGAACATAAATCAAGGAATTTGACGGGATAACAACCGCGCTACCATCATTGAGCGAACGGAGGGGAGACTTATCTGGCTCATCAGGATCCCAGAATGCGATCTCATTGCCTACGCTCAGGGGGTAGGAAGCAGTTTTTCTCTTATTTGCGTCATACGGATATACCATTGCAGTAGTGCGTGCATAGTCGTCTATGTCAGCCGCGTTCAACAGAGACGGCGCAATTTCAGGGAATGGATCGACATCCTTCCAAGTTTCGAATTGCGTATTTGCTGCTATCAGCTCAGATGAAGGAGCTTCGATTAAGGGCGTAGCTGGCGAAGTGTCGGTCTCTTCCAGCGCACCTGGCCCATCATCGGCAAGCTCGATGTGGCTTCTTCTGGCCAGCCATTTTATGCCGCGGACATGGACGGCTTCCTTTTTCTTCGGCTTCTTCATTGGCCCCGCCTTCGAATTGCGCAGATAGATATGCGATCGACCGAAGGCCGCGTCAAAGCAAAGGTGTAATAGGGGGTATGCAAGATCGATACGTTGGCGATGCAGGAGACTTTGCAAAATATTCTTTGCTTCGGGCGCTAGCCACCGGCCGACCGAACCTCAGCCTGGGTGTGCTTTGGTATCTATATCCTGACGAACAGCACAACGGCGATGGACGACACATTAGCTATCTGGATAAGCAGGATCTGAAAGCTCGCGACAATTACACGTTTTGTGGGCTTGAGCGGATCGTTCGTTCGGGCAATCGGTCGGTCGCCGCGGTTGAGGCGGCGGCCCTTCTTCCAAATAGCGTGTTCTTTTCAGACCATGTCGCTATTCGCGATAAACCGGCGGCTCGTCTGGCGCATCGAGCGTCCTGGTACGAAAATGGGCTGAGGGCGCTTAAGGGGCGGGACATCATTTTTTTCGATCCCGACAATGGCATCGAAACAGCGGCGTTGAAGCGCAGCGATCACCGCGCCGGCAAATACGTTTTTTGGTCAGAGCTTGGAGCGGCGTGGGCTTCGGGTTCGTCTCTGGTGGTGTACAACCATCTCAATCGAAGCGCGCCGGCAACCGTTCAAACCGCGCGGCTGCGAGCTTCGTTCGAGGAGCGACTGCCGGGGATCGGGCTATTAGCACCATTGCTATTTAGGCGTGGCTCATGCCGCCATATGTGGGTGGTCGGTCAGCCGCGTCACGCTCGGCCGCTGACCAAGCGACTAAATCGCTTCATGGCGAGTGGTTGGTCGGTCGACGCGGAGTGGTCGACTGGCGAGCGAGCGTGAAATAGGCTCTAGCTCTGACTTTGTAGCTCGAGCACGACGGTTTTGTCCGGCGACACGCCGACCCAGTCGATACGCTGCCCGATTGCAGCGCTGATATCGTCGACAAAGCGCTTCGCCTTAGCAGTCAGTTCACCGCCAACTACTGCCGGGTCAACATAGTCGAGATGATTGAGCACGATCCTCGACGGTCGATTGACCGCGATCGCCTGTTTCACGATCTCGGGGGAAAATTGACCGACGCGCCGAGGCGCTTGTGTAACCGTCGTCAACTCGGTGAGGTCTCGATCGATCCCGGCTTCGAGCGCGATCGCGTCCCAATTTGTTTCGTGCGGCAGGGGGCCTGACTGACGTCCAGCCACGCGAATGGGATGGCATCGCAGCACCAGAATAACGTCGTCGACGTCGAGGGGGCTTAATCCAGCCTCCGCCACAAAGCTGCCCGCCGTAGTGTCGCGACTGGTCGCTTTAGGCCATGCTTCTGCGTGCAAAACGGAAAGGCCAAACCCCTGCGTACCCTCGATTATGATGCGTTTATCCTGGTCTAGCAGCGATCGAGCTATGGCAGTGGTATCTTCTAAAAATTCTGCCAAAGCCGGAATGTCTTCGGCTTGAACCGCTGGCGGCAAATTGCCCGCACCGCGGGCCACGCGCGAAAGGACTGCTGCGCCGGTGCCTGATTGGGTAGAACCAATCGCTTCGCGAAGCGCGGTCTCTCGCTCCCACGCTTTGTGTTGTTCCGTAATTATGTGCGCAAACGGGCTAATCTTAATTTTGGCGCGATCGTATCCGAGTTCATCGATCTCACGAAAGAGGAGGTCGATATCAAGGTACGAACCGGCCGGAATGAGAATTAGAAGATTGCCGTCGACAGCGCCGGCCGGCAGCTGTCGAAGCGCAAAGCGTCGTCCATCGCGCGCAACACCGATATGACCGGAATTCGAACCGCCGACGCGCATAACCGCAGCAACGGATGCATCGGTACGAGCAACGTGAAGCGAGGTTTTCCCTTTGCCTTCAGAACCATATTGCCCACCAACGACGACGGAAATCGGCATGCCGTTATAATACCCCCACATCAACCACTTCGAGGAAGCGATCTACTTCAGAAGCAAAGTGCGCCAATGTAGCGTCATTATCAATAACATATGAGGCAAGCTGACCGAGCGTGTCGATCATCGCCTCAACCGGTTGCGCTTCGGCGGTTTCAAACCGCACACGGTCGTCATGACTGTGTGCCCCCGAACGCTTCAGCCGTGCATCGACCGGCGCGGTAATATGCAAATGAACGAACCGATTACCGAAACGCTCAATCAGATAGGCGCGATCTTCAGGCCAGCGAAGACCATCGATCACAATGCGCGTAGCCGCCCCAACGCGACTCAACGCCTGCTCACAAAGCCAAGCCTGACCGCGTTGCTGGTGTATCTCAATACCGACTTGCTGGCGCGTCGGTCGATCGAGTGGAAGGCCCTGTGCCTTGATCTCATCGTCGATTACGAGGCTGAACCGCGTATAGGCAAAGCCACGGTTTTCGATCCAATGTGCTGCGGTAGTTTTCCCCGCAGCGATGCGACCACTCAGCCCTATGACTAGCGGCGTGTCGGGCGCGCTCAAATCAGGTACGATCAACGCACTCTCTCCTTCGCCGCCCAAAGCTTCAAATTTGCCGTCGAGAAGAAACGTCCCAACGAGTGCGGATGTGATCGCATCTAGTTCGTCATGGCTAGGAATTTGCTCGACGAAATCCCCTTCAATGCCAAATTCGGCTAGGCCGCGCTGAAGCCACTGAACGCCGGCTCCCTTGCGTGGTATTCCCATGATATCCTGCGCGGCGCCAGGATAGCTTTCGATGACAGGGATACCAGCTTTGCGGAGGCGATTTGCCAGCCGGATTCCGCGCTCAGTGAGTTTCTGCATACTCGGTAGCAGGCAAGGATAGACATTGATCCCCCGCCGTTTCAGCGTGCGTTCGCTCTCGCGCATGATACCAAATTGAGCGCGGCTCGGATCGTCGTCACCCACATGTAGTCTGCCTTTAGGAAGGCAGAGTGGAGAATCGATGGACACTAGATCTGGCTTAATCGCCAAGATGCGTTCCACCATCTCGTCGTCGCTGCCGATAAGGTTGGTCGTCGCCTTGCGCCCTTGCAACATGCAAAAACCTGAGGGCTTTTGCTCCGAGCCGGTCAGGTCGACCCCGACAACGAGGGATTGGCTCGCTGGCCGATCACCAAACACCAGATCAAACGACGCAGCGCGGTCGAGCACAGGCTGGTCAGGCCAGGCGCGGTCGTTGAGCACCTCGAGCAGTGCAAAGTGATCAGTTCCACCGAAGGGGAACACTCTTATCCAGAAATCCTGATGCTCGACCTGATCAACCACATGATCAAGGATCCGACACATGCCTTGGATGTCTGCCAAATTATATCTGACAAGGAGCTTCAGTGCGTCGATATCACCGCGCAAAAAGCGATGCCAGAGCAACACCGCTTCCGCTCCATCGATGCCTTCCAATCCAGTGCGAACATTAATCCCAAGCTCCTCTTCGACAAGTTTCTGGCCCCCTGACAGACCAATGCGACGGGTCGCGTACCGCAGATCGATGTGAGTTGCCGGTATGGCAGCGTCATCAAACGTTTGAAGCAAAAATGGCACGTCAAACAACGTTCCATTGAACGTAACCAGCGTATCTGCAGAGCTTAGAGCTGCGAGCAGAGGCTGAGGATCGTCGCCTCGAATATACACGTCATATCGGCCATCGAGCATGTAGCCGACGATTGTAATTTCATCGTAATAACGGCTTAGGCCTGTCGTCTCGATATCAAGAAATAGAACTGATTTTCCGTCGCCGACCGCTGACAACAACTGGCGATCCGCCCGCAATCGCGCAGTAGCAGGCAGGGAGCTGCGCTTTGGGCGATTATCAACTGACGGGTTAGACATTGATGACCAGCTGCTCTCCGAACGGGTGACGAGAATCGCTATGCTAGTTAGTCGTCTGCCAAGGATCTATCACCACCCTGACGCCGAGGCGAGCGACGACCAAACTTGAACGGATATTAGGAACGCGACGAAAATCGTTCATAATACGTTCCATATAGGAATGAATCGTGACTATTGAACAATGTCGGCGAAGGGCGCCTTTGGCTTCAGCCGATCACCGGCCACGAGGCTGACGCGGGGCATCTGGAACGGAAAGGCTGGGACGCAAAGCAGCCGTCGGCGACGATTATGGGGATTACTCGGCTTGACGCGCCCCAACGAGAAATGCCCATCGCCCTCCGCATACGCGCCCCAAAACCCCGATAAAATTAGGACTCCCACCCCCGCCGTGGTATGATGGTTCCTGCCTCCAGACTCCCACCGGGTCGGAGCGCTTCTAGAAATTGTTACCGGGTATGGCTCGCGTTTCGTGAGTCTCTGGCTTCCGAAGGCTTCGGCCATGGAATTTTTTACGCCCGTATCTCATGATGCTTCCAGCAGCCTTGGCATGGCGCTGGTCTTCTCCTCGGCAACGCCGCTTCTTCTGCTTGACGCCAACCTCGCATCAAGGCTGCCAGCGGCTCGTTCTGCAGCGCCTTCGCGCTCGATCCGGACAAGGTCGTCGGTGCGGGGCTGGCGAGCCTTGGATCGGGCGAATGGGGGATGCCCCAGCTTCGCTCGCTCCTGGCGGCGACCGCCGCGGGCGATGCCGCGATCGATGCCTATGAACTGGATCTGGTGCGCCTCGGCAAGCCGACGCGCCGGTTGATCGTCAATGCCCATCGGCTCGACTATCTCGGGTCGGACGATGCCCGGATCGCGCTTGCCGTGCTGGACGTGACGGAGGCGCGGCTGACCGAAAAGCTGAAGGACGACGCCGTCCGCGAAAAGCAGATCCTGTTGCAGGAGCTTCAGCACCGGGTGGCGAACAGCCTTCAGATCATTGCCAGCGTCCTCATGCAAAGCGCGCGCAAGGTGCAGTCGGATGAGGCGCGCAATCACCTGCAGGACGCGCATCATCGGGTGATGTCGATCGCGACGCTCCAGCGCCAACTCGCGACGGCCAATGCGGGCGACGTGGTGCTGCGGTCCTATTTCAGCGACCTTTGCGACAGCATCGGGGCGTCGATGATCTACGATCATCAGCTGCTCGAGCTCAGCGCGGTGGTCGATGACAGCATCACGAGCTCGGACGTGTCGGTCAGCCTTGGCCTCATCGTGACCGAGCTGGTGATCAATGCCCTGAAACACGCTTTTCCGGAACGAACGGGTCCGGGGAAGATCGTCGTCGAATATTGGTCGCGGCCAACCGCGTGGCGGCTGAGCGTCGAAGATGACGGCGTCGGCATGCCCGGCGACCACGCGACGCGGAAGCCGGGACTGGGCACCGGCATCGTCGATGCCCTGGCCAAGCAACTGGACGCCTCCGTGACCATCGCCGACACCAATCCGGGCACGAGGGTGGCAATCATCCACCTTAACGCGCCGGCTGCGGCACTTTAGGCGCAGCGGCTCGTTCAGCCGACAATCATTGCAGGGAATTCGTGCCGATGACCGATCCCGTGTCGCCGTTGTTGCTGTATGTCGAAGACGATCCCCTGATCCGGGAAACGATGGTCGAGAGCCTGGAAGAAGCGGGCTTCGAGCTGCTGGTGGCCGACAGCGGTGACCGGGCGGTGGAATTGCTCGTCGCGCACGCCGCCGACTTGCGGGGGCTGATTACCGATGTGAACCTGGGCGACGGGCCGGACGGCTGGGCGATTGCCAAGGAAGCGCGTCAATTGATGGCCGGTTTGCCCGTGGTCTATGTCAGCGGCGCCAGCGACCATGAATGGACATCCGAGGGCGTGCCGGGAAGCACCATCATCGCCAAACCTTTCGCCTCTACCCAGCTGGTCGTTGCCATCTCCGCGCTATTGGTCGTCTCGGACCATTGAGGCGGGAACCGCGGTAGCGGACTGAACCCGCGATGGAGCGGCCGGGCTCGGCGCAGCGCCGCACTACCCTGCACGCGGCAGCCGCCGGCCCGCACTCGCCATGATCTGGCCGCATGAGCCCTTATATGGCGACGATCATGCCTCGATACCGCGGGCATCGACAGGGGGACCGCATCGTGCCTCGACCATTTGAGACTGCCGGGAACGAGGCCGACCTGCGCCTGGCCATCGAGCTTGCGGCGCAGGGCTTCGTTCGCCCGGTGCCAGGCGCGATCGACTGGTTGCCGGCCGTGGTGTCGGATCCGGAGTGGAAGGGCTTCGCCGAATCGTGGAACCGGCTCGGCCTCGATCGCTACATGGCCGATGGTGGCCGCTATCGCCGGCGGCGCCATGCTGCCCTGGCGATCACCCCGGACGCGATCGTCCGAAAGCCGCACCAGCCGCATTATCAGAGCCGCGACTATAATCGGCTGAACGGCGACGTTCAGCGCTGGTTCGAGCCGATCGAGGACGGCATTGTCGACAGCCCGATGATGCGGCACCTGCTTCGCGGCGCGACCGATTGCTTCGAGCGCGCCGGCGAGGGCGATGCGGCGCGCCCCTGGCATGTCGAGCTCCACCAGTTCCGGATCGAAGCCAATGCGCATGAGCCGGGGCGCCCGACTCCGGAAGGAATGCATCGCGACGGCGTCGACTGGGTATTGGTGATGCTGATCGATCGGGTGAATGCCGATCAAGGCGTCACCGAAATCCGCATCGCCGGCCGGCCGGAGATCGACCGCTTCACCCTGGCGGCACCGGGCGACACCGTGCTGCTGGACGATCACCGCGTGCTGCACGGCGTGACGCCGATCCGGCCGATCGATCCGGACAGACCGGCGTATCGAGATGTCTTCGTTGCGACGTGGAAGGAGGAAGACGCGGGCTGAGCGCCGGGGTTCGGCCGTGTGCCCGTGCTACGCAAAGAAAAGGCCCTCCCCGCTCGCACGGGAAGGGCCTTCAATCTCAACTCAGGCTGAGCTCGTGATTACGCCCCAGCCGGCGCCGGATTCCCGAACGGACCCGACGGGCGCCGCGTCTTCGGGATCGAGGTCCCGCTGCTCGGCAGGGTCGAGGTCGTAGCACCCGCGTCGGGCCGGTTGATGTCCTCGCCCGCGGCGATCGCCTTGATCTCGTCGCCGGTCAGCGTTTCGTATTCGAGCAGCGCGCCGGCGATGCGGTGGAGCTGGTCGACATTCTCGCTCAGCACCTGGGTCGCGCGCTTGTGGCCGCCGTCGATCAGCGACTTGATCTCGCTGTCGATCATCAGCGCGGTCTCGTTCGACATATTGTGCCGCTGGGTCTGCGAATAGCCCAGGAACGTCTCGCCCTGCTCTTCCTCATATTCCAGCGGGCCGAGCTTGTCGGACATGCCCCAGCGCATCACCATCGCGCGGGCGAGCTTGGTCGCCTGCTTGATGTCGCCCGACGCGCCCGACGAGACCTTGTCGTAACCGAAGATGATCTCCTCGGCCGCGCGCCCGCCCATCACGGTGGCGAGGTCGGCGTACATCTTGTCGCGATGGTACGAGTAGTTATCGCGCTCGGGCATCGACACGACCATGCCGAGGGCACCGCCGCGCGGGATGATCGTCGCCTTGTGGATCGGGTCCGACGCCGGCTCATGGATGCGGACCAGCGCATGCCCCGCCTCATGATAGGCGGTCATCTTCTTTTCCTCGGGCGTCATGACGAGCGATTTCCACTCGGTGCCCATGATCACGCGGTCCTTGGCGAGCTCGAACTGCGCCATCGCGACCAGCCGCTTGCCCAGCCGTGCCGCCATCAACGCGGCTTCGTTGACCAGATTGGCGAGGTCGGCGCCCGACATGCCCGGCGTGCCGCGCGCGAGCGTGCGCGCATCGACGTCGGGGGCCAAAGGCACTTTCTTCATATGGACCTGGAGGATCTGCACGCGGCCCTCGATATCGGGTAGCGGCACGGTCACACGGCGGTCGAACCGGCCCGGGCGCAGCAGCGCGGGGTCGAGCACGTCCGGCCGGTTGGTCGCGGCGATGATGATGATGCCTTCGTTGGCCTCGAACCCATCCATCTCGACCAGCAGCTGGTTGAGCGTCTGTTCGCGTTCGTCGTTACCGTTGCCGAGACCAGCGCCGCGATGGCGCCCGACCGCGTCGATCTCGTCGATGAAGACGATGCACGGCGCCGATTTCTTGGCCTGTTCGAACATGTCGCGCACGCGGCTGGCGCCGACGCCCACGAACATCTCGACAAAGTCCGAGCCGGAGATGGTGAAGAACGGCACGCCCGCTTCGCCCGCGATCGCGCGCGCCAGCAAGGTCTTGCCGGTGCCGGGCGAGCCGACCAGCAGCGCGCCCTTGGGGATCTTGCCGCCCAGCCGGGCGAATTTGGTCGGGTCCTTCAGGAACTCGACGATCTCCTGCAATTCCTCGCGCGCCTCATCGATGCCGGCGACGTCGTCGAAGGTCACCTTGCCCTGTTTCTCGGTCAGCATCCGGGCGCGGCTCTTGCCGAAGCCCATCGCGCCGGATCCGGACGATTTCTGCATCTGGCGGATCACGAAGAACGCGATCGCCAGCATCAGCACGAACGGCAGCGACTGGACGAGCAGATATTGCCAGATCGACGGCGTTTCCTCGGGCTTGGCGACGACCTCGACATTGTTGTCGATCAGGCGCTGGACCAGATTGGGATCGGGCACGCCGGCATTGGTGCTGAAGGTCGTATTGTCCTTCAGCGTGCCCTTGATCGCGGTGCCGGCGATCTCGACCTTCTTGACCGATCCGTCCTTCACCTTGGCGACGAAGCCCGAATAGGACAATTGCTGGCCCGCGGGCGTGGTCGCGCGGTCGCCGAGCATTGCCACCAGCACCGCCAGCGCAACCGCGATCCCCACCCAGAGCAACAGGTTCCGGGCCCAGTTGTTGTTGCCGCCGTCGGGGCCGGGCTGCTTGTCGTTGTCGTTCATCGTCGCAAGATACCTTTCGTGCCCTTAAAGATAAGGCACCAAGCCTTAATGGCAATGGAACAACGTCGATCAGAGCAATCGACGCGGTGGGGCTTTGCCAAAGCGCCACCGTTTCGCCGCGATCGGCGTCGCGAGGACATCGCCCAGCATCGCAGTGTCGCCCGATTCCAGCGCGTTGACCATCCGTACCAATGCAGAGCCGCGGATCTCCGCCGCGGGGTCGATCTGGCGGACGCAGTGCTCGACCAGGCGGCGGACCAGCTCGAACGGCAGATCGTTGGGGTCGAGCAGCAGCGAATCGTCCTCCGCCGCGACGCGATCCGTCCCAAGCTGACGCACCATCCAGCCGATCGCTTCCTCGGCGTCGGCCAGTGCCGAGGCGCTTGCGGCGACTCGAGCGGGGTCGATCCAGTCGATCGCGGCGAGGTGCTTGCGCAGCCGCGCGCGGTCGAAGCGGTCGCTGACATTGCTCGGATCGTCGACCGCGACGATTCCCGCCGCTGCGACGATCGCACCCAGCTCGGCGCGCCGCCAGCCGAGCAGGGGCCGGATCACTCGCCCGCTTCGCGCGCGTACCCCGGCCAGGCCGCCGACCCCGGCGCCGCGGTTCAGCCGCATGATCAGCGTCTCGACCTGGTCGTCGGCATGGTGCGCGGTGGCGATGTGCGTCGCGCCGACGGTGTCGGCATGGGCGTGGAGCAACTCGTAGCGCAGCGCCCGCGCTCGCGCCGACAGATTGCCGGTGTTGCCCGCGCGATCGGGCAGCGTGCCGCGCAGCACGGCATGATCGATCGCGCGCGCGCCGCATAGATCGGCCACCCAAGCCGCCTCGTCCGCCGCTTCGGGGCGCAATCCGTGATCGACCGTTGCCGCGACGCAGCGCTCGCCGAGCAGGGCATGGGTCAGCAGCAGCAGCGCCAGGCTGTCGGGCCCGCCCGAGACTGCGACCAGCACGCGCGCGGTCGCCGGGGCGCACAAGGCGGCAAGGTCGTCGGCGAACCGGTCCAGCGCAGCCGGGTCGACCGCGCGCGTCAGCTCAGGTGCATTTGTTGGCGGCACGGCCCTTGTCCGCGTCGGCCTTCTGCGCGGCGGTCAGCTTGGCGCCATAGACGTCGCCCAGCTCGGTATAGACGCGGCAGATGTCGGTGCGCGGCTTCTTGAGCACGGTCAGTGCCTTGGCCAGGTTGAGCAGGCTGTCGGCGGCGCGCTCGCCATCGGGCAGCTTGGAATAATTCTCGTAATAGATCTGCGCCGCCAGATTGGGCTTGCCGTCGTCCATATAGATCGTGCCGAGCAGATTCTGTGCGCGGCTGACCAGGCGGTGGCCGGGGTATTTGCCGGCATAGCCCTGCAGTTGCGCCTCGGCCTCGGGATAGAATTGCGCCTGCCACAAGCGATAGGCGTAATTATACGCGTACATCGCCTTGTCGACGGCGTCCTTGCCGGCGGGCTTGGGGATCGCGGCGACCGCCTTGGCGCGGTCGGGATCACTGGCGGCGGTGGCGGGCTTGGGCGTGGGGCCGGCCGCGGGCTTGGGACCGGACTTGACCGGGCCTGGCGCGGGGCCATCGGTCACCGCGGCGGGATCGGCATCGCCCGGTGGCGGCGCGCCGCGATCCTCCAGCGCCTTCAGCCGCGCATCGGTCGCGCGCTTGTAGGCGGCGAAATCGGCCTCGAGCTGCTGCATCTTGTGCTCGTCGGTTTCCAGCCGCCCGGTGAAGCCGGTCAATTCGCTCTCGATCGAGCTCACCCGCTGTTCGAGATCGGCGAGCGGCGCGCTCGCCGGTGTGCCTGCCGCGGTGACCGGCGTATTGTCCGGACCGATTTCGGGCTGCACCAGTGGGCCCGACGTGCGCGACACCACGCGCTCGACCGTGTTCATCCGCTTTTCCAGCTGGCCCAGCCGCGCATCGACCGATCGGTCCTGCGCGTGCGCCGGCGCTACGATCGTCAGGCTCGCCGCCGCGATCATGACCGTCGTCAACAAACTACGCATACTCATCCCCAGATTGTCCCGCTGTGGTTAACCTACCCCGGAACGCCTGTCCGCGCCACTATATGTGGTTGGCGTCATTGCCCGATTTGAATCCCCGCAAGCGGCTTTTAATCCGTCCGGCCTAAGGCGCCGATGTCGGCGCCGCGGCGGGCAGCGATACCGGATCCGGCGTCGCCACGGTGCGCGGCGTTGCCGAGGCGGCAGGCTTGTCGCTGGGCTGGCGGAAGAAGTCGGGGACTTCGTTCGATCCTGCACGCTTGCCCGGCTTCGCTTCGGTCGTCGGGGCAGCGGCGGCCGGAGTCGGCACGGCGGCAGGCGCTGCGGCATTCCCGCGCGCCTGCAATGCCGCGGCGCTGATCGGCACGTCCTTGATCGCGCGCTTGCCGTCGCCCAACGCGGGCACGGCGGATCCGTTGATCGTCACCTGCAATTTGTCAGGCCGGCCGATATTGATCATCGGATTGGCGGCGTCGGTCGGCAGCGAATATTGCTCGCCCGGCTGCATCGTCTTCTGGATCAGCGTCTTGCCGGTCGCGTCATAGACGCGCAGCCACACCGCATCGGTCGCGGTCAGCACGACTTGGCCGCCGGCAACCGGAGCGGGAGTCGGTTCGGGCGCGGCGGCGATGCTGGCCGATGCATCGGGCGTGGCGAGCGCCGCGGGCTCCTCGCCGGTGCCGCGCAGCCAGGTCGTCCCGTACCAGATGCCGACGCCGACCAGCAGCACCAGGGCGATGATCGCGGCGATCCCGGCGATCCCGCTCGACGGCACGCGGCGAGGATCGGTCGGCTCATATTCTTCGAACCGCGTCGTCGGCGACAGCGGCATTTGCGGGCTCAGGCGAAGTTCGGCGGCAATCGCCCGGTCGTCCAGGCCGACGGCGCGCGCATAGGTCTTGGTGAAGCCGATCGCATAAGCCGGGGATGCCATCCCCTCCATCCGGTTATTCTCGATCGCTTCCAGGTGACGCATCGGCACGCGCGTCTTGTTGGCGATGTCGGCCAGGGTCAGCCCCAGTCCCTCACGCGCCTCACGCAGCTTGTCGCCCACGGTCTTGGGGAATAGCGACGCCTGATCGGGTGCGCCCGTCGCTTCGTCCTCGTCCATTACCTTCTCCGGCGAATAGGGGGTTGCGACCTTGAATCGCCATCCGCCGGTGACGGCTGTCGGCCAAAGCGGGTAAGACTGTCAACGGCTCGTTAGCGCGTTTTCGCCCCGGCTCAGGCCAGCTCGACGTGGTTTTTGACTGCCCAATCGGTCAGCACCCCGCGAATGTCGCGCGGCGGCTTGGCCAGCAGTCCGTCCATGAAGCGCATCGCCTTGCCGCGATCGAGGCTGCGCACCATCGCCTTGATCGGGCCGACCGCCGCCGGGGTGATCGACAGCCGGTCGATTCCCAGCGCGATCAACGCCATCGCCTCGAGCGGACGCCCGCCCATCTCGCCGCATACGGTCAGCGCGACGCCCGTCGCGTCGCACGGCGCCACCACCCGCTTGAGGAAGCGCAGGATCGACGGCGACAGCCAGTCGTAGCGCTCGGCCAGCTTGGGATTGGCGCGGTCGGCGGCGAACAGGAATTGGGTCAAATCGTTGGTGCCGACCGACAGGAATTGGATATTGGGCAGCAGCAGATCGAGCTGCTCGGCGAGTGCCGGCACTTCGAGCATCGCGCCATAGCGGATCTCGCTCGGCAGGCGCTTGCCGCGCTTGCCCAGCCATTCGCGCTGCGCCTCGAACAAAGCCTTGGCCTCGTCCAGCTCCCAGGCTTCGCTGACCATCGGGAACATGACGTTGAGCTGCCGGCCCCCGGCCGCCTCGATCAACGCGCGCGCCTGCGCCTTCATCAACCCGCCGCGTTCGAGCGCGAGCCGAAGCGCGCGCCAGCCCATCGCCGGATTTTCCTCATCCTCGTCGTGATGGTTGAGATAGGGCAGGGCCTTGTCGCCGCCGATATCGACCGTGCGGAACACCACCGGCTTGTCGCCGGCCGCTTCGAGCACGTCCTTGTACAGCCGCAATTGCCGTTCGCGCCGCGGCAGGGTCGCCGATACCAGGAACTGGAATTCGGTGCGAAACAGGCCGATGCCGTCGGCCCCGGTGACGTCGAGCGCAGCGACATCGTCGCGCAGGCCGGCATTGACCATCACCGTCATCCGCTCGCCGTCGAGCGTGACCGGCGCTTCCGATTTCAACGCTGCGAATACCGCGCGGCGTTTCTGGCGGACCAGCAATTTGGCGTCGAACGCCTCTTCCATCGCCTGGGACGGACGAACCAGCACCGTTCCCGCCTCGGTCACGTCGAGCAACAGCATGTCGCCGTCGGCGATGGTCTGGCGGACGTTGCGCACGCGCCCGAGCACCGGCACGCCCATTGCGCGCGCGACGATGGTGACGTGCGCGGTCAGCGAGCCTTCTTCCAGCACCACGCCTTTTAGCCGCCGCCGGTCATATTCGAGCAATTCGGCCGGGCCGAGATTGCGCGCGATCAGGATCGTGTCCTGCCGCAACCCCAATTGCGCCGCCGTGCCCATCTGTCCCGACACGATCCTGAGCAGCCGGTTGGCCAGATCCTCGAGGTCGTGCATCCGGTCCTGGAGCAGGGGATCGCCGATCTGGCGCATCCGCATCCGCGTGCGCTGCTGGACGCGCTCGATCGCCGCCTCGGCGGTCAGGCCGGAATCGATCGCCTCGTTGATCCGCCGCGACCAGCCTTCGTCGTAGGCGAACATCTTGTAGGTCGCGAGCACCTCTTCATGCTCGCCATCGACCCCGAACTCGGCCTGTTGCGCCATGCGGTCGATCTGCTCGCGCATCTTGTCGAACGCGGCATAGACGCGATGGCGCTCCGCCTCGATGTCCTCGGCGACGGTATGCTCGATGGTGATGCGCGGCTGGTGATAGACGGCACGGCCGATCGCCATCCCCTCGACCAGCTTGAGGCCCTCGAGCCGCGTCGCCGCGGTCGATTGCGGGCGCGTCGCGCTGTCGCCGCGCTGGTCGATCAGCCCGGCATTGGCGATCAGTTCGCTCAGCACCATCGCGACCGTCTGCAGCGCCTCGATCTCGACGTCATCGTATTTGCGCGGATCGGCATGTTGCACCGCCAATACGCCGACCGCCTGTTCGCGGCGGATGATCGGCACGCCGGCGAAAGAGTGAAATTCGTCCTCGCCGGTTTCGGGGCGATAGGCGAAATCGGGGTGCGATGCCGCTTCGTCCAGGTTCAGCGTCTCGACATTCTGCGCGATCGTGCCGACCAGGCCCTCGCCCAGCGCCATCTTGGTGACGTGGACCGCCGCCTGGTCGAGCCCGCGCGTGGAATAGAGTTCGAGCAGCCCTTCGCGCAGCAGATAGATCGAGCAGACCTCGCTATCCAGCGCCTCGCCGATGATCCGCGCGACCGCGTCGAGCTTCGCCTGCGCGGACGATCGCGCCGCCATCACATCATGCAGGCGGACCAGGATTTCTCGTGCGGACGCAGCGGCGGTAAGCGGCATGGCGAAGCGCTAGCAGGTTGGCGGCAACGGCGCCATGACCGGACATTCGAAGAATTGAGGTATCCTCCAAGCACCAGACGCGTCATGCCGGGTTCGTCCCGGCATCCACCGTGCAGCAAGTCCTGATCAGGTCGCAACGCGGCCGATCCCGGCCCGCGACGGAGTGAGGCTGGGACTTACCGAAAAATCGCCGGATCGACCTTCAGTATAGGCACCGTCGAAGCGGGGATAACCCGAACCGGCGCCACCGCCGCGACGCTCACCCCTGGAGCCGCCTGCCGCTGATAGCGCCACGCATCGTATGCCCGATAGAAGTCGACGAACGGCCGGTCGAGCTCGGCCAGTGCCGACGGCGCGTAATTTGCCAGCCCGTCCGCGGTGACGCCCGGCAAGGCGTTGAGCACGCGATCGGCCGCCGCGCAGAAGCCGTCGCGTACCGGCGCCAGCGCGTAGTGATTATAGAGACGCGTCATTGCGTCGTCCCAGGCATCCTGCGGGTCTGCCGCTCCGCTCGCGCGCAGTTCCTTGAACGCGGCGTCCTGCGCCCCGGCAAACGCCACGCGCCGCCCGCCGAGCAGCGCATTGTAGCGTGTGGCGATCGTATCTCCGGCTGTTCCGCGGCAGGCCAATGCGGCAACGTTCAGCGCGACGCGCAGATGCCATATCGCGCCTTGCGTGCTCAGCCCGAGACTCGGCGTCGGATAGCTGCCATCGGCGAGGGGCGCCGGGATCGGCATGTTGGGCGACGCACCCGCGGGCATTGCCACGGCGACGGGTGCGGGCTGAAGCAGAGGCGGCGGCGCGACCGCGATCGGCGTGGCCGCGCGATGCGCGCATCCGGCGATCAGAACGGGCAGAATCAGCACGCGTAGCAAGCGAACCATCGACATCTCCATCATCGACCCAGACGTTGCGGCGAAGATGGTTAAGATGCGGTTCGCGATATTGGCATCGACGGTCCGATCGCGACGGCCCATGGAATTTTCAGAGGGTCCACCACGGTGGCGTCCCCATGAATCCGATACTTCCGCGCGCGCTCGTCACCGGCCGTTGCCAGCCCGACCAACTCCGATCGATCGTCATGGCGGAACCGGATGCGCCGTCGAGTGCTGTGCTATTGGTATAAAAGGGGTTTGGTATGGACTTGAAGAGCTTCCTCAAAAGGCTGGGTCCCGGCGTGGTCACCGGCGCGGCCGACGACGATCCGAGTGGGATCGCCACCTATTCGCAGGCCGGCGCCGCCTTTGGTCCGGTGCTGCTGTGGACGATGGTGCTGACCTATCCGTTGATGAGCGCGGTGCAATTGATCAGCGCTCGGGTCGGCCGCGTGACGGGACACGGGCTCGCCTGGAATTTGCGCCACATCATGCCGCGATGGATCGTGATGGTGCTGGTCGGGCTGCTGTTCGTCGCCAATACGATCAATATCGGCGCCGACCTTGCCGCGATGGGCGACGCCGCCCAATTGGTTGCAGGCGGCGGTGGCCATCTCTTCACCATCGGCTTCGCAATCTTCTCGCTGCTGCTCCAACTCTTCATTCCCTACCGCAAATATTCGTCCTTCCTGAAATGGCTGACGATGGTGCTGCTCGCTTACGTGGCGCTGATATTCATCGTGAAGGTGGATTGGGCCGCGGCGCTGCACGGCATGGTCGTTCCGACGATACCGGGCACCGCGGCGGTGACGGTGGTCGTCGCCATCTTCGGGACTACGATCAGCCCCTATCTGTTCTTCTGGCAGGCGTCGCAGGAAGTTGAGGAAATCGACGTTGTCGAGGAGCGCGAGCCGCTCAAGATATCCCCCGATCAAGCGGCGGACGCCGAAGTCCGGATGCGCTATGATACGTTCGCCGGGATGGCGATTTCGAACCTCGTCGCCATCGCCATCATGCTGGGCACCGCTGCCACCCTCCATGCTTCGGGCAAGACGGACATCCAGACCGCCGCCGACGCGGCCAAAGCGCTGGAGCCAATCGCCGGCCACTTCGCCTTCGCGCTGTTCAGTCTCGGCATCATCGGCACCGGCCTGCTGGCGGTGCCGGTGCTCGCCGGATCGACTGCTTATGCGATCGGCGAGACGGCCGGTTGGAAAACCGGCCTTGAGCACAAGCCGCGCAAGGCCAAGCTATTCTATGCCGTGATCGGCGTGGCGATGGCGCTCGGCGTCGGCATCGACTGGTCGCCGATCAGCCCGATCAAGGCATTGTTCTGGAGCGCGGTGATCAATGGCGTCGTCGCCGTGCCGATCCTGATCGGAACGATGCTGGTCGTCTCCCGGCGATCGACCATGGGCGACTTCACCGCATCGACAGTGTTGAAGCTATTCGGCTGGGCGAGCACCGCCGCGATGGCGGTGGCGGTCATCGGCATGGTCGTCCTGCCGGGCTAGACTTGGTTCGCACCGATCCAGCGAAGCTGAAAAGAACTCGAGCGAGGGAGAGAGAAGGAGGAAGTGATGGATTGGCTGACAGCGCTGATCGGACCCGATGACGGCAGCGCCACGACATGGCAATTCTGCGTCCGGGCGTTGCTGCTGCTGCCCTATGGCATCCTCTGCATTCGCATCGCCGGGCGGCGGACCTTCTCGAACCTCACGCCGCTCGACATCTTCGTGGCGATCGTCGTCGGGTCGAATATCAGCCGCGCGATGACCGGCAAGGCGCCGTTCGTATCGACCCTGGCCGCGACGCTCCTGCTCGTCGCGCTGCATCGCTTGCTGGCGATGGCGACGGTGCATTCGAACCTGCTGGCGCGCTTCATCAAGGGGCGTCCGGTCGAATTGGTCCGCGACGGCAAGGTCGATCGCGCGGCGCTGCGGTCGAACCATCTCAGCGACGACGATTTGATCGAGGGGCTGCGGATGGAACAGACGGCGCGGGTCGAGGATGTCGCACTCGCCACCTTCGAACGCGGCGGCAAGATCAGCGTCGTGCCGAAATCGAAGATGCGGGCGGCGTGATGCGGATCGCGACCTACAATGTGAATGGAGTCAATGGGCGCCTGCCTGTGCTCCTGCGCTGGTTGTCCGAAGACCTTCCCGACGTGGTATGCCTGCAGGAATTGAAAGCGCCTGACGAGCGCTTTCCGGAAACGGCGCTAAACGATCTGGGATATTCGGCGGTCTGGCACGGCCAGAAAAGCTGGAACGGCGTCGCGATCCTCAGCCGCGTGGGCGAGATCCACGAAACCCGTCGCGGATTGCCGGGTGACCGCGCGGACGATCAAAGCCGCTACCTCGAGGCCGCGATCAACGGCGTCATCGTCGCTTGCCTCTATCTGCCCAACGGCAATCCGCTGCCCGGACCCAAGTTCGATTTCAAGCTTCGCTGGTTCGACCGGCTTAGGCAGCACGCGCAATCGCTGCGCGACGCGGGCGTGCCGGTCGTCATCGCCGGCGACTTCAACGTCATGCCGACCGAGCTCGACGTCTACAAACCCGAACGATGGCTCGACGACGCGCTGTTCGCGCCTGAGGTCAGGCAAGCCTATGCCGGCTTATTGAAACAAGGCTGGACCGACGCGCTTCGGTCGCGCCACCCGGACGAGCGCATCTATACCTTCTGGAAGTATTTTCGCGGCGCGTTCGAACGCGACGCCGGCCTCAGGATCGATCACATCCTGCTCAGTCCCGATCTGGCGCCGCGGCTAATTGACGCGCAAGTCGAGAAGCGGGTGCGCGGTTGGGAGAAGACGAGCGACCATGCGCCCGTCTGGATCGAGCTCGCGAATCCGTGAACGGATAACGCCGCCCCGTCAGATCTTCGACTTCGGCTTGGGCGTGGCGAACGTCGCCCTGTCCCAATAACCGCGCTGGAGCGCGATCCGGCCGTCGATCACGTGGAAGAAGGCGCAGCCGAGCCGGTCCTGCGGATCCTTCCATTCGAGGATCGCCCATTCGCCGTCCTCGAACAGATTGACCGGCACGCATTCCATACTCGCGGCGGCGAATTCCTGAGCAAAGCGTTCGCGAATTGCCGGTCGGCCCTGGACCGGACCGATCGCGACCTGATGGTTGATGGCATCGTCATGATAGAGCGCGGCGAGCGCATCGGGATCGGCGGCATTGAACGCCGCGATCCAGCGCCGCACCACGCCCTTGGGCGTAGCAATGGGAAGGCTCATCGGAAGTTGTCGGCGTAGCTCTGCAGCTTGAGCGTGCGCGCGGGCGCCGGCACGATGTGGAAGGCGAGCCCGACCTTCTCGGCATAGGCCTGCGCGGCTTCCGCGGTGGCGAAGGTCAGCCGGACCTGTTCGCGCGTGTCGCCCGATCCGGCCCAGCCGGTGAGCGGATCCGGGTGCTTGGCCTCGGCGGGTTCGAATTCGAGAATCCAGCGATCGGTCCGGTAACGTCCGGACTGCATCGCGTTCTTGGGACGCTGATAGATACGGGCGGTGGGCATGACCTCTCCCTTATCCTGACTTTCCGAACCTTGCATCGGCTTTTTTGGTTCGGAGTGTCGGGTTTGCGACGGCGGGGTCCTCGGGCCAGGGATGTTTGGGATAGCGCCCGCGCATTTCCTTGGCGACTGCGGTCCAGCTTCCCGCCCAGAAACCGGGCAAGTCGCGCGTCGTCTGGATCGGGCGTCCGGCCGGCGAGGTCAGGCTGAGCACGAGCGGGATGCCATTGGCGACAATCGGGTGCGTCGCGAGCCCGAACAGGGCCTGGGGACGGAGCTCGACGGTGGGGCCGGCTTCGGCGGCATAGTCGATTGCGTGGCTCGATCCTGCCGGCGTTTCGAGCCGCGCGGGAGCGATACGGTCGAGCGCGCGCATCAAGTCCCAGCCGGCGAGATTGCGCAACGCTTCGGCGAGATCGGCGTCGGAGAGCTGCGACAGGCGACGCTTGCCGTCGAGCAACGGAGCGAGCCAGTCGTCGAGGCGGGCGGCGAGAGTCTC
>NZ_BCYU01000023.1 GCF_001598355.1 Sphingomonas asaccharolytica NBRC 15499
GGATCGCGACCGCCGCTTCGGGGATCATCGGCATATAGATGGTGACGCGATCGCCCTTGGCGACGCCTTGGTCCTTCAGCGCATTGGCGAAGCGGCAGACGTCGCGGTGGAGCTCGCGATACGTGATGCGCCGCGGCTGCTCGGTGGGATCGTCGGGCTCCCAGATCAGCGCCACCGTGTCGCCGCGCGTGGCGAGATGGCGATCGAGGCAATTGGCGGAGGCGTTGAGCACGCCGTCGGCGAACCAGCTGATGCGGAAATCGTCCTGCCCGAACGACCAGTCGCCGGCCATTTCGGGCCGCTTGATCCAGTCGAGCCGGCGCGCCTGTTCGAGCCAGAAGGTGCCGGGATCTGCTAGGCTGCGCCCGTGCAGCCTTTCATAGGCTGCGCGATTGACCTTCGCGCGCTTGGCCCAATCTGCCGGTACCGGATAGACGCTCTGCTCGGACATGCTCTCTCCTTAGGGCGGCATGCCGCCCTAATCGTTTGTGGTCGCATCGCGTCGCGGAAAACCGTTGCCCACTTTTTCCGCGCGATGCTCGAACGCCCTCCCTATTGGCGGTAGCAATGGGCGGTTGGCAAGCGCCGCCGCGCCGTGCCACGGTAGGATTTCGCAGGGGGAAAGCTGATGAGCGACGGGCCAAACGACCAGCCGATGCATCACGGCGCGCCGGCGCATGCGCTTGAACGGCTGGTATTCTTTTCCGACGCGGTGTTCGCGATTTCGATCACCTTGCTGGTCATCGAGCTCAAGGTGCCGACGCTGCCCTACGCCGCATCAGACACCGCTTTCCTACAGGCGCTCGCCCATCTGACTCCGCATTTCATCGGCTTTTTCGTGTCCTTCTTCGTGATCGGCGCGTTCTGGAGCGGGCATCATCGCGCGTTCGATTGCGCGCGACATTGGTCGCCCAAATTGCTGATGCCCAATCTGTTCCTGTTATGCTCGGTCGCCGGGATGCCGTTCTTCACCGCCTTGGTCAGCGACTATTACGGCAAGCTAGTCCCGGCGGTCGCCTATTCCGGCTGGCTGCTGCTCGTCGCGATCTGCAATCTGTGGAACAACAGCATGGCGGTGGCGCCGCCGGTCGCGGCCGACGATCTCGACCCCGAATATGCCGCCCTTATCCGGCGGCGCGGCTGGGCGGTGTTGCTCGGGACGACGACCGCCTTGCTGTTCTGCTTCGTCAATCCCTGGTTCGGGCAACCTGCGCTGATGTCGATGCCGCTATGGCGCAAGCTGCTCGACTACCTCCATCGCCGCGGCGTGATCCGGAGAGTCTGAGGGTTCAGCGCGTCCGCGCGGCCAGCCGGTCGAGCCACGGCGTCGCGATCTGATTGGCCTGACGCACCAGCCCGACCGCGATTACACCGACGACGATGCCCGGCCAGCCCAGGGTCGCGGTGAACAGCACGGCGCCGGCGGCCACCGCGAGCGCGACGAGCACCACGAGCCCGACTTCGCGCTCCCCGTTGAGATCGAGCGTGATCGTGCGCGGCGCCCGGCTGTCGTAGAAGCGCGCGGTCGTGAGCAATAGCCGCCCGTCGCCGTCGCGCTTGTTGCCGCCGATGGCGGCAGCGATATTGCGCAGCAACTCGGGCGGGCCGGCGACGATCTGCGACTCGCGCAACGGCGGTGTGGAAAATGCCGGCCGATCCGACGCCACCGGCGCCACGCCCGATATGCCGACCGGTTCCGGCCACGATGGCGCAGAGTCAGGCCAGGCGTCCGTCACGGTATCGGTCAAGGTCTGATCGGACGCGTCAACATCGATCGAGTCCGACTCCGCATGATCCGCCATCGCCGGCGGCCGCTTCGCCGCCCAGGTGTCGATCACTTGCAGGCGGCCGCCGCGCTCGATCACGCGATAGCGCGACGGCGGCGGCTCGGACGGCATGTCAGCCGAACTTCTGCCGAAGGTCGAGCATCGCCAGCGCGGCCTTGGCCGCTCCACCGCCCTTGTCGGCCTGATCGGGATCGGCGCGATAGATCGCCTGGGCTTCGTTCTCGGTCGTGAGGATGCCGTTGCCGATGGCGATGCCGTCCATCGTCAGCGCCATGATGCCGCGGGCGCTTTCGTTCGAGACGATCTCGAAATGATAGGTCTCGCCGCGGATCACCACGCCGATCGCGACATAAGCGTCATAACGCCCGCTCTCCACCGCCAGCGCGAGCGCGCCGGGGATTTCGAGCGCGCCGGGAACGGTCACCGTCTCGTGCGCATGGCCCGCTTCCTCGATCGCGCGGCGCGCGCCGGCGAGCAGCATGTCGTTGAGATGGTCGTAGAAGCGTGCTTCGACGATCAATATCCGCGCCATCAATCCAATCCCCCCAGGTCGATCGCGCGTTCTCCTACGATAGACAGGCCATAGCCGTCCAATGCGACCAATATGTGATGCGTGTTGGTCAGGAGGATCATGTCTTCGACCCCCAATTCGGTCAGGATCTGCGCGCCGACGCCATAGTCGCGCAACTCGTCGGGCATCGGTGCCCCGGCCTTGTGCTGCAGCGCTTGGCTGAACCCGGTCGCGCCCGACGGCGACAACAGCACGACGACGCCCGCCCCCGCTTTGCCGATGATCTCCATCGATCGCTCGAGCAGGCCGGCGCGCTTGCCTTCCTCACCGAACAAATCGGCGAACACGCTCATCGCGTGCATCCGGACCAGAGTCGGCTTGTCGGGGTCGATATGCCCCTTGATCAGCGCGATCTGCTCGGTGCCGGTGGCCTTGTTGTAATAGGTCCGCGCCGTCCACTCGCCGCCCCAACGGCTGGTGAAGCGCGCCTCGGCACGACGCTCGACTAGATGGTCGTGCTGGCGACGATAGGCGATCAGGTCACGGATCGTGCCGATCTTGAGCTTGTGCTCCTGCGCGAAGGCAACGAGGTCGTCCATCCGCGCCATCGTGCCGTCGTCCTTCATGATCTCGCAGATCACGCCCGACGGATTAAGCCCGGCGAGCCGCGAGACGTCGACCGCTGCCTCGGTATGGCCGGCGCGAACCAACACGCCGCCGTCGCGTGCGACCAGCGGGAAGACATGGCCCGGGGTGACGATGTCGTCGCGCCCCTTGCTCGCGTCGATCGCGACCGAAACGGTGCGCGCGCGGTCATGTGCTGATATCCCGGTGGTGACGCCCTCGCGCGCTTCGATCGAGACGGTGAAGGCGGTTTCGTGCCGCGTGCCGTTGTTGCGGCTCATCAGATCGAGCCCGAGCTGCTCGATCCGCGCCTTGGTCATCGACAAGCAAATGAGGCCGCGGCCGTGGCGCGCCATGAAGTTGATCGCGTCGGGAGTCGCCATCTGCGCCGGGATGATCAGATCGCCCTCATTCTCACGATCCTCGTCGTCGACTAGAATGAACATCCGGCCGTTGCGCGCTTCCTCGATGATCTCCTCGATCGGCACCAGCGCGGGGCGCTTCTCGCGCAGGTCGAGATAGGATTCGAGCTTGCGCAACGTGTCGGCGGTCGGATTCCATTCGGGCTCGTCGAGCGTCCGCAGCGAATTGGCGTGGAGCCCGGCAGCGCGGGCAAGCCCCGAGCGCGAAATGCCGCCCGAGGAGACGAGATCGCGAACGCGATCGATCAGCATGGTGCTCATAAGGTCGAATATCACATTGCAATGTGATAAATTCAAGCAGGAATCACATTGTAGCTATTTTTCGAGCAACGACCGCATCCGGCTGAGGTAACGGGCCAGCACGTCGATCTCGATATTGACCGCCTGTCCTGCTTCGATCGCGCCGAGGGTCGTCACGGCCTGGGTATGGGGGATCAGATTGACCGTGAACTCGGTGCCCTCCGCCCCGTCGCTGACCATATTGACCGTCAGCGAGACGCCGTCGACCGTCACCGATCCCTTGGCGGCGATATAGGGCGCGAGGTCGCGCGCGACGCGGAAGGCGATCGTCTTCGAATCGCCCGACGGCTCGACCCGTACCACTTCGGCAACGCCGTCGACATGCCCCGTAACGATATGCCCGCCGAGCTCGTCGCCCAGCTTCATCGCGCGTTCGAGGTTGAGCTTGCGCCCCTCGCTCCATTGCCCCTGCGCGGTGCGCGAGACGGTTTCGCCCGATATGTCGACGGTGAACCAGCCCGGCCCCTTGTCGATCACGGTCAGGCACACGCCCGAGCACGAGATCGACGCGCCGAGATCGACCCCGCTCGTGTCGTAAGCGGTTGCAACTACCGCGCGCAGGTCGCCACGATGCTCGATCGAGCGGATCGTGCCGATATCGGAGATGATGCCGGTGAACATCGCTAATTTCCCAAGCTGCGCCGACGCTCGTCAGCGGGTGCGTTCGTAGATTTCCAGCCGGTCGATGCCCAACATCCGCGCGTCGTGCAACCGCCAGCGGCCATGCGCGTCGGCGAGATGGCCAAGCCCGATGTCGCCGAGCGCCGGACGCCCGCCGCCGATCAGGATCGGCGCGCGATAGAGCAACAGGCGATCGACCAAGTCGTCGGCGAGGAATGCCGAGGCCGCGCCGGCGCCGCCTTCGACCAGGACATGATCGATCTGCTCAAGCCCGGCGATCGCCGCGGGCGAATCGACCCAGTCCCAATGCTCGTGGTCACCGCGATGGCGAGTCATCAACAGGCGCCGCGGGCTATGCTGTTCGAGCCCGCCGAGCCGAACATCGAGCCGCGGCGCATCGGCTTCGGCGGTGCCGCGGCCGACAAGGATCGCCTCGTGCCGCGCGCGTTCGAGATGGGCATGGGCGCGCGCCGCGTCGCCGGTGATCCATTTCGATTCGCCGTCGGCGCGTGCGATGCAGCCGTCGAGCGAGGTGGCGAGCTTGAGCGTCACATGCGGCCGCCCTGCCGCGCGGCGGGTGAGGAACCCGGCCATCGAGCGCCGCGCCTCTTCGGCCATCACCCCCGCGGTCACCGCGATACCGGCCGCGCGGAGCCGAGCAATGCCCTGGCCATCGGTGCGCGGATCGGGGTCGCCGAGCGCGATCACCACCTGGGCGACGCCCGCGCCGACCAGTAGATCGCTGCACGCCGGCCCGCGCGGCGACTGGTGCGCACAAGGTTCGAGGGTCACATAGACTGCCGCGCCGTTCGCCGCCTCGCCCGCCATTGCCAGTGCCATCGCCTCGGCATGCGGCCGCCCGCCGGGCTGGGTCCAGCCGCGCCCGACGACGCGGCCATCCCTCACGATCACGCAGCCGACATTGGGATTGGGCGCCGTCCGCCCGCGCCCGCGCTCGGCGAGCGCCAGCGCGGCAGCCATGAAACGCGGGTCGCTTGTGTGCTTCAGCATGGCGTCGCCGACGTCGGATCAGATCCAAGCCGGCCCGTTCTCCTGCGAACGCAGGAGCCTAGGGCCACACGCGATTCCCTCAACAACCCTGGGCTCCTGCTTCCGCAGGAGCACGAGCCGGTCGCGATGCGACGCCCCCCTACAACCAAGGCGACAGCTTGTCGTTCAGGCGCTTGAACGCGGCCTTTCGCTCGTCGTCTTCCTTCTTCTGCTTGGCGTCCTCGATCTTCTTCTTGTCGCCGTCGATCTTCTGCTGCGCGACGATCTCCGCATCGCTGCGGTCGGCGCGCCACGACTGGACGTAGATGATGGTCGGCCGCCGCCATTCGCGCTGGACGGTCGAACCGGCGGCGAAGCCCCCGACGATCAGGATGCAGAGCATCAGAGAGCCGAACAGGATCAGGATTTCGTATTTCTTGCGCGTGCCGAGATAGCGGCGCAGGTCGAGCAACGCGCGAAACGGATTGTAGCGGCCGAGGAAACTTCCCATCGGCTCAAGATAGTCACGGGACTGGCAACAGGCCAGCCCCGCGACCGAAACGGTCACTGCTCGTTGAGCACGAACCGCAGACTCATCGTCTTCCATTGCTCGATCGGCACGCCGTCCTGGGTCGCCGGCTTGAACCGCCATTTGCCCAGCGCCTGGCGCTGCGCGGCGGCGAAGAAGGCGTCCGACGCAGCCGACACCTTTTCGACCTGCTTCACCCGGCCGTCTGTGCCGACCAGCACGCGCAGCACGACACGGCCGCTATTGCCGGCGCGTTGCTCCTCGGGCGGATAAGGCGGCTGGAGCAGGCCCTGATAGCGTGGATCGATGAACGCATCGACCATGACCGGCTTGGCGATAGGCGTCGGGATCACAGCGGGCGTCGGATCCGGACTAGTGCCGATCGCAGCCCCGGGATTCGGCGGTTGCACCTCGCGGGTGGTCGGCAACGGATTGATCGGCGGTAGCGGCAGCGGCTGCACCGGCGGCGTGTAGACTGTCTCGATCGGGGGGGTCTTGGTCTCGGTTTTCGGAGGTTCCAGCTTGATCGGAGGGGGCGGCGGCGGTTCGATGACCCGATATCCCTCAAAGATATCGGGCTTTTTCATAACAGTGGTGATCTGCAGCCCCATCACCAACGCCGCGATCGGGCCCACGGTCAGTCCCAGTGCCAGCGCCAAGCTACCCGGCCTGAACGCCGGGCCTGCGCCATAACGGTCACCATAAGTCGCCATATCGTCTCTCCTTTCACGGTCTCGGATGCCGCGACTCGGAGATGATACAACATTACATATGGCCGTCAAGATGCTCGCTGTTATCCGGACGCGAGCCGCTCCAGGGCGCGGTCACGGCCGATCAGCGGCAGTAGAGCAGCCATGTCGGGACCGTGGTCCATCCCGGTCAGCGCTCGGCGGAGCGGTAGAAATAAAGGTTTGCCCTTGCGCCCCGTCGCGTCCTTGAGCGCGCCGGTCAGCGCGTGCCAGGGATCGCCAGTCCAGTCGATCTCGCCGACGATGCGATGGGCGGTGGCCAGGAACTCGCGATCTTCGGGATCGGCGGCGGCCGAGATCGGCCCCTCCACCACGTGCCACCAATCGGCCGCGCCGGCGATGGTGGTCAGATTGGGCCGGATCGCTTCCCAGGCAGCGCCGTCCATGCCCGCAGGCAGGCGATCGGCGACCGCTGCGAACTCGAGCTGGTGGACGATCCGCGCATTGAGCTGGGCAAGCTCGCCCTCGTCGAACCGCGCCGGCGCGCGGCCGAAGCGCGAGAAATCGAACGCGGCGGTCAGCGGTGCGGGATCGACTAACGGCTCGACCGGATCGCTGGTGCCGATCCGCGCGAGCAAGGCGACGATCGCCTGCGGCTCGATCCCCTCGCCGCGGAAATGCTCGACGCCGAGCGAGCCGAGCCGCTTCGACAATTTGCCTTCCGCTCCGGTCAGCAACGCGGCATGCGCGAAGGTCGGCAGCGGCGCGTTCATCGCGACGAACATCTGCAGCTGGAGCGCGGTGTTGGAGACATGGTCCTCGCCACGCACGACATGGCTGATACCCATATCGACATCGTCGATCACGGACGGCAGCATATAGAGCCACGATCCGTCGGCGCGGCGGATCACCGGATCGCTCATCGTCGCGGCGTCGAAATGCTGGGGACCGCGGATCAGATCGTGCCATTCGATCGCGCCCGGATCGAGCTTGAACCGCCAATGCGGGCGGATGCCGTCAGCCTCGAGCTTCGCGCGATCGGCATCGCTGAGCGCCAGCGCGGCGCGATCATAGACGGGCGGCAGACCCCGTCCGAGCAGGATCTTGCGCTTGAGCTCGAGCTCCTGCTGCGTCTCGTAAGCGGGATAGATCCGCCCCGCCGCACGCAGATCGTCGAAGCGGCGTTCGTACAGTGTGAACCGCTCGGACTGTCTCACCTCCTCATCGGGTGCCAGCCCCAGCCAGGCGAGATCGGCGCGGATCGACTCGACATAGCGCTCCTCGCTACGCTCGACATCGGTATCGTCGATCCGGAGCACGAACCGCCCACCGGTCGAGCGCGCGAACAGCCAGTTGAGGATCGCGGTACGGATATTGCCGATATGGAGATTGCCGGTCGGACTCGGCGCGAAACGGGTGACGGTCATGCCCGCGACTTAGGGCGAGTGGGCGTGGGCGGCAATGCACGGACGGTGGCGGATGTCCCCGCGTCATTCCGTCCCAGCAGACGCGGCGCTATCGCTTCGAATTGTCGTCAGACATAGGCGGCGCTGACATCCTGCTTGATGCCATGGAGCCGAACGACCTGACGCCCGACGCAGACCGGCGCGGCGATGAGGCGCATCCATTTCGGCGGCCCGTTCACCGGCATGATTTCGGCGTCGAGCGTAAAGCCGCGCCGGTGCTTGATGGCATAAGCGCGCAGCCGTTCCATCGCGGCGCGCGATGGCTCTGCATATAAAGCGGCGATCTCGTCCCGAGCGAGAATCGCGCCGCGCGGCAAGCCGAACAGGTCGAACACCCCGTCCGTCCAGCTCAGCGCATTGTCGGACAAATTGCACTCCCATAGCCCAATGCCGCGCGCCGCCACGAGCTCGGAATAACGCCCTGGGACGACCAGCGCCTCACCCGGCTCGTCGAGCAGACAGCCGAGGTCGAAGCGCTGATGTTGCTCGAACAACGGCCAGCTATGGGTCAGCGGCAAGGCATAGCTCACGCTCGCTCTGTTCCGGCATGCCATGATCGGCCCGGTCAAGGGAATCCTATGACGCCGAAAGTGTGTCCAATAGGTTTCGGCGGCCTACCCGAAACGGCAAGTCGAAAGACGCTGCATGAGCAGTTCGTTCGTGACCTTCCTGAGGCTCTCGGCATCGCTGAGGAATGGCCGCTTCCCACCCAACTAACGACGTCCGGATTTAGACAGGCATCCCCGTCGCGGCAAAAGCCGCGCCGTCGGTCGGAGCCTTAGGCTCCGCCGGCCGGGGTCGCGCTGACTCGCGGAATAGCGCGGCTATTCCGCCGCGCGACCCTTGAACCCCTGCGCTACCACGAACCATTCGACCGAGCCTTTGCGGCTCGACGGCGGTTTGGCGTGCTTCACCGTCGCGAAATTGCGCTTCATTTCGGCGACCAGCGTCGAATCGGCGCCGCCCGCAAACACTTTCGACACGAAGGTCCCGCCGGGCTTGAGCACATCGATCGCGAAGGCCAGCGCGGTTTCGACCAAGGCCAACGTCCGCAACGCATCGGTCTGCGGATGCCCGACCGTGTTCGCCGCCATGTCCGACATGACGAGATCGGGCGCGCCGCCCAGTTCCTCGATCAGCCGTCCGGGCGCGGCGTCGTCCATGAAATCCATCTGCAGGATGGTCACGCCGTCGATCGGATCGACCGGCAACAGGTCGATGCCGACGATCGCCGCCTTAGGCACCTGACGCCGCACCACTTGCGACCAGCCACCCGGCGCCAGCCCCAGGTCGACCACGCGGCTCGCGCTTTTGAGGAATCCGAATTTCTCGTCGAGTTCGATCAATTTGTACGCCGCGCGGCTGCGATAGCCTTCCGCCTTGGCGCGCTTGACGTACGGGTCGTTCAATTGCCGTTCGAGCCAGCGCGTCGATTGCGGCGTGCGATTGCGCGAGGTGCGCACGCGGGTGTGTCCGCCACCGCCGCCCCTCATGGCCGTTGCGCTCCCATCAGGCGGCGCAAGATGCCCTCGCGGATGCCGCGGTCGGCAACGCCTAACCGCTCGGCCGGCCACAGATCGAGGATCGATTCGAGGATCGCGCAGCCCGCCACGACCAGATCGGCACGCTCCCCGCCAATGCACGGAAAGCGCGATCGCTCGGCGACCGACATGCCGGACAATTCGGCCGAGATGCGGCGCATCGATTCGGTCGGGACGATCAGCCCGTCGACCTTGGCGCGGTCATAATGATCGAGTTCGAGAAACACGCTGGCCAGGGTGGTGACGGTGCCGCTGGTGCCGAGCAGCCGCGGCGCGGTCAAATTCGCCGGTACACGCTTGGCGAACGCGGCGAAGCTCTCGGTCGCCAGCGCCCGCATCCGCGCATAGGATTCGCCCAGCGCCTCGGCGCTCTCGCCGCCGCCGGCATGTTCGGTCAGCGAGACCACGCCCCAGCGCGCCGAATGCCAGTCGAGCACGCGCGGATGATCGCCCGACAGGTCGATCAGCACCAATTCGGTCGATCCGCCGCCGATATCGAAGATCAGCGCCGGTCCGTCGCCCGGCTCCATCAGCGCGTGGCAGCCGAGCACCGCCAGCCGCGCCTCTTCCTCGGGGGAGATGATATCGAGCCGGATGCCGGTCTCGCGATAGGCGCGCTCGATGAATTCGGCGCCGTTAGCCGCCTGGCGGCACGCCTCGGTCGCGACCGACCGCGCGACCAGCACGTTGCGGCGGCGCAGCTTGTCGGCACAAATCTTCAGCGCGGCGATGGTGCGGTCGATCGCCGCATCGGACAGCCGTCCGCTCGAAGCGAGCCCCTCGCCCAGCCGCACGATCCGCGAAAAGGCGTCGACCACGGCGAAGCCATTACCTTGCGGCCGCGCGATCAGCAGGCGGCAATTGTTGGTGCCGAGATCGAGCGCGGCGTAATGCGGTGCATCGCCCCAGCGCTTGTTCGGGATGCGGGCCGGACGGGCGGCGGGCTTGCCCATCGGGGCGGCGCGCTGCCGGTGCGGCATATTGGCGGGAACGTCCCCCATGCCGTCGTAACTCTTATATTCTTGCGGTCCGGCCCATAGCCCTCCGCTGCTTGGCGCCGAGCCTAACCGAACTGGCGCGATGCGACAAGCGAAGGCCCGATCGGCGATCTCGCCGGTTGCGTCCAAGGCCTTGACCGGTCGCGCCAGCCCGCCTAGAGCCCGCCGCCTGTTGCCCCGTCGTCTAAAGGTAAGACTACGGACTCTGACTCCGTCAATTGAGGTTCGAATCCTCACGGGGCATCCAGGATTTCCTCTTATAAAACAAAAACTTAATCGTCCACTGGACGCGGAAGCGTGTTGCTTAGACAATGCCGCATGTTGCTTCTGGAAACCGCAGATTTCCGTCGATTACCGGGCAATCTCGGCCACTCCGTGCAACACGGGTGCAACAAGGTGGTCGGTCAAAAAATGGCAACTGTCCGATTTCATCGGACGGTTGAACGGGTTATGATGGCGCTAGCCCCGCCGGCTTGAGGATAACGGCGACGGTCAGGCGGTCGGTGCGTCGTGAGGAGCGGGCCGCCCGCCGTTGTCTGGCTCCCTAAACGGTTCCGCCGTGATCAGGGCTGAGTTGGTCGTAGCGGTTCGCTATCGCCTTCCAGGTTTCCACGCCCGCCTCATCGCCCGCGATGGCAAGCGCACTGATCCTCTCGGCAATGTGGCGCGGCGCATCGTCACCGTATTGGCGCTCGATCGCGAGCGCACAGGCCCATAGCTCCCACTCAGGCAGCGCCATCCCGCAATCAGCCCTTCAATCGAACCCCAGGACCGCCAGCTAGCAATTCGCCATCGGCGAGGAATACCACGCCGGCCGCGTCGAGAGCCGCACGGATGGCCGTCAAATTGTTCGGGATCGGCACGTACGCGCCCGCTTCATAATTCTTGATCGTCGACAGCCCCACGCTCGCCGCGCGCGCAAGCTCCGCCTGCGTCATCCCGATCAGAGCGCGAGCGGCCCTACATGTTCCTGGGTTCATGCAAACGGTAATATCAACCAATTTAGCCAACAGCAACCACATCGGTTGACATAGCCCAAAAGTGGCACGATAACCATTTTAGCTAACCAAACGGCTAGCGGCCGGATGGGGAAGGTGGAAGCTCCCCGCACCCGGCCTGATCGCAACCCTGCACAGAGGGACACGACTATGGACCGTATTAACACATCGCCATCCCGGCGCACCATCATCGGTGGCGTCGGGCTGGCCACAGTGGCGTGCGTAGCACTGCCAACCAAAGCAGTCTCGCCGACTGGGTCGCCGGACTATGCAATTGAAGCGGCCTGGGAACGCCGGCAAACGGCGTACGCAGCATTTAAAGTCGTAGACGACCTAGCGGAAGAGCAGCGCCTTTGGGCGGTGGTCGACACCGCCGAAGAGATCATCAGATCAACCAACGCTCGCACCCCCAAGGGAGTGCTGATCCAGCTCTGGTGTGCCCTCTATCACTCGACTGCGGCGTTGTCACAGGAACAGGACGACGCAGTCACGCGCGGAGATCTCGACGCTGTCGATGCCGAAGACCGGATGTTGGACTGGAACGCGCGGCTGATGATCGCGGCTATGCGCTCCCTCAAAGCGATGGAGGCATGAGGTGTACGCCCTCCGTAACAACTCCGCTGCGCGCGCCGTCGTGCCCTCCTCGCCATATAAACCGAGCCTCGCAGAGCATGAGCGCCGGTACAGTTCGCCAACCCATCTTCCGCTAATTGAACGGCATCTGCGGGAGACTGGTATCCGCCCAACCCGGCTTGGGCGGATCATCGCGAACGACCCGAACTTTGTCGCAAATTTGCGCCAAGGCCGAGTGCTTGGCGAGCGAGTGGCGGAGAAAGTTGACGCCTATTTTCGCGGATACATTCGCGGTTTGGTGGCCCAGATAAAGTGGGGAGATGAGTGATGGGCGCCATCATTCCCCTTGATCGGCTTGAGCCGATGTTTCGCGCGATTCCTAGTCTACCACGTCCGGTGCTGGCCCGGCTCACCGAGAAGATGATTGAGCGGCTGGATCAACTGGATGGCGATCCAGATGCCGAGCTGAACGGTGACGAGGAAGATAGCAACAACGCAGAAGATGACTTCTTCGTCCACGAGCCCACGTCCCCGTATGGCGATGCTGGTTGCCCGATTAGCGATCCGCCCGAAGATGGCGATGCTGATCGGTGTCAAGCTGGCGACGACGGCGTATTCTCTGGGCCGGGCATTGGCTATCCGGTGCGTGAGGGTGTGTGGGGACCGGGCGATCCCGAGGATGGCGAACCTTAAAGCATCGACCGCCGATCAAACGCGAATTCGGGCGCCCGGCATCGGCGGGGCGCCCATTTTCTGTCCTCCCGCAAGCCGTTGACGATACGCTGTTAAGTTGGAAGCTTCGTCGACATCCTTTACTAAAACGCAATGGCAAAGCTGACGATCAATCGCACCCACCCTAAGGACCCGATCTACATCCAACTTTTTGTGATGAACAATTTCAAGAGCAAGGGGGCCACCGTTGCCGGCCTGTTCGATACCGGAAACGACCACACGATGATCAGCAAAGCCCTTGCCGACACGTTGGCTTTGTCCACGAGCGGGAGCTCGCTCCAGGTCTTCGGTCCGACCGGAGCGTCCATCGCTGCCCGAACGTTAGTTGACATCGGTATAGAGTTCGACGGCGGAGAAAAGCGGACGATCACCAATCACGAGGTCGGGGTCGTAGAAGGCCTGAGCAATCACGCCCTTATCGGTCGCGACTTCCTTGAACGATTCGATATTTCGATAACAACGGACGGTGTGTTCGTGATGACCCGTGCGTAGCGGCACGTCGGTCATCTTCGCTCTGCCTAGTCCACTACCTCCCAATCGAGACGTTCTGTCATAGGTCGACCGCAAATCCGGCAGACACTGTGACGGTCACCGAACTTGTCCATCCTTGTACGAGCTCTCGACCGATGGTGGCCGATTATATGGCAAAGCCAGCCGAAGATACGCACGAGACACTCCGAAAAATTGCGCGATACCGCCGCGCAAGCGGAAAACGATACGAACCGCGTCCCGTTCAATATTGAGAGCGTACCAAAATCGTTTTTCCAGCGCCGCTCGCTGCGGATCGGCAGACTCCCGCCGTGCTTGATCGCGCTATCCTTTGGAAAATGGTCCAGAATGACCCGACCGCCTTGCCGGTCCGCGCTCACTCAATAGGATGGCCGCATTCAGAAACTGCTGGTGCCCACCCGCACCGCCCCGGTCGCCTCCCTCCCGCGACCGGGGCGTTTTTTATGCGTTATAGTGCTCGACCCACTGCGAAGGACCAGGCGATATGACCGACCAGGAAACCGAGGATTACACGGAGAAGGTGCGCGTGGCGCTCGGCCAGGCACTGTTCGGCTTATCGGCAGATGGCAGGACCCTACCCCTAGACGATGAGATTTTCGTTCCGACGCTCATTGGCGTCATGCGCGGGCTCGCATCACTTGCCGCGGCGCGCATGGTTGGCGGAGGGCCGGTTGAGCTCGACGGCTTGGGTGCCGCGTTGGGGCGGGAGTTCGCTGAGACGGCGCGGCAGTTAGAGGCGGTGTTTCGTCAGGTTCAGGAGCAAGAGGGGAAGGCGGCAAATTGAATGCGGGGCTAACCTCTGTGACGGGGAAGGTCGATAGGCGGTAGTGGATTTAAAGGGTCTTAGTCGCCGACAGCCGAACTTAGCTGCTCGATCAGCAGCCGTTCGATGAAATCGTTCATTGCGCTGAGGTCAGGCTCCCCGGTCGCATTGTAGCCTGCGTCAGCTACCCGCAGCGCACTCTGATATTCGTCATCATTCATTTTGATAAGTTCGAGGACCGTTGGCGCACCAGGAAGAACGAACCCCATTCTCAAACATATACAGGTGTAACAAAAGGCCCGCGCAGTGCGTCCGTTACCGTTTTTGAAGGGGTGCACCCAATTTATCAGCCAGAGCGTAAACGCTCCCATTTCGACGGGTATTGAGTTCATCCATCGTTCGCTAATTTGGCCAAATAGCCGATCCATGTGCCCTTCCACCTCTTCGGCAGAAGGCGGCACGTACACGACTGTTCCATCTTCTTTGGCGAGGTGCACGGGGCCATCTCGATAAATCCCCGGCTTGGCCAACAATAGAAACGTGGCCGTGCGGTGCAACTCTCGCAGAGCGTTCTGGTTGGGATGATGCTGGGCGCTCTGTTCGCTGTCGTTAGCGTAGTGATGCAAGAAGAACCTAACGAGGGCTTCAATCAAATTGATCTGGCTCGATTGGTTTAGCACCTCGATTTCGTGCGCCACATCGCCCGAAATCAAATCCCAGTTCGTGTCGAACATGGACGCCCCATAAAAAAAGGCCCGGACTATCCGGGCCTCTTAATTCTGAGCAGTATCGGTGTGCTGTCAAGCAATGCCCTCAAGCTCGCCGAGAAGCGTCTCAACCTTCTCCTTGGTGAGCGTTGAATTATGGCCGCGAAGACCCATCACAAGGCTCACTCGCTGAGCGCGGCGCTCAGCCGGGGTCATCTTGTGGAGTTTGGCGCGAGCGACCAAGTCGTTCAGGCGCGCGGACTGAGCCATTTTGGTTCCTTTCCCCTGCCGAAAATTGCTATCGCAGTTAGATAAACGCGCATCGGAAAAAAAGGTTTAACGAACGCTGAATATTTTAAACCGCGAATCAACGGCCAAAAATTCTAACACGTGCGGGCGCTGCCGTGAATCCCACTAAGCTAATTATCTGCGCTTTCCGCCAAAACCACGTTTGAACACGCGCTTCTGCCGTGCGCGGGATCTTCAACTCCGCAGCCGGCTCAAAGCCCGCTTCCACTGCCGCTCACTCGGCATCGGCAAAATCACCGTCGGCTCGCGATCCTTCGACCAGGACACGAACGCACCGGCACCGCAACGCTTGCAACGCAGCCGTCGCGCAACGCTCTGCATCCCGACGTCCCAACCGCGACGCTCGAAGAGCGCCCACAAAGCATGCGGATCGAATACTCCCCAAGCCGCGCACCGTCGGCACGTCGCCACGACCGCGAAATGCCAGGCCGCGGCTTCCAGCAGATTGGTTGGCAACGGACTCCCATCATGCCCGTAGCGTGCCACATCAGCCCTCGCGGGGCTCGCAGCCAGTCGGCCAAGGCTCGTCGACGCCGAACACGCCCGGGCGTTGCAGGCCAGGGAGATAGTCCGGCCGCACGACGATCGTGCGATTGAGCACATCCATCACGGAATTCACCACTTCCTCGAGCATCGACGGGCCGCTGATGCCTAACTCGCGCTTCTTGTACGGCTTGAGCACCTGGAGCTTGATCGCGATGCGCATTCGAAGCTCGTCGTGGGAAATGACCTGCATCAGGCCGCCTCGAACAACGGAAGCTGCTCGCCCTTAGCTGCGGTGAGGGCACGTGCCCGTTGCGCCGCTTCGACCGCCTGGCGATAGTGGATCGTGCCCAGGCGTTCCGCTTCCTCGAATCGCACCGGCGCCCAATCCTCCGTTGGATAGCAGGCATCATATGTCTCGCGCGCAATCGCACGCAGCAGCGGATCATGCTGCACGGCCGTTCTCCTTCAATGTCGAATCGCCGACTCAGCGGCGGAGAGGAAGGCTAGAACAAAAACGGAACACGCGGCAACCGATTCGTGCTAGACCTCGATCAAGCCGAGTCGTGAAAGGAGTGATGACGCGTGGCCCGATTGTTTGTTGCCCAGGTCGGATCGCAGGAGATCGCCGACCAATTCGGCGTCGAGGACGCCCCCATCATTTCCATGCCAAGCGAGATGACCGAGGGATTAGAAGGTCCGATCGTCATCGAGAATGGCGGGCGACGATTGCTCAAGGTGGCGCACTGGGGTTTTCCGCGACGCACACTGAAAGCGGCTATCCGCGGCGAAGAGCCGGGTATCATCGGGCTCGTGGCAGACCTGACGAACCCCATGTGGGATACGCTAGTGGTCGACCCCCGCTATCGATGCCTGATCCCGCTCACCCACTTCGCGAACCCTGCCGGCGATCAAGGATCGAAAACGAGGTCGTGGTTTTCCGTGAAGGGCGAACCGTTGGTTGCGTGGGCCGGCTTCTGCCGGAACTTGCCGGATGTCGGTCCCGTGTTCGCCGGCATGACGATGACCGCCAGCGATGCCGTGATGCCCTACAACGACAGGATGCCCGTGCTGCTCGGGCAAGGTGAGTATGCGCGCTGGCTGCACGGCTCGATCAGCGATGTGATTGAATTTCAGTTTCGGGCGCCGATGGCTGCGGAGCGCATCGAGGTGACGCATACCGACGATCGGTGGCGGAGTGGGGACGTGCCGGAGTTTGCGGCTGCCGGGCAGATTGCGCTACTATAGCGTAGCGTCCGCTATTGGGTGGAAGGCGGACTCTCGCCGATCTATCGTCCAGCGAGGAAGAGGATGCGGCAGTGGACTTTCAGAACCGCGACTTCATCGAGCTGGTGAAGCGAACACGCGAGGAGTTCGACGTCTCCATTGAGGAGGCTCACAACATCATCTTCGCCGACGAGGAAATGCGCCGCCTTGTCGCGTGGCGCGTGAACCATGACGGGGAGTGCCGGAAGCAGGCGCTGTGGGACTTGCGCCACAAGGGCGACCGCTCACGCTTCATCCGTGATGGCGAAGGAATCCGATTTCGCAGCAGCGACGGGCAGCGGTAGCGTCCGCATTTGGGTCGGACGCAGCCATGGCATCGTCGGCCCGTCGTGGTAGGATAGTGGCATGTGCAATCTCTACACAATGCGCAAAAGCATGGCCGAGGTCGCCGCGCATTTCGGCGTAAAGGTGCCATCGTTCTCGAACGCGCCTGAGGAAGCCTACCCCGGTACGCCCGGCACCGTTGTCCGCGAGGAAGCCGGCGAGCGCGTCATGCAGTCGATGACCTGGGGCTTCCCGCTGCGTCTCAAAGGAATGTCGCCGACCGCCAAGCCAAAGCCGGTTAATAACATCGCTGACATCCAGAAGTCATTCTGGCGGGGATTGGCGGCCAAACCGCAATGGCGCTGCCTAATCCCCCTGACGGCATTCGCCGAAGCCGAGGGGCCGAAGGGCGCCAAGACCCGAACTTGGTTCAACGTGAGGGATCAGCCGATCTTCGCAGCGGCCGGCCTCTGGCGCGTCAGTGACGAATGGGGACCGGTGTATTCGATGGTCATGACCGACTGCAATGAGGCGATCCGGCCGGTACACGACCGGATGCCGGTCCTGCTCATGCCCGACGATTACGACGCTTGGATACACGGTGACTTCGATACGGCGGTCTCGTTTCAGCAGCGCTGCTTCCCCGACAAGCTCATAAAGATGACGCGGACCGATGAACTTTGGGTAAGGCCTCGCAGCGTAATGAAAGGTGTTCTGCCCTTACACTAACATTCAGGACAGCGCGGGCGCCCTCGGCTGGCCGCAATAACTATCCGGCAGCGGCATCTTGAGATCGCGCGCCCAGCCGCAGACCCTTGCCACCTTGTCACGATGCAAGCGACCCCAATCGACCATAGCGTTCCACCACTGGCGCTCTGCCTGCTCGGCCGGGCACGGGTCGGAACGAAGGTTGGTCGGGCAAGCATCAAGCGCGGCCACCGGATAGGCTGGCTCGTCGTCGACCTTGAGGTCAGCGGCAGGCGGGAATTGCAGAGACGTCACGACCCTGCTGGCGCAGGATGGCGCAGCCAGTGCGACGGCGAGCATCATCGCCACCCGAAGCGTTCTTGAGCGCATCGTTCAACTCCTGTTTCTGTTGGTCCTGCCGCTTCGCATCGTCGACGCGGGCGGCGGCGGCATTGTCGTTCGCGACCCCGACCTTTTGGATCGTGTCGATCGTGCGGGCCTGCTCCTTCACGACCTCGCCCGACTTCCCGTCGTGGCGCCCGGCGAAATAGATCGTGGCGACAATCGCGAGTGCGATCAGCGCCAGGCCGCCGAAGAAGATCACTTTGGCGAGCGTCGGCCCGAATCGGACATTCAGGAATTGCGGGATCATTTCTTGCCTCCGTCCTCGTCCGCGATCGGCGGGCTGTTCTCGGCTTGCTTCTGGACGAGGTCGGCGTTCCGGTCCGCCAGCTCGCCGCCGCTCTTGGTCGCGGCGTATGCCCACGACAGCGGGCCGCCGTTCCACCCGGTCAGGATGATCGCGGTCGCAATGACCTTGAAGAAGTCGTTGTTGAGCAGCGTCCGATCCTGCCAGATGAGGACCACGACCAGCACCACCAGCGCATAGCTGCCTATGCCGATCCACCCGCGCGCGTCGGGCCAGCCGGGGCCGGTCATTTGAAATATCCCCAATCGATCGGCGTGCCAGGCCCCCCGGGCTGGTAACCCATCATGCCGCGGGCGCGGCTCGGCTGGCCGGGCTTAGCGCCGCGCGGGTCGAAGCTGACGTGCACGACGCGGCCGGGCGCTCGCTCCAGAATGAGCTGGTCGATATGGATCAGACCCTTTTTCATGAAACCGGCGATCCGGGTGGCCGTGGTGCGCGGCGTCTCGCCCGGCCTGTCGAAGTCGACGGCGAAAAACTCGGGGTGCGCCGACGTCGGCGTACCACCCACCAGCACATTGACCTGCGGATTCCGGTAGGCGACGTGAACGTTGATCGCCGTGTCGCCGAGCAGATGGCGCAGCAGTTCCATGCCGGGCACCGTCCAGTTCTTCGCGTTGGCGAGGTGTTCCGGCGTCGGAGAGTTTGGGATGCGGTGCGCGATAGCGGTGTCGGAATGCGTCAGTTCTTCGAGCGTGAAATGTGCGGATAGCTGAGTCACGACGTTTTCCCCAATTGCTCATCGCGATCGGCGACAAAGGCTTCGTACGTCGGCACAGGGGTGAACATGCCCAGCGGCCGGCGTCCGAGGAGCATGTCCTCAAGCTCACGTTGGCGCGCCTCCAGCCCGGCAATCTTGAAATCGCAGCGGTATTGATCCTCGCGTGCGTCGCCTTCGACCTTATCGAGACGAGCTTTCACGGCGCGATAAGCAGTCTGGATCGCGAAGCCGTAGCCCGCAATGCAGCCTGCGCCGAACGCCAGGCCAAGCGTGCCGCCGAGCGGCCCCATCAATTGAGCGGTCATGCTCGTTTCGATCAGCATCACCCCGGACCGCCATTCAATTCGTCGCGGCGCGCCTCGGCCGCAGCCAGAGCGGCATTGCGCGCGGACGCGTCGTCAATCGGGCCAGCCGTATAGTTGCTGTCGAGTTCCGGATTTCCAGTCTGCCCCGCCCGCTCCACGACGTAGCCCGCGATCCTGCCGCTACCGTCTTCGGCCTCATAGGCCCGCACCCAATATGGATTGTCCATTACGCCCTCCGTCACAGATTGGCCGGGGGCGCGCGGAGAATGCCGACCACCCTCTGACGAGTTGACGACGCCAGGGCGTTCGCCGGAAGCGTGAACGTCTTGGCCGTCAGGTCGAGTGCGGAGATAAGGTTCTGCGTGCTGCCGATCTGCGTATCGATGTTCGGGTTGACGAAGATGCGATCTCCATTGGCCACTTCCGTCGCACCGATCGACCCGCCGCTGCCGCGTTGGAACGCCGTCACGCCGGTGCTTCCGCTGGCATAGGTCGCATAAGAGGGCAGCGACGGCGTCGAGAACCCGGAATAATAGGCGCTGAACTGATCTGTCGCGCCAATTACGGTTCCGTCGTAGGTCTGATAGGTGCCGCCAACCAAGCGATAGTTGGTCAGTGCGCGCGCCTTAAACGCCCCGGTTGTATTGTCGTAGGAGTAGATCGCGAAAGCCATGCCGCTGTTGGTGTGACGGATGATCGATCCCGCGCAGCCGCCGTTCATCGCGAAGGCCGCGGCATTGCCGGCGCCGATATTCCCTTCCAACCTTAGCCGGATAGGATCGGCGGCGTTATCGCCGGCCAGGACGGAGCTATCAGAGGTGAGCGTCAGGCCCGTGGGCGCGATCGTTGACGGAGTCGGAAGTCCGGTCACGACCTCAAAAGGTGCCGTACCTGATGGCTGTACTGCGCGGACCCAGATCGGCAACCCGAGATCGCGCGTGCCGACCGCGTTCGACGTGTGATCGATAAGCTGCTGAGCGAAGAACGCGCCCGTGCTGAGGTTGCGCAGCCCGACGTAGAGACGATGGCCCGCGCGGCGACCGTTCAGTGCCGGGACTGTGATGCCCAGAGTGGCATTTGCGACATGCGCCATGAACAGCGGGATCGTCGCGGGGCCGACAGTGTCTAGGCGATACGATCGGATCGTCACGCCATCGAGACGCAGGTTCGTCGCGCGGAAATCCATCGTATATGGAAAGTCGGTGATCGCACCGCTCGACAGGCGCAAGCCCGCCGACGTGCCATTGGCCGAGGTTGGGTGGCCCCAGACGAACGGCGGCACACCGCGACCGACCGAGTCTTGCAGCGCCAGCGAGAACGTACCCGAGGCGATCGTCATCTCGCCCTCACTTGCCGACGCGCCGTTGCACGTCCCAAGCTGCCATCCACCCTCGATATAGGCCTGTTGAAAAATGGTCGACGTGACGATCGAGACGGAGTGAATTTCCATCAGCCGCATCAGGCCCGAGAAGCTGATGCTTTCGAGCGTGCCACCGAGGCGGCCGTTCTGACGTCCGTGACGACTTGTAGCGATGGCGCACCAGCACGTTCCGCCCGAGATGTTTCCTACTTGCTGATTGCGGCCCTGCGAATTTCCATAAGAGAAAACGTACACGCAATAATCAACCGACGAGCTGCGCACGTTGACGAAATCGCCGTTTCCGTCAGTGTTGCCGGGGTGGACAATCATCGCTGCGCCGAAGCCGCGGAACTGACAATCAATGGTTATGCCCGACGATAAGCCCTTGGTGCCCCGACCAGCCGCAAGCCCCGTCCAAGCGGGCCAAGTCGGCGTCACATAGGTTGTATAAGCGATGCCGGTTTCGGGATCGGTGCCGCTGATCGCGCCGTTATTGTCATTGAACCCGTCAATCGTGATCGCGGCATAGGTCGAGTAGCGATTGAGCGCCCTCGCGTCGGCGGTCAGCGGAAGCCACTGCCGCATAACCGTATCATCGAACGACGGCGTGATGGAATGACTGCAAGCGTGGCCGTCGCTGATAAACTTGTAGAAGCTACCGACGAAGGTGACGCCTTCGATGTTCCCGTAGCGCTGGCCTGCGAAATTGAACGCCGGCTGATCGCTGAAATTGTTGACGAACGCCGTCCCAGCAAGAGTTGCTCCGCCGTAGCGATACCCCGCCCCTCGAATATTCGTGGAGACGAACGCATTCCCGTAACCGCCGTGCAACGTAGCGGTGTGAAGGAAAGCGCCGGCCCCGATCCTCCCGGCGCACCGCGCGACATAGGTGCAGTAATCGAGCCACGCCTGTAGCGCTGTGGTGTTGTCGGTGCCCGACCACAGCCCCGTCGTTGAGTTGTACGTAGCGTCACCCACCGCCCCGAACATCTCCGCGAACGGCTCGGGCTCCGCGATCACGGCGCGCTTGCCATCGATAAGCTGGAACCACCAGATGTTCTGTCCGGTGAGGCTTACGCTGTTGGCTGCGGAAAGTGCGTTGTAGGCAGTCGCGTCAGTAACGGGGTCGAGCAGCTTGTATTGCGCTTGCCCAAGGCCCTTCTGGGCGTTGCCAGAGGTCGCGATGAGGGTTGTTCCGACAGGCGATGACATAGAGATCAGGTCGCTCGCCAGCCCAACAGCCATGACGTTGCCGCCGGTGTCCCCTTTGTCGCCCTTGAAGCCGCTCGATTTGAAATAGGCGACGGGGTCTTGGTCGACGGGCGCGACCAGCGCACGATCAAGCCTGCCTATGATCGCGAGATCGCGAACCACCGATCGGTCGTTTGCCTCGTTAACTGGCGCGGCGCGCCACTTGTCGCCGTCCGCAAACTGGATTTTTTGTTCAAACGACGGGTCGCTCAAAATGTAGAGCATTGAACCCGTGGCCGGCGCGGTCGTGAATGTTACGTCCCCGCCATCGTCCGACAGCGCGACCGCATAGGCATTCGGACTGACGGTCGTGTCGACGCCGCCAGAACTCCGCAGAAGCACCATCAACTCATTCGTTGCTAGTGCCTTGAACGTGAACGGAAACACCGTGGTGGACCCGTTGGTCGTGTACGGGCCAGAGTAGGTGTCTGTACTATCGACCGCCATGCCGCCGCCTCAGGGTGAAAGTCTCCCGTGCCGATATCGGTCAAGCGCGATGGCTTGAATCGAACCGCCAGCGCTCTACCCTTCGGGTCTTCGAAGGAGGGCGGGATGTCGGGAGTTGTTCTTGCACTGGGCGTGGCGTTCAATCTGACGTGCTCCGGTACGATGTATTCCGACACCCCACCGACAACCGAAGTCTTTGTGTTACGTATTGACCTCCAGCAAATGCGCGCGTGCTATGACAAATGTGAGCGGACTTTTGGCGTGACCGGGGCCACAAAAGACGAAATCGTTCTCCAGAACGGGGAGCGTGACCCGATCAGTGGGGCGCAAATATGGATGAAGATAAACCGCGTGGACGGCAGTTTCGCGTCGAAAACCACCTTACCAATATCCGGGCCAAGCAGGACGATCACGATAACGGCTTTTGGCAAGTGTAGCCCCGGGCGCTTCACTGGCTTTCCCGCCGCCAAATTCTAGCGCGCTTGCGGCAGAGTCTCGCTAGTGGCATGCATGCGGCCATGCGAGCGATCATCCTGCTCTTGATGTTGGCGGCCTGCTCGCAGACTGAGCCGAAGAAGGCTACGGACGACTATTCCGCCCAGATCAATCAGGCGGCTGCAAAGCGCGACGCCCAGGCAAAAATCAAAGCAGATTTGCAGTCCTCCCTCGCCGACGCGAAGGCGCACAAGCCGCAAGGCCAGGCCAACGAGGCGGGCGATTTGAACCGGCGCGTAACTGACCTTGAGCGCGCTCGGATCGGCGACGATCTACATCGCCGCGCTACTTTTTCTGAGCCTTCCCGCTAGTCAGCCCTCGATACCAGTCGCCGGCTGTCTCGGGTGATTGCGAGCCGCTTCCCACATCGACAAGAAACTGCGTCGCGGTCGAAACCTGTCCAGGAACCAAGCCTGTCACGTAGCCCACGGTGTCCAGTACGTCCTTGGTGGCGTGCTTCGTGCTCTTCCCCTGCGATATGCTGCCCGCGTCGCCGGCCACGTTCACGATCGTCTCGCCAGCGCGTTGGACCGGCGAAAGTTGGTAGCCGAACGAGCGACCTTTCGTGGCTTGGTCCCAAGCCGGCTGGATCAGATCGCGCACACCGGGGATGGGGCCGAGCGCGTTGAACAGCATTTGCTTGAATGACCACATGCCCCAATCTTCATCATCACCGGGGCCATGACCGGAGATCAGCTGAGACAACACCGGTGGCACGATGAGCAGCCACCAGGCCCGCGCCATCAGGCCAGGAAGGTCCGACACGCGCCCTTCGTGTATCGAGGTCGCCGCGTCCCGACCAAGCGTCCGCTGGCGCTGATAGACCGCTGAGAAGTAGCTATAGAACATCGTGGCGAGTTTCAGGGCCTCACCCCACCGCCCGGTACCGCGCTGGATCGCTGCTAGGTCTTTCGCCGCGCCAGCGCCTTGCGACTGGCGGACAGCCTTATCGGCCTCATAGACCGCAGACGCTTCGACTGCCCCACCGGCGATGGCCTTGTTGTATGCCGCGATCCAAGTTGGAACGACGACGATACGATCAGCCCAGCCGATCCCGTGGTACATGAACTTCATCGCGTCGCGGGGCGCGCTGAATGTCTTCTTGAGGGGCGTCGCATCAAGCCGCCGCATCAGCGATCCAATATCGCGATCAAGCGTGTCCATGCGGTGACGAATTTCGCCCGACCGCTCCATCACGAAGTTCATCGCCTCGACCGGGTGTGCCGTCGAATGCGCAATCGCTTGCGACAGCCATGCGCCGCCGATCACTTCCTGCGAATTGGAATATCCCGCAATCTGCGTCAGGACCGTCGACATTCGAAACCCCATGCCGACCGCCGTGGTGTTGGCGCGCAGCCGCCCCATGAACTTGCCGATGCCCTCGTTGCCGGCGCGCTCGGCCGCCCATTGATTGGCGACATGCTTGAGCCAGGGTTGGAACTGCCCACGGATGGCCGGGCCGAGTGTTTCGTTCACGGCGCGCTTCACGTCCGTGCTGCTCAGGAATTTGTGCGCGTTGATGATCGCTTCGCGGTGCGTGATGTCGTGAATGACTTCGCCCAGGTGACGGTTGATGACGCCCAGGTCGAGCAGGATAGGCCGGCGAACCTTCTCCAGGCGATCCTTGGTGGACGACGCGCGGGTGGTGGCGCGGGTATACGTCGTGGACAGGAGGTCGCTGGCTTTCTGCGCATGGCTCTCCGCTTTGAAATCGCGGGTAGTGTCATAGACGGCGGGATAGTAACCGCCGCGCATCGTGCCAGCGCTCGTTTCCAAAGGTGCCGCATCGACCTTTTCAGGCTCTACGCCATTTACGCGCCGTTCGAGCGCCGCGATCTCAGGCCAGAGCGTGCCGACTATATCCCAGACTTTTTGGACGAAATGCCAATCGTCGGTCGTCAGCTCCCGATTGAGCACCGCCATGATCGCGTCGCGGTTCCAGCCATACCCTTCCGAAAGCCGCTGGATATTGCCCTCGTTGCCCATGTTGAGCGCCATCGCCACCAAGCGCTGCCGGGTCAGCGTGAGTAGCTGGCCTGTCTCTCGGTCCATCAGTTCGGGCACGCGGACACGGTCGGCCCAGCGGCCGACGTCAGGGACCGCCTCCATCGCTTCACGGACCTGTCGGAAATATTCCGCAGTCATATCCTGAGAGCGCGATTGCGCTTCGGAGATTGGCCGGAAAACGATGCGATTGAACGCACCGTTCGAGTTGCCGCCGTCGAGCCAATCGACGATCGTTTCCATCTTTAGCAGGCCCGCATCGAATGCCTCGATTCCCGCTTTCATCCGGTCCGACCAAGAGGGATCGAACTGGATTGGCGCGCGCGTCCGGAGATTGCCGATGCCCTCCACGGCCTCCCGCACGACCGCCTCAAACTCGCGCTGTTGCTGCCCGTCGATCAGCGATTGCTTGAAGCGACCCAGGTGCGCGATTTGATGGACAGCCTCATCGAGCCCCATGAGCTTTGCGACCGACAGCCGCGACCAATGTGTAGAGCCCAGCGAGTCGGCGAAGGATGCAGGAACAACGACGTCGTGGCCCTCTGCTTCGCGCTCTGCCGCCCACGCTTCGAACGAAAGCTGCCGCTCGATTGAACGCTGGCTACGCGGGCGAAATTCCACGCGTTCCAACAGATCGTGGATTTGCTCAAGGTAGTCTTGGTCCATGCTCGCGATCGTGCGGCGCTTCGCATAGTTCGCCAGCCGGTCGCGGGCCTTCGTGACGTCCTCGCGTACGCGGTTCGCTTCCGACACCAGCGCATTGTTGAGCATCTGGGCATGCTTCTGGCGGAACGCCTCATCAAGATCGCCCTTAATCATCGCCGCTTCCGCAGCCTTGCCGGCCTTAGCAGCAGCACGCGAATAGCGTTGGATTGCGGCGCCGCTGGTCGCCTCTTGGACTGTGCTCTCAGCGACCTTGCCGCGAGCCCAATCCTTGGCGAGACTATAGGGCGTCGGGGTGCGATTGGAGCGCCGGCCGAGCAGCCGCAGTTCCGTAGCCATCTTCTCGCCCTGGAGATCATTTTGGACGGCGGCCAAGGCCTCTTCCTCGATCGACCCATCGTTTAGTGGATCGCCAAACCGTTCATGCATCGCCTGTGCGGTTTCTTCGTCGATCAGGGCTTGGCGCACGGAACGCTTGTCCTCGTTGCCCATCAGCTCGCGCTTCCGGTCTTCGAGCGAAATCAACGTGCGAACCATTTCGTCGCCGGTGTCGAAACCGACCATCGCCGCGACGTCGTCCGGGTGAACGCCGTTTTCCTTGTAGAGCGGCGGTACACCCTTCGGGAGTTGCGCCAGCACGCCCTCCCCGTAGTGGTCGACCAGCCATTGCTTATCGAGGCTGACGCGCTCGGCCGGTATGTCCGGGTTGTCGAGCATCTTGCCCGTGCGAAGGTAGTGCAGGGCTTTGAACTCGGGGCGGCGATTGACCTGGGTCGTGACCTCTCCCCGAATGTTCGCTTCGTCCCTCTTCCATGCCTGCGTCCGCTCTGCCCGGATCGTCGACATGGTCTTGTAGAGGAGTTGGTCGTGCGCCTCGTTTCGAGCGTCTGTGGCCAGCGACTTATAGGCCGCGAACTCCTGTTCGCTCATTCCGACCTTGGCCGCTTCGTCGAATAGGTCGGCAACGTGCTGGCGCTCGGATGCCTGCTTTATCTCTTCGTCGGTCGCGAACAGCCTGCCCATCACATCGCGAATTTCCGGAGTGATCGGCGAACGCAGGTTGTCGACCAACTGATAGATATGGAGCAGCCAGGACCGGAAGGCGTCGAACACGCGGCGCAGAGCCGGCGAAGGAGCCTTGCCTTCCATCAGGAACCGCTCGACGCCGCGCGCCCACAGCTCGTGCGCCTCAACCGGGATTTGCCCATTGACGACCGGGTGGCCGTTAGCGGCGAACCATTGTTCGACCGCATTCCAGTCAGCCTGAATTTGCGGGGTCGCATCGTCCGACAGCGCGTCCGCCATCAGTTCTTCGGCCCAGTGATGGTTCATTTCATGAATGAACGTGGAAGCGTTGCGTGTCTGGAACAGGTCGATGATCGACTGGCCATTGCGGAACGTAATTTGCCCGCGCGGCCCGGCACCGCCCGGCTGCTCGAGCGATCGGCGGTCATCAGTATTTTGGACAGCCTGCCTAAGCCCGCCCTGCTGCTCTTGCTGGAACTGGCGCAGCACACTTCGGATTTCCGTGTCGGTTGCGCGCGCTGGATCTACGCCACGTTGGTCCAGAATTTGTTCAAGCTCGCGGGCCGCCTCCCGAGCGTCAACGCCCTCCGGCGCATTCTCAGTGTGCACCGCATAGGTTGGCTTGCCGCGCAGCTCGTTGTCGATACGGTCGAAGAGGTCGTTGACCGTTGGCCGCTCGCCCGCCGGGAAATAGCCAGCCTGTTGCGCTCGCACGGCAAGTTCGTCGGGCGTGTTCGCGTTCTCTTGCTCGCGTCTGGCAAGCATAGACGCCTGATTGCCGCCTCGGTGGGGTCGGATCAGCTTTCGCTTTCCGGGCTTTCCCTTGTGCCAGGTGTCGGCGCCCATCGCCTTGAGGTCGCCGCCTTTGTCTTCGATCCCGCCGTGCTTCGAGATCCATTCCAGCAACGTGTCGCCAAACAACTTGCGATCAGAGACGACGCCGAGCCCACGACGCATGGTATTGATGACGCCTTGTAGATGAACGTCGCCGGCATCCTTGGCGACGATCGGCGCGAGGTTTGCGGGCAGCACAGCATTCACGTGGATATTGCCGGTTTCATCCCCGGTCAGCGCTTGGCCTGTCCGTTCCGCGCGCGTTGCATAACGCTGTGCCACCAGCTCGGCATTGAGGTGCGCCGCTTCCTGGGTGTAGCCGGCATTCGTCAGCTTATCGCGGATATCCTGATAGACGCGCTGGCGCGGTTCGTCGGCTTCACGGGCCGCGCGCATCTGTTCCGCAACCTCCCCGCCAATGCGCTCCATCGCGTCTTCGTATTGCGCGCGATGGCTCTCCAATTCGCTCAGCGACGCGCCGCCAGGGGAAACGCGCGCGTCCTTCTTGATTGCCTCCCAAACAGGCGTTCCCGATAGGTATGCGGCGGCGTCCGCAGTAGGGATGACAACATCTCCCCCAGTCGCCAGCCCTTCGTCGATTTGGTTCGCGTATCCGTGCCAGAAATCGTCGTCGCGATAATCCACGTGATGATCCTGGAAATACGTGGCGAGCGCCTCAGCGGGCACAAACAGATGTTCAGCGCTGGTTCCATCGGTGAACCTCGACACGAAATCGCGGAACGCTTCCGGGTCGCGTGCACGGGTCTTGCTTTCCGCAGCGGCATCCATCGCGCGGTTTATCGCATTGGCAGTGTCCACGTCTGGGATGTTAGCTGGCTGGGCATCCGTTCCCAGACGTCGCGCTGCGCTGTGCACGCCCGCGAAAAAGCCGCCCGCCATAAGGGTGGCGACAGCAGTCTGGGCAAGCTGATCGGGTTGCTCATCCCAAAACTGCCCCCAGGTCTTCTTCGGATTCGCTATCGCGGTGTCGACGGCGTTTTGCCCCAAGGTCGCGGCAAGTTCGCCCGGTAGCTCGCGCCCGAGATACCCGGTGATGAACTTGCCAGCGCCAACCTTGCCGAGCTTATCGACGAGGAACCCCATCGGCAGCTTTTCGGTGATCGCCTCGATTGCGCCTTCCGCGACGCCACCAGCCAAGGCCTCGCCCGGCGTGCCACCGCGAGATCGGTACTTCGCGTAGGCTGGAATTCCCTGTTGTGCCGCGGCGACGCCCAATCCCGCTTCGGGGCCAGCTACCAAGCCCACCGCAACGCTCGGAACCATCTGGGCTAGCGAGGACGCACCGCCATAGATGTAACGTCCGAAGTTGGATTGGAATTGCGGCGTGGCATTGTCGATGTTGAGCTGTGCGACCTGATAATTCCGTATCGCGTTCGGGACGGTGTAATCGCCGAGCTGCGGCGCTCCGGGCTTGGAATCTGGAATTCCAATGTACGGTGACAGCCAGTCGTGCGTCATCAGCAGCAGGCCAGATCGTGCCTGGACCGCGCTCTGGGTAAGGCTGGTCCAAACGCCCGCGAGCGAGTTGACCAACGTAGGCGTCGGCGCCGGAAGCGCACGCCAAACGCCGTCATTCTTCGTCATCTTGTCGAGATCGTCATTGGCGACAGCCGCATTGCGCGGATTGCTCATCCAAGCCGCCAATTGCGGCTTGTCGGTGAGTATCCGCCGAGCCTGTTCCGCACGGACACGCAGATCGAGCGTCGCCAAATTGCTATCAACCGTAGTCGCCGGGATGCCCGTCGCGCGAGATATTCGGTTGGCCTTTGCCGCTGCATCGGGCGGCGGACTGTTCGCACCAACTGCCAGCACCGCGCGCCGCATCGCCATATCGGCGATTTCCTTGCTGTAATCGTCGGGCATTAGTTCTTCGCCGCTTGGCGCTGGAAATAGATGCGAGCGATGGACTGATCGTCACTCGGCATTTTCGCCGCTTTGAGCTGCGCCCGGATAGCCTCACGTTCGCCGCTCGGCACAGCGATGCCGTTGATCGGTGCGGTGGGATCACGATAGCGCGGAACGGTCTTCTCGCTCGTGCCCCAAATCCAACCGGGCTCAGTGTAGGTGGTATTCATGACGGCATTATCGAAAGCCGTCTTGATCTCCCCATCGGTCGGCTGGCGCTCACCCTTGGTAACCGAGTCCAGGGTGTTCCGCATGATGTTGAATACCTGCATCGAGTCGGTTTTGCGCTGCCTGTACATCTCGTCGGATTCGCCCGCCTTCTTCGCGTTGAACCCCAGGCCGCCGTCGGCGCCGTACATGTTAATGGCGCCGTAAACCCGGCTGTACGCCACACGCTCGGCAGGCTTAGCCAGGAGCTTCGCTTGGGTGGTCGACAGCTCATCGAACTCGCCCGGCGTCATGTATGGCCGGTACTTCCTGAGATCCTCGCGCAGGAAGAGTTCCGGGTTCAGAGCAGCTTCCTGATGTAGCAAGACGACCCTGTCCCCATTGGCTGCTACGGCCTTAGGCTTCGCGTTGCTTTCGGCCTGGGCTTGGAGCGACAGCCTCACTTCGGGAGAGAGTGAATTCCGGACATCCGAGGGAAGCTGGTTGAGCGACGTAAAGCTGTCGCCCAACTTTCCGATCATGTCGTAAGCTCGGTCCTTCGCATCGTCCTGCGCTCGCGCGCGAAGTCGATCGTCGCGCGAAACACGGCGATCCACTTCCTCCCGCGCCATTCGCTTCCGGTCATAGTCCCACGGCTGGCGGTCGATCGCGGCGTAAAGGCCGCCTAAGTCGTCCTTCGCGGGTGCGACGCCTGACTGATCGCCGGCTGGCCGCCCGCCCAGTGCGGCAACGTTGGTATGGACGTAATCGCGCGTCTCCTGCGGCGCGTGCTGGAGCCAATCGCTGCCGTACTTAGCTATCGCGGAATCGAGATGGCCAGGCCCCCAGTTATACGCTGCCCAAGCCTTGGTGGCGTCGCCGCCGTAGCGCTTCACCATCGCCGCCAGATAGTCGTTGCCGACTCGCGTTCGCTCGGCATCACTGTTGTCAGCGGCAGGGCGCACACCAAAACCCGGATCGGTGTTGGTGCCGGGCATAACCTGCATCTTGCCCTGAGCACCGGCGGAGGACGTCACGAGGTTTCCGTTCTTGTCGCGCTCGCGCCCACGGCTCTCAGAGAACGCTGTAATCGCCTGCATCCGAGCCAAGGTTGACCCGTTGGTCGGCGACGCGGGCACAGCCGGCGAAGTTGAGCCAGGCGTCATCGCGCCAGACGCGCCGCCCATCAGGCCATCGACGTCCGCCGACGCCTGTCGCTCCATCAGCGGCTCGAACAGCGCGGCCTCGATCTTCGTGCGATCGGTCGCGGAGAAATCGCCCTTGTTCGCCTCAAAGTACGCCTTCGCCCCGACAGGATCGGCGATCATCTTTTCCGACGTGATGCGCGTGCGGATATTCGAGAGGTAATCCTGTTTCTTGAGCGCAATTGTGGAAGCGTCCCATCCGCTCAGCTTGCCTTCTTCTTCGATCTCCCCGGTGCCGGTTGCGGCAAATGCCTGGAAGCGCGCCGGATCATCGGCATTGAGCACCGCGCTATCCGCCGCTCCCTGCTGGCGGGACTGAGATTGCAGCGTGCCATAGGACGTCAGCTCGCGATCGGAGAACGTGGAAATCTTCGCCAGTTCAGGGCCAACCATGCTGTCGAACGCGTTGCCGAACAGGCGAGCCTGCTGCTTGTTCTTGAGCGCCGCTAGCGCCGTCTCGCGAATCTTAGCGATGGCCTCCGTGGCAGGCTTCTTCGCATCGATCGCCGCCGCGCCCTTCAACGAGAAATACGCATTATCGCCAGTGTAGAGAATGTCCCGGACTTGCTTGTCAGCCGAGTTATAAGCGTCCTTCGCTGCCGCCTCGTTATAGACGACCTGATTACGGGCTTCCTGTTCGGCATAGTCGCCTAGCGCACGCCCGAGCCCTTGAAGGCCAGCGCCGATCCCGCCAGAGGAACCCGCGTCCAGGCTGGCCGGGCGGAACATGGTTTCGTTCGGTTGCGCTAGGCCAACCTGATTTTCGGCGACTGCTACGCGGGGCACTACTTACTGCCCGCCTTGTATTTCGCCATTGACGTCGCGCCGCTCAAGACGGTGCTGGCAACGTCGAATATTCCCTTGGTGACCGCGCCGGACGACGCCTGACGCGCGCCTTGGGCTTCCGCTTTATAGTTGGATGCCTTGATATCGTAGCCACGGATATCGTTGAAACCTTGGCGATAAAGCTGGCCCGCATCCTCCGCCGTCATCATCGCCGTGTCGCGCTGCACATCGAGCGCGCTACCAAATCCAAGGTCGACGCCATTTGCGGCCATCGCGGCGTTTTGTGAGCCCTCAGTCTGTCCCGCCTTGCGATACAGGCGTTGCGCTTCAAGCTGATTATTTAGCTGAGCTTCTTGCGCCTGCTGCGACGTCAATTGGGCGTTTCGATCAGCGATCTTCGCCTGATAGTTGTACGTAGCCGCACTCTGCGCAGCGCTCATCCCGGCGCCAACGGCCGATACGACAGTGGTGGCTGCTGTGAGCGCGAGGACCGGGTTACACATTGCCGCGCTCCTTCCAGAATGTGCGAAAAGGAACGCCGCCGATCATCGTTTCACCCTGTTCGACCACGAACCCCCAGCGTTCGAGCAGCCGGATCGCCCGTGCATTGTCCGCGCTAACTACGTTGCTGGCGTGAGCGATTGAATCGAACATGAGGCGCAACCATTCAGGGCCCAGAGCCAGGAGCGCACGCCCGTGCTGGTAGATTGCATCGGTCCCCAGCATCCAAGGTCGTCCCTCGCTGTCCAGGGCACTGGTTACCACCCAGCCGAACATCGCTTCGGGCACCCCGCGGACAAGCGCGGTAAAGGCTGGACCGGCGATAATACCGTTGCGCAGCGCGTCTCGGGGCCTTTGCCCGAACGCCGCGGCCTCCTGTCGATCCGCATCGCGCATCCGGCTGGCGATCGGCCCAACATGGACGGGCCGGGCCGGCACTACATCAACCGCTAATGACCGGGTCAAGGAATGCGCCTGTCAGGTGAAATGGTCCCGGCGCATCGTGTTTGATGACCACCGTTATCTGCTCACTCACGTGGTTCTCGTTGTCGAAGCGGTAAAACCCGTTCATCAGCGTGTCCGGATCGCCATAGGCCTCATCCGAACGGCTTTTCACGCGATAGAGCTTGTCGATCGACGGGCCGGCGTAGACGTCCATGCTGTCGATCAGCTCCAGCACCGCCTCGCCGACCTGTTGCCGACGTCCGGCTGTCGCGCCGCCCGCAATGATCAGCGGCAGAGTTTCGACCAGCGACGTGTAGCGCAGGCCAACAGTAACCTGCGACGCGGGGCCGAACGCATCAGGCAGGCTGATCTTGCCGTCCGCCACGACGAGGTCGCGGATGATCGCGCCATCGGCCAGCACGTCGACCGACCGGCCTTCGAGGTACGCCAAGCCAGTGAAGTCGGTGCGAGGCTCGTCTACTGCGAAGCTAGTTGCACAATCGAGATAGCAGCTCGATCTGAAATCGCTCCACAGCGACGAGGCCAGGCGCTCGATATAGAGCTTGTCGACGCCGCCGATCGTGCGCCACACTGTGAGGTACAGGCGATCCTCGCCGTTCTCCGTAATCGCGCAGACGCTCTCGACCCGCCCATCGGTTTCCCACAGCGTCCAACCGGATACTTGCTGCTCTTGCTCGAACGTGAAGCAAAGGAGCCTTCCGTCCGAGCGGACGGCGACGATGAGCGCGTCGGGCTCTTGCAAATACGCCCAGCTCTTGATGCCGAAGTTCCGGAAGAAGTGAGGGGAATAGATCGACACGTCTGGCGCGGTGAAACCGTCTTGCTCGAACGAATAGCCGATACTGCGGACGCTCGATCCCTCGTTGGGCCGGTAGAATACGACGTTGTCGACGATCAGCGGCCCAAGGCGGTCAGATCCCCGACCGATCTGGCGGCGTGCGCGCGTCTGGGTCGCGGTCAGGTAGCCGCCATCGGTTGCCCCATCGACCTTGAAAATGGCATCCGATGTCAGCGCCAAAAGGGTTGTGGTTGAGACGAGTTGGTTGATCGAATTGACCCGCCCGGCGACGACGCCGATCGTGATTGCGTCATCGTCTCGAAGCGGCCGAGAGATATCGAAATTCTCGAAATCGGCCGATCTCGACATGAAGATCGCGTTCGGATTGTTCGCAGTGTAACCGAGGATTAGGCGCTGCTCGAAAAGCGTGACGCTACATGGATAATCGCCCGCAGCAGCAAATGGATTGTTGCCGACTGGCGGCCCATTGTCGAGCGCGGGGCCGATGTTGTCGTCAACGAACGACGTGCTGTCGGTCGTGCCGATGTAGCCGTAATCCTGCGTGTTGTTTGACTTGTAGATGCGGTAGCGGTCAGCGCCCGCCACGGCTGTCCAGGAGATCGCGTTATAGTTGCGCTTAAGCGTGAGATCGTTGGTCGCGCTGGCCGCAGCGGACGGACGCGACTCTTGCTCCGTGTCATCCACGATCGCGGTAACGACGTATGATGCCGGCTGGGGGAAGTATGCGTTGCCGGAATTGTCTGCGTCCGTATTCGGAGTGTCCGGCGTGACCGAAAGCCCGGTGGGCGAGGAGACGACGGGGCCGAAAGCTACGGTCACGAACTCCCAATCATCGTGCGCGTGCCGGACCAGCTTCGTGGGCGGATGATCGATGTGCGCCATGTACATGACATCGGCGGTCTGTTCGAAATCGATGTCGTCCAGTTCCACCCCGTTATAGGGCGAGCCAACGCGATAGAGCCGGGCCACTCCCATCAATAGGGCTCCGGGTTCTCTTTGAGGTTGTGGGACAGAACCCATGTGTCGCTATCGATGTGCCGCGCCAGGAACGTGTAGACCCCCGGGATTTCCGCCTTCCACACATCTGCCTCACCGGCAACTTCACCCATCTCGCCGCTATATTTCCAACCGCCGTCGATCCATGAACGGTGTTGTTCGGTCCCATCGGGCAAGCCATTCTTCGACCAAACAGGCTCCCGCTCGATACGAACCCGCGCGATCCGCGCCGCGACCATCTTGCCGGTCTTGGGATCACGGGTCCAAACCCAATCATCCACTTGAACCATGCGGGCGATGCGCTCGCCACCAGGGCCGTCATGGGTACTGTTGGCTAGCCGGATCATCGTGCGATCAGCGGCGACGCAGCCGATATGACCACCGCCACCTCCACCAACTGGCGGAGGAGGTGGCGGGGGAACCGGATCAGGTACAGGCGGCGGTGGCGGGGGCGGAGGCGGAGGCGCGGCGCGGGTTTCGCCGCCGGTCCATCCGGTGAAAGTGACGCCCGTCGTGTTGGCGTTGATCGCAAAATGCCCGTCGTCGATTACGGAGGTGACGGTCCAAACGGTGTTGTTGAGCAGGTCGCCCATCGGGCCATCGCCGCCGGTCAGGTACACGTCATCCCCGACCGAATAGTCATGATAGGCTGCCGCAATGACGGCGTTGGTAGCCGACGAAATGCCCGTTATGGCAACGTCGACCTCCAGCACCATGCCGCCCAAGGCCGCGGGCCGCATGTAGCCTTGCCCCAATTCGAGCGCGTACGCCTGCTCGAACGAGAATTGGAAGGGGATTAAGCGAACCGGCTTGGTCGCATCGTGGACCTCGGCAACGAACCGAGTACCGAGGCGCTTTGCCAGCCCCCCATATTTCCGGACGCGCACGTTGCGGGCTTGTTTGGCCGCTGACGAATAGGCTTGCACGTCGAAACGCGCATACATCTCGGGCGCCACTTCGCCCTTGCTGAAATTTACGTCGGCGAACCTCTGGGCCATCAGCCGTGTCCCGGCCAGCCGCCGCGGACCAGCTCTATTTCGCTGACATATTCCTGTTGAACACGCGGATATCGATTTTGATCGTCGGCCATCGCGACCCGGACAGCGTTATCGGCGAGCGCAATCATGTCGTTGCGCAACTGCCGGTCCTTCTTGATAGGCATTGCGATGCGCGCGGCCAGCATCATGGCCAGGGCGCGACGGAATAGCGGGCGCATGTTCGCCTCCGTCAGCGTCGAAACAGTGTACTCGAGAACTGCCCCGGCGACGTTCGTGTAGATGCTGCCCGCGTCCTCAACATAGGGCAGCGGACCGAGTGCCCGCCAAAGCGGGGCGGTCCACCATCCCCAGACGGGATAACTGTTGTCCGGGCTGGAGCTGAGAGGCGGCAGTATCCGTCGGAAGTTCCCGGCGTCCGCTGGCTTGGCATAGCAATAGGCCCACTCGCCTGGGCGATCATTGATAGTTTCGGCAAGCGTCACTCGCTTGATTGCCGCTCCCCAGTCGTGGAGGGCGAGGAGATCGGCGACGCAGTCATCATAGTGCCGCTTGCAGTGATTAGACGACAGCGAGCCTTCGTCGATCGACGCGATGGTGTCGGCCGCGATCTCGCCCAGCGCGACGTTGCAGGTATCGACGACGGCCATGCCGGTTCGGATAATGCCACGCTGCCACGGCTTGAATCGAATTGGCCGAGTGGTCGCACAATCTTGGCAGATCGGGCCACGAGCTCGGCCCAACAGCCGATATAATGATATGTGCATGTGGCCATCTGTGCCTCTGGTGGCCATACGGATAGCGCCTTGACCGCACCGTCAACGGTTGAGACGAGCTAAACGTTTAAATGACTCGCGCTTCTATCCGTATGCCGCTATAGGTGCCTACCATGACCAACGCCCAAGACATCATCGCAGCGAAACGCGCCGATATCGCGGCGCGGGAGCGAGCACTCGAACTGGACAAGGCAGAGTTGGCCGGCATGGAGAAGATGCTTCATCTTTTCGGGCCCGTTCCACGGGCCATCGTCGGGCCAGTACGGGCTGCGGTTAGGCCTCAATCCTATGGCGGCGGGGATGTCAAACCTGCGGGTGGACGCCAGCGCGGAGCTATCTCGCAGCGATGGCGGCGCGTCTTGGAGCACGTGATCTTGGGTGAAGCCGAATGGGTCGATCCAGTCCGCTATGTGCCCATCATTAAGCGCCTAGAAAATCGTGAGACCACGGCGGCGCAAGTACGTCGAATTCTCGATGGTTATGCTGCCCAAGGCTTTATCGAGGCAAATGACGAAGGGCTCTATCGCGTGACGGAGATGGCACGCGCGAAATTCGGCCTAGGAGAACGAAGCGCATTTGACGCGCTTAACGAGAATGGGGCGGCAGATGCCGCCCCAGACGCCGGAGGGGTTGCAGCCCCTTCATCCGATGACCAGTCCGTTTGGCTAGAAAACCTCAGGACCAGTTGAACCTATGCCTGCGAGGGCAACCGACCGGGGGCGGTTCAGACCCCCGGAGATTTAGGATTTGGCATGGCAGTTAGAGTGTCGGCGGGTGGCGCTTGGCGCTACGTCGCCCTTCTCTTGTTACCTTGACAAACCCGGCCGTGGGGCGGCGCTTCGCGCCGTCTCACGGCTCCTTCGATAACGTTATCGTGTTAACATGTCAAAATAGGAGCCATTCTCATGGCAAAGAAGGTTTCCGGCGGCGGAAAGCCGCCGGTCTCACGCGACAGCGGCAAGACCCCCTCATCAATTGCGGGGCGCGCTCTACGCGGCGAGAAGATTACCGCAGCTGAAACGCGTAAGATCGCGGCGTCGGTCCTCTCGCAGAACCAGAAGCCCTAAAAGTCGATTAGACCTAAAAGGCAGCGCGCAAGCATCAAGCTAAACTGATGCTTGCGCGCTGTGTCTTCGCATAACTCACCGATTTCACTTCTTCGGCTTGGCGGAGGGGTCGACACTCCCTTCCGCCTCGATCTCGACAGAAAGTGCGCTATCCGCTTCCGCCGCTGGTGCGAGCAGACGGCCCGTACCGCTCTGCTGCGTGCCAGGCGGAATGCCCTGCGGTGCAGTCGGGTTCGGTGCGTGCGGCGCGACCGCGCCGACCTCGATCGGCACGATGGCCTCCCCGCCAGTGGGGAAGTGGTCGACGCCCGGCATGTTCGGATCGTCGATCGACTTCACGCCGAGCGCGGTCAGGTTGAGCTTGGTCGCTTCGCCCGGCGAATGAAGGACGCCCCCGTTGAACAACGGCCGATCGCCCGTCACCAGCGCGTCGATAATCTTGTCAGTCATCTCGCGTCACTCCGTTACAGGCCGGTGTTGGCCGTAAAATAGGTGTTGCTGTCGGTATCGAGCACGATGCCGGCGAACACCGCGCCGGCCGAGAACGTGCCGACCGACACGTACTGGATCCCCACATAGCGCTTGCTGGTCTGAGGGATGTGCGTGTCGCGAATCGTGGCTCCTGCTCCAAGGTTGGCGACCGGAACAACGTTACCCGTCGAGATGACGGTCGCGCTGGATAGGTCGCTGTTGGCGCTCTCCACGATGTTCGCCTGGAGGCTGGTGCCGCCGACGAACGCCGTGGTGACGCTCACCTTGACGCGAAGCTCCTTGCCTCGCGAGATATCGCGCGCCGAGCTAGCATCGTACGCATTGGTCGAAAGCTGGGTGCCCGTCGTGATGGCCTGACCATCGCTGAACCGGGTCTGTGCGTCGGTATACATCGTCCTATTCTCCCTTGCCCGGATCAGACCACGCGGGCCTCGTTGACGTTCAGCGCGTCGACACGACGAAGCGGTGTGCCATCGAAGGCCATGACCTTGCGCCCGCCGATTTCCTCCCAGGAGAGGAAGCCGTTCTTGCCCTTGACCAATTGGCGCCGCAGCATCGTCGAGATGGAACGCGGTGCGTAGAAGGCCGCGCGACCGTTGAGGTTCTGGACGCGCTCAGCCGCCTGGATCAGCAAGTCTTGCAGATCGGCGCCGGTCGACATGTCCGCCTTGAGCGCCGCACGGCTGATATTCGCGATGCGGACGACGTAGCGGTAATCCTTGATAGAGAGGCCGCAGTTCCACTGATAGTGGTCGCGGTAGCCCATGTAGGGATTGCCGTTCGGATCGTAGAGCACGGTGCCGCGCGGGAAGCCGTCCGACGCGACGGTGGTGTCCGATGCATCCTCGTGGAATAGGCCAGCCTTCGACCCCTTCGGATAAAGACCGCGGACCTTGTTCTCGTCCCAGACGACGAGCCAGACCGACAGGTTGTCGGTACCGGTGCCGCCGGCATCGATGATCTGATTGGCGGTGGTGGTGTTGCCCGCGATAGCGTTGAAGCGCGGGGCAAAGCCGTTGAACGCCTTCGGGTTGGCCGACGAGTTGCCGTAGAACAGGTACGACGTGAACGTCTGGTTCATCGCTTCGAAGAACGACGCCTGTTCAGAAAGGCGGAACGCGGCGATATCGCCGGACAGGATCGCTTCCTGCCGATCGACTTCCGAGAAGCCCTCCAGCATGGCAGCCGCTTCGTCGAACTGGCTGGTCGTGCTCTTGGAGCGCGGCACACCTTCGTTCAGCGCGCGGAATGCGACGCCGGGGAGGCCCGTGCGGACGGTCGTCCGATCGCCGGTCGGCAGGTTGCCTTCCTTCCAGACGATGTCGTCCAGGACTTCGTTTTCCTGGTTCAGCAATTCCGCGATGCGCGCGATCTTGCCATCGGGGTCCATGCGCTTGGCGATGTCCACCAGCGTGTTAACCGTGCCTCCAACTACCGCCATTTTAGCGCTCCCTCACTCAGCTTTTTGGTGTGTAATCCGGGTAGAAAAGCTCCCGGTCGCTCTTGGGCTTGGCGATATCGCCACCCCCACGTTCAAAGGTGTCCTCGCTCACGCGCTCGCCGATGCGACGAAAAGCGCGGATGAATTCAGGATGATTGCCGAAGCCGCTTTCGTTCAGCGCCTTGCGGAACTCGGAGCCCTTGGGAAAACCAAGCAGGTCGAGCGCCTTGCCCGACAACTGCACGGTCTGATCCCATTTCGCGCCGCCGATCTCGGCATCGCCCTTCGCGTTCTCGGCCCATTCGCGCGTCAGAGCCGAAAATGACTTGGCCTGGTCGATCTGGTGAGCGGCAATCGCCGCCGCCCCCGCGCGATTGGCAAAGTCCGCCGCAACAGGCATCAGCTCCTGCGCCTGCTCATTTGACAGGCCGAGTTTCTGGAAGATGGGCGTCGCCAGCTCGATCGATTCCGGATCGAGCGTCGCGCCTTCCGGCGCAGTCAGCTCGTACTTTTCGGGGGTCGTGACCGTGGTCGTGGCTGCTTCGCTCTCAGGCTTGCCTTCGCCGCCGAGAACAGTGCCCTCGTCATCTGCCGCGGTCGTGTCAGTGGCTTTGGTCGACGTATCGACAGCCGCTTCATCAGCCGGCGCGCTGCTCGTCGTCGTTTCCGTCACTGTCCCCGTATCGGTCGTATCGCCTGCCACTTGCTCTCTCCTGGTCAGAAGTCTGGGCTTCTTCGCGAAGCACGCTCACCAAAGTCATGATGTTGAGAGGGTGCCGCAGCGGTTCGGACAAAGCCGCCTCCGCCTCGCGTAGAAGTTCGAACCCCAGGCTCCTGCGTCCCTCGTTGAAAGCGAGATCACGCCCATCTGACCCATTGGTCCCGTACGCTGTGTGCGACAGAAGCCCGGCGGTTTGAATCGAACGAAATAAGAAGCGCCGAAAGGACGGCAGCTCCATCAGTTGCTTCATGTCGGCGTCGGTCTGGTCGGTCATTTCACCGGCTTCCGCGCGAACCATGCTTGGTTTTGATTGAGGGGCATCACGAGGGATGCGTCAGGCTCCTCCTTCGCGAAATAGGCGCGAAGCTCATCAGCGCTCATGTTCTTGAGGTTTGCGTCGCTGGGGTAGTAGGCCCACTTGCCCTTCGCATCCTGCTCCCACTTGCCGCCGACGCCGTTCGTGGGGTTGCTGTATTTGCTCTCGTCCGAGAAGGTCGGATGGTTCGGCTTCTTGTACGTGTCGGGAAGGTGGCCGTTCTCGGCCTCCTTGGCATTATCCTTCCACGCGCCCCTAAGATCGTAGTCGGCGACGTCGGCGGTCCGTCCATTCGCTTTCGCCCACGCCTCGAATTTCTTCTCGTCCTCTGGGGACAGGCTGGTGTTGAACCACGCCGTGTAATCTTGGCGAGGCATCAGGCTGGCATCACACGATCGAGCAGCGACGTGCCGTGCGCGTCGGCTTCCGAGAGTAACCGAGCCGCGTCAGCGCCCTGTTGCATCGCCGGGGCGGCGGCCGCCATCTGTTGCGCCTGTTGCTGTTGCGCCCGCTGAGCACGGATAGCTTTCACCGCATCGCCCGAGCGGATCAGCTTCTTGGGCATGCCCGCGCGATCGGCATACTCGTTGACCGTTTCGTCGATATCGAGGTTATCGGCCGCCTCAGGGAAGCGGGCCGCCAGGTTACCCACGAACGCCACAGTGCGTTCGATCTGACCGAGCCCAACCATCCGCTGCATCTGGGTCAGGATCGACACGAAATCGATGCGCAGATTGACGCCGTGGAGCTTGTCGGGCGCGGGCGGCAACAGGCCGTTGCGCTGCATGATCCCGAACGTCCGGTCGATGCCGACTTCCAGCTTTTCGGTATTCACCCGCTCGATCACGGGACCGAGCTGGGTCAGCTTCTCTTCGTTGCGGCTGGCGATCTCTTCGACGGTGCGGGGCTGGATGCCCTGCATGTTCGTGATGGCCATGAACAGATCGGCATAAGCGGCGCGATCGACTTGACCGCGGCTGTTCTGGATCTGGGTTTCGATCGCAGCGACCGCTTGATACGGCATGGGGTACGGAACCATCGCCATGCGCTCAGTGATCGCCGGCACCGACACGATGCTGCCCGGCATGCCGGTCAACTGAACCTTGGCGTCAACGACCTTCTCGGGCTTGACTAGCTGGTCGATCGCCTCGTTGCGGCGCCGGTTTTGGGCTTGCAGCTCACGCAGCGACGGGAGCGCGTCCATGCCGGGCGAATAGCCCCACGGGTCGTTGTCGATTGTGTCCCAGCGCGGCGCCCAGAACGGCTGTTCACGATAGCCACTCTCTCGCAGGACGGCATCGTGGTCGCTGCCTTCCTCCCAGTAGACGGACCGCCACGGCATGTTGCGCGAGTCCATCTTGCTGTCGTCGTATTCGGTGCGCGGCTCCAGAGCGTGGAATACCGGGACCATCTGATCGTATTTCGAGCTGTCGTACGCCGCGCGGACGGTCGGCGAGACGGCGTTTCCGAACTTGTCGACCGCCTGCTTCACCGTCATCGGCGAGCGCCGATAGAGCGTGTCCACAGTCAAGGCATTGGAGGTTGCGACCCAGTACGTGCCGGCGGTGAGGGCGTGGCAAACGGCCCCGCGCTCAGCATGCTCCTCCATGAAGCACGCTTCTGTGCCGAACAGGCCTAGCTCAGTGTAGCCGGTCTTTGCGGCGGCGTAGAAGTTCGTCCGCGCCAGGAACGCGTACATCTCGCGTTCCACGTCCGAGAGGTACGCTTTGACCTCGTAATCCTCCATCAGGTCTTCGGAGGTTGCGAGCGTGAACCAGGGGCGCGACGGCGACGACAGCCCGCTCGTCATTCCGCCGGTCAACGTACGGAATGCGTAGATACCGTGCTCATCGAGCATCTTTGGCGAGCGAATGCGCTTGCTATCGCCATTGAGGAACCGCGAGCGCGACGGCGCTGCGTATTTCGCGATGTCCTTCCACTCTGCCTCGAACGGCATGCGCGAGGCCTTCATTTCCACGAGGCGACGGGAGCAGCAGGCGCGGACGCTCTCGGCCATTAGCCGAGGACGCTCGTCGACGTGGTGGAGGGAGCACCTAAGCCCTGGGGATTGGTGAAGACCGACGCGTAAAGCCCGCGACGGCGACGCGCGTTCTGGTCGACGACACCAGCAGTCGCGCCGTTGTCGGGCAGCTTGGTCGGCTGACGCTCCGGGATTGTAGGGACGTCGGGGGTTTTGGGCGTGCTAATGCACATGCGGGCTGCTCCAGTTCCGCAGCCCAGTTATTGGCTAGTTCGCGAGCGTTGAATCGAAGGCTCGCCGGTGCATGAGCCGCTGGGGGATTTGGTGCCTCCACGGCAACTCAACCAGTTCGGACCAATTTCCGAGCAAGGGCCGGATTGACAGGCGCGATCAAGATGGACACGACGCCGTGAGACGGGGGTCGTGATGCAAATCAAAGTGCCGGAGAGCTTGCGTCCGGTTTGGGACTTAGTGGTTCACATCGTCATCGGAGCCATTATGTTGGGCGGTATCTTGGTGGTGGAACTGCTCCTTGCTGGATTCATTAAGCTGATCGGTATGGCACCGTTCGCTCCAACGTGGTTTCCGGCCGCTTCGGAGGTGACCGAGCGAGGCCTATTTGCATTCGACGTGCTAATCGGGTTTCTGTTTCTGCTCACCGAACTCATCAAATTCGGCAAGAGCTCTTGGCGCGAGGTTCGTGATGGTTGATAGCGATAAGCAGGCGCCCCGCGGCCACGAAGGCAGCTTCGTGATTGACGGCAACTACATTAAGCGTGAATTAGCAGAGGGTGCGCGCACCTTCCTTGCGCCGCTGACAGGGCTGTACAAGGCAGTAACGTCGGGCACGGTGCGCTATCCATCCACCTATTCGACGGGCAAGGTGTCTAGCCGCAAGGTTTACGCCCATGTTCGTCGGAAGGCGAAGCCCAAGCGGAAGAGGGCGTAATAACCCGCAAGCCCGTGTCTCAAGGGCGTGAGAGCTTTGGCGCCGGAAGTCAGCGTTACAACCCCTCGTATCGATCAAACCCCTTCGACTTCACATAGCTCGCAGGGTTGAGATACGCCGGCACAGCGCGCGGCTGCACGGGCTCCGCAAAGGTGCAGGCCAGCGCGTCAGCATCGTCCGGCGACGGGAGACCGCGCGCCTTCATATGCTCTTTGCGCTCAAGCTGGATTTGCTGCTCAGCGTTGTACCCGTACTCTCGGCCGGTCAGATCATCGAACACCTGTTGCTCGTCAGGGATCGCGCCGGTGTTGAGCCAGGCCCGCATTGATGACCATATCTCAGCCGACTTGTTCGCGGTCGCGATGCGTACGCCGGCAGCCCATTCCGCCTCTCTGCCCTTCCCGCCGAAATTCACTTCAATCACGTTGGTGAAGCCAAGCTGGCGAAGCCGATCGACGACACCGGCGCCCATCGCGCCTACGTCAACGAAGATCGCGTCCGGATGCCATAGGTTCGCCTGGGTGGCGATATCACCCGCGACCAACATCGTGTCTTGTCCCTGCCACCGCTTCCACGGTCGCGACCGAGCATCCTTCCCGCAGCGGATGGCCAAGGTCGAATGATCGTCGCCGAACCGGGCACAGTCGACCCCGAAGATCACAGGATCGCTCGGCAAGTGCGTCGCAGCCCGTTTCTGTGCCGCCGTCGCCACATCGGACGCGATGAACTGCATCGACGACGCCGCAGGGAACTGCCCCCTGACCCGGACCTTGGCGATATCGCTGTCTTCGCCATAGGTGCGGATGATCTCATCCAGATAAGCCTTGTTTGTGCCCTCCACTTCGCGGCTGTCGAGCTGCATCACGGCCCACAGATTGCGATAGCGCCCGAAGCACTCGCGAAACTTGCCCGTGTTCTTCGTCGGGTTCCCGAACGCCAGCCAGATGATGATCGTGTCTTCGTCGGTCAGGGCGCCCAACGTCACTTCCCACACACGATCGTCGATGCCGCTGGCTTCGTCATAGATCACGACGATGATCCGGCCCTGATTGTGCAGGCCGGCGAACGCTTCGAGATTGTTCGCGCTCCACGTCACCAGATCGGCGCGCCAATTCTTCTCATGGCCCGGCGCAGTGGAAACGATGGACGTCGCATTACACTTGGTCATCTCGGCCGTAAGCGCCATCCCGCACCACTTCGCCAGCTCGGGGCCGGTCTTGGTAAGCAACTGGCTTTCGGTGTTCGCGGTGATGACGACGCGGGCATCAGCGAAGCAGTCCATAGCCCACTTGGCGATGATGGATATTTCTGCGGACTTCCCGACGCCGTGGCCAGATGCGACCGCGAGCCGGATCGGATGATACCGCGTCGCTGGGTTTCGCAGGCGCGATCCAATGTAGTCGAGACATTCGCCCTGCCACTCCCGCAGCCCAGGCGCCGGCAGGATGGGCGATCCCCAAGGGAAGATATATTCGGCATAGCCGCGAGGGTCATATTTGAACCCTTGCAGGCGCTTCACCAGAAGCTCTTGAGCCTCAATCTCGGCCTGATCCATACCGGCTTTCTGCCGCTGCCACACGCTCGGCAAGCGATCCCCTTACGTTGACGTCCAATTGATCCTTGAACATGCCCAGGTGACGGCCGATCGCGACCAGCGCGGCTTGCTTGTCGTGCAGCTTCACCTTGAGCGCGCCGTCTTTCGTCTGGCTGATCTCGGAAATCGCGGCGGCGGTATCGTCGTCAAGTTGCCCGCTGTCGAACAGCGTGACGAGGTTAGCGACGCTGATCTGGACGTCGCCTGTTTCCTCGCTCTTGCTCTCGTCCATCTGGGGATCATTGCCCGTCCATTTCAGCAGACGGCGCATGTCCGCGAAGCCAATCTTGGCCAGCTCTTGCAGCACGCGATCAGCGGTGATTTCGGTGCGCTCGGACCGCCGTTGCTGAGCAGCGCCAATCGCTGCGGCGACCTTAGGGTTGTTTAGGAGCTTATGCCCTTCAACACCGCACACGTTGTCGTTGCCCGAATAGCCAGCCGCTCGGTATGCGCGGGTGGCATTCAGGTCGATGAGGTATTCCTGGACGAAGCGCTGTTGCTTGGGCGTCATGCGGCAACCTGCCCCACGAGAGACAGGACGCCGCCGTCCCCTTCCCGGCCGTCACAATATTCAACGACGATGGCGCCGCCGCTGTATGGGTCACGCTCGCAGGCAGCCGCCACGGCCCTGGCTGGCGGTGCACCAGTGGCCATCGCGCCGTAGGCATAGTCTTGACCCGTCCCGCAGGCGCATGGAGCCGGCGTGCGGATCTCGCGCCCCTTGTGGTCAACCCAGTCCACCGTTCCGTCTGGGTTGAGGATCAGGCCGACGAAGCGGTCCGACGAGATCGGGCAGTCGCCGCCCTTGTCATTTTCCAGCCAATCGATCCACGCACGCACATCGAAGCTGTTGCCCGCCCCACCAACGATACGCCCATCCTTCAACCGAAACACCTTGCGGCGCTCCTTGTCGACGATCGTATCCGTATGATCGAGACATAGGCCATCGCCGGCCATGCTCTTTCCGTCCGTGGCAATCGTAGTCATTGACGCCCCCTACCCGGCAAGCGCGGCACGGTGAATCGAACCACGTGCGCGCCAATGGGGAAGCGTCTCGGTAGAGCGCGCCGTGCTCTTTCCTGTCGCAGAAACCCTGACGACGCGACTCCGCTGATAGCGGATGACGCTAATCTTCCCGAAGGCCTCAAGCTGGCGGACGTGATAGACCAATGTCGACAACGACGCGTGGCCGGTCAGTTCGGCCAGTATCTCACTGCTCGGACAGATATCGTCACGCTCGGCCGCGCGCGAGATCGCTTCCAGAATAATCCGTCGCGATTCCAGCGGACCAGCCCTGTGGTCCGCTTGAAGGTCCATCATGTATGCCGGGACCGGCTTCGGCGTGTTAAATCTAGGTTCCATTGTGCGCCCCGCTCATTGGCGGCGCCGGCCATTTGTTCAGACCGACGCCGCTCAGATCAATTGTTCCTACCAGTGGTGGCGAGCCTCATCCGAAGACCGCCCCCATTTCTTCTAGCCAAGCGTTCGCGCTCTGATCCGGGATCAGGTCGACAAGGCGAAACCCGTCATTGCCGATCACTTCATCAATCGACCTGGGACCGTAACGACTGGCGAACATGCCGAAGGCGGCTTTGACGTAGCGCGATACCTCCGCTTCAATCCGGTCCTCGCGCAGCTTTCCTTCGATAATCGCGAGCGTCATTTCGCTAACGACTTCATCGACAATGTCGGGCGCGAGCCCCCAGCCGATCGCCTCTCGGATTCGGATCATCGTCGGGTGACGACGCATGGGAGGAAACGCCTTGGCCGCTGGTCGCGCCTTCTTCGGGCGCGGCGGGCGCTTAATCCCCCGTTTCCGCCACCACCTGGATATCGCTTCGGCTGAAACTCCTTGCGATGCCGCGATCTCTCGCGTCGGCACGGCGGCCAAGACTTGGCGGGCTCGCTCTTGCCGAACATCAGCTTTGAGATGGACGGCATCGGGGCGGTTGGTCGGCAGATTGTGCGTCACGCGCCAAAGACGGATCGCCACACGATGAACGCCAGCGTGGCGCGCAATCTCGGGGTCGGACGCGCCTTGGCGATAGAGCGCCAGACGCTGTTCGTGATGTTCGGGTGCAAGGTGCCTCATTATGCTGCCTCCTGATAAATCTGGCTGCGCCACACGGCGCGCGGCGCTGCGTGCGCGGGCGGCACGCGGGTATTCTGATAACGCGACACAACGATCAGTTTGGCCTTCGCGGCCCGCAGCGTAACGGCGCCCCAAGCCCGGCCATCAGGTGGCGGGGGCAAACCTGCCTCAGTCGCCCAGACCCGAACTTCCTCGGTCATGAATTCGAAGTGCGTCAGCGCATAGCCTTCGAGCATTTCGAATGCCCGGTCACTCCAACCGGGATCTACTCGATCGGCATGGTCGACAGCTTGCTTGATCCCGATACCAGCGGCTTCGGCGGCGGGGCCGGACGCGGCCGAGTAACTGAATAGATCATCGCTCATGATCAATTTCCTTTCAGGGGCGCGAGGGATTGGGTCAGTTCGTCGGGTTGGGCATCAGCCCAGTCGGTGCCGACGACTGGGGGAATGTGGACACCGACCACCTCTGGCCCGCCGGGCGTCATCTTCGCGCGCCGCGCCAACTCGAATGCAGCAGCTTGCCCAACGAAATTGGCGTCGTTGTCGCCGAAAACATGCAGTTCGCGGACACCATCCGGGATGGCGAATTTCTTGAGCTTGCCGGCATCGATCAGCGACCAGCACATGATCCCGAACCGCTGTTTCACTGCCAGCGCGGTTTCGAGCCCTTCCGCAACGCCCAGCCGCCCATCGTGCTTCCCAAGCCTAATCGCGGCGTCGTCCGGGAGCGTTCCCGGCATCATCTTGCGCGGTTCTTCAATCGCCGACTTCCGACCGTTCTCGAGAAAGGTCCGATGAACGTTGATGTGATTGCCCTGACTATCAGTCACCAACGCGAGCAGTGCCGGCAATGATCGGCGGGTCGGGTGGCCAACAACATGCGCAGCCGGATGAAAGCGCAGCGCTGTGGGATATTCGCCGCTCAATCCACGTAGCGCCAGGTACGTGCCCGCATCATCCCGGAACACCGGGGAGGCCTGCGCCCATAGTGCGCCCGCATTCCGTTGCTGCCGATCGCGGTCGGGAGCAACGCGTGGCTCGTCTGCGGACGTCTCGCCAAGTCGCTGCCGAATGTCAGCCGCAACCTCAGCGAACGACCGGCCCGTCTTGAGCATGACGAGCTTGACCCCGTCACCGGCGCCGCAGTTACCGCTGCATATGAACGTGCCCCGGCCTTCCTTGTCGTCAAACCGGAAGCGGTCCTTACCCTCACAGATCGGGCATGGCCCGTGCTTGCCAGTAAGGAAGCCGTCGCCGATTCCGTACATTGGGAGGATCGAGCGCCAGCGGTTTTGGGTCTGTGATGATAGTTCAGGCTTCATGCCGCCTGTTTCTCCCTGCCTTTGACGTATCGAATGGTGTGGCCGCGCACGAAGTTGAGCACTTCCTGAGAAGGCGGCTTGCTGGCGGACTCGTCGATGCCCCTGGGCCAGACGCCGAACCGCTTGCGGTAGGTGTTGGCTACCCAGCCGGCGGCGTAGTTGCGGCCCCGTTGGATCGACCGCAGCATCGCGTGCCAATCCTGCTTCTCTTCCAGTGTCGCGCGCTTTTTGGTTTTGGTGATCTCGACCAGGAAGCCATCAGCTTCTTCGACGTCGGATTGCTTTTCAGGCTTGAACCCGCATGCCGGACATTGATGGACCTTGGCCGGTTTCAGGTAGGAACAGGCCGAGCACTCCTTGGGCAGCGGCGCCTCGTTGACGCGCTTTGCCCGCTCGCCCTTCTCGGCCTTGCATAGCTCTTCGTGCCGGATGTCGGTTGGGAACCCCATGCGCAGGGTGTTGTCTGCGTGATCGAGGATGACGCAGTCGGGGATGCCATCGTTCACCCGCAGGCCGCGCCCCACCATCTGGACGAACAGCATTTCCGACTTCGTCGGCCTCGCCAGAATGATGCAGCCTAGCGCCCAGTCGACGCCCTTCGTCAGGCATCCGACGTTGGCAACGCCCTTGATCTCACCACGATCGAGTTGATCGCGGATAAGCTTGCGCTCCGTTCGGTCCGTGTAGGCGTCGATGTAACCCCACGGTATCCCGGCCTCGATAAAGCGGGTCTTGACCTTTTTGGCGTGCGCGCGATCGACGCAGAACGCGACGGTCGGGCGGTTATCGCCCAGGGATTTCCATGTTCGGACAATGTCCGCGATCAGCTTGGCGTCGCTCATCACGTCCGCGAGCTGGCCTTCGTGGTAATCGCCGCGGTCGATTTTGACGCCCGACAAATCGGGATGCGCAGAGGCGAACACCCGGAACGGCGAAAGCAATTTCAGGTCGATCAGCTCACGCATTGTGATGGGCGTGACCTTTTCCTCATAGGTCAGGCCCAGACCTTTCGCCCACGGCGTCGCCGACAGCCCGATGAAGGGAGTGTCAGCCCATTCGCCGCTCTGCATGATCCCGGTCAGCCATGCGTCTTGGCAGTGCGCTTCATCGACAATGACCAGCCCAATGCCGGCAGGCATGCCGCGCCGTCGAAGCGTTTGCACCGATGCCACCTGAATAGGCTTCGACCAGTCTGTCATCGGATGATCGGCCTGGATCACCCCGATCCCGGTCAATCCCTCCCTGTAGAGGGCTTCCACCGTCTGATCGATCAGGCTGATCGCATCGACGATGAACAGGCAGCGGATGCCTTTCAATCGCGCCGCTTCGATCATGATCGCGGCAATGAAAGTCTTGCCCGCGCCAGTGGCGAGTTCGAGTATCAGCCGGCGCTTGCCGCGACGATACCCGTCGCGCAGCAGCGCCACCGCTTTGGTTTGATGCTCGCGGGGGTCGCGCATCATCCGCGCGCACTCCCTAACTCAATAACATGAGCGCTGTTATGGCTAGGACCCTTATCTAGACCTTCACCTTTAGCTTGCGATCCAGCGGGGAGTCCGTCTGGGTTTCCTTGTGGGATCGCCCGAGCATTCCTTGCGGGATCGCTGCGGGAAGTTTTGAGCTTCGCCAGAATCGGCGAGTCCGGGGCCAATCGGGCCAGCGCAGCGGCGGCCTCTTCTAATTGCCGTTGAATATCGGCGGCATCAATTTCTCGGCCCCAGCGGGCCGCGTTACCTAACGCGCTGCGGGCTCGACTGGTAAGGCGACCGATCCAGGCACCCAGTACCTTTTCGGCCGTGACAGGGTGGTAGTACCGGCCATCGGCGCAAAGCTCCCAGCCGCGCAGCACGGTCTCGGCCGAAGCGGACCAGCGCTCGTTCGGTATCCGGGCCTTGAATGCCAGGACGCGCGGATCATCCGGCAGCGATCCCGCAGGGACTTCTTCGTACGCAGCGAGATAAAGCAGGATTGCGCCGCGAAACTCCTCAGCCGAAGCCACCGCCGCCAGCGTACTGGTCGACAACGTGCGATCGAGAAGCACGCCGGGGAGATCGCGCAGATCGCAGTCGGCAGGGACCATCGGTTCCCGCGCCGCTGCTTTGCGCCTGCCCAAAGATTGCCCGCCTCGCGCCATCTCGCTCAGCAGGCCTCAGTGCGTGGCTGCCAACGAACGAACAGGTCGTGGAAGCGGCTTTCCGCGACTGCATACTGGTTGATCCAGGCGCAGTCCCAGAACAAGCGAGGCTCGGCCAACCCCTGCCGCACAAGCAGGCGAAACGCGTTCCACGCTTCCTCTACCTCTTGGCCGTTCGGCCGCAGGTGTCCGACTGCACCCATTACGCTGCCTCGGCGCTAAAAGCCTTGGTCAGGTCAGACTTGCGATAGAAGAGGCGGCGCCCCTTCCGGATGACAGGCAAATGGCCCGCCTCGGTCATCCGATAAACCGCACGCGGTCCACCGCGCAGCTTGAGGAAGGCAGCAGCGCCCTGGGCGCCTTCCAGCAGGTCGTCAGAAAGCTCTTGCATGTTGCATCCTATTCCGTCTATTACCGTTCTGTGCTTCCAAAGGCGGCTTGAGAAAGCGGCAACCGTTCTTCTGCCAGAATGTGCCGTTGGGCGCAAGCCCCACGCGTGGAACGATTTGAGAACGCCGCGCGCGCGGCGGCTAGGAAGGGACTATGACTGAGTTCAATTTCAGCCAGGTCGACGCAGTGTTGTCTGCCTTAAACGGCATCGCGATCGACAAGCGGATTGCTTTCATGGGAAGGCTTAAGTTCCTGCTTAAGAACGGACTTCCTACCGGAGAGCGACCGGGCAAGGGTAAGGCGGCGTCCTACTCCTTTTGTGACCTGATGCAGCTCGCCATTGCGGTTGAGTTGATGCAGGCAGGTATGGATCAAAAGCGTGCCGCGTCACTCGTGAAGCACAACTGGTCTGCGCTGCGCTCGACCGTCTATCTCAGCACTTTCACCCAAGCGGAGAGAGTAGAGGCAGCGTCCGAAGGCTATGGAGCCGACGAATTTACCGAGGGCACCGATTGGCTCTGGATGATTGACCTAGAGGCTCTCGCTGAACTCACCGCGCATGGTGTTAGCGAGTACGACGACTACGAAGCGATCCGCCCGGTTCCGGCTGCCGACGCCTCAAAGCACCTTTCGGTTGCAGGGTCGGTATTGAGCAAGCGCAAGCGAACCCTGTTCATTTATGGCGGGTCGCTGACGCAGTACGCAGTCCACCTGATCGCCTTCCAATTGAAATTCGCCAGCGTCGCAGAATTGCGCGATGATCTTCTGGCCGAAGAGGATGAACTGCGCCGCAGCATCGAGGGTCTGGACGATAAGCTGCGCGAATTTCGGGCGAACCTTACTGACGAGAAGCGTGCGGAAATTGCCCAAGCCTTTCGCGATGCCGACAGGGCGGATTACTCCACGAACCCGCCCACTTCGTCTGCGGCGCTAGAAGCAAGGGCGCGTGAAATGATGCCCCGCCTATCCCCCACGGCGCGGGCGATGATCGATGAATATAGCAGCACGTTCGTTCGCAACGGTGTCGTTCACTTCCTAATTGACACCGACGCCAAGCGCGAGGGGATGCACGAGCTAATAGATTTTGGTGTCTTTGAAGCCTTCGAGACGACCGACGATCTGTCGGCGTTCAGTTTCGAACTCTCACCATTCGGGCAAGCCGCTCTGCGTATTGCTGCCGAAGTTCCCGGAGGATCGGATGTCGATCAGGAAGCGTGAATGGACGACGCCGCGCGGCGAGGCCCGCACGGCATGGCTGGTCGATTATCGCGACCCGCAGGGCAAGCGCCGCGCCAAGCAATTTGATCGTAAGAAGGATGCGGAAGCTTGGGCCACAACTGCCAAGCATGAAGTGGCAACAGGCACGCACACGGCCGACAGCCAGAGTATCACGATCGCGAAGGCCGGTGAAAACTGGCTCGCCAGAGGCGCTCGGGAGCAATTGGAGCAGTCGACGTTGGACGCCTACGGCCAGCACGTTAAACTCCATATCAACCCGTTCCTGGGTGCCCGAAAGTTAAGCCAGCTCACCCAGCCGATGGTCGAGAAGTTCCGCGATGACCTACTGGACGGCGGCCGATCGCGACCAATGGCCAAGCGCGTGCTTGGCTCGCTCTATTCGATCATCAAAGAAGCGAAGCGTCTGGGCTACGTGTCCAAGAACGTCGCCGAGGACGTAACGGTCAAGGTTAGCGGTCGCGATAAGGCCAAGATCGTCCCGCCGTCGAAAGAGCATATCCGACTGCTGATCGGCGCCGCCAAGGGCGGGCGACCAATGGACCTGCCGATGGCGCTGGTATTCGTGTTCGCAGGGTTGCGCGCTTCCGAATTGAGGGCGCTCCCGTGGCCGAACGTCGATTTACAGCGGGCCCAGATAACCGTCGATCGTCGCGCCGACTTCCAGAACGTCATCGGCCCGCCCAAGTCGCAGTCGGGCTTCCGCACGATCCCGATCCCACCGATGGTCGTTGCGGCGCTGCGCGTCTGGAAGCTGGCGTGTCCGCCCTCCCCCGATAGGCTGGTGTTCCCCAGCCAGAAGGGGACGCCGATCTTTCACGCCAACCTCGTTATTGGCTTCCAGGAGCCATTACAGATCGCGGCGGGGCTATGCCGACCGAGCATCAAAAACGGCGCGCCTGCGGTGGACAAGGACGGCGCGCCCCTCATGGAGGGCCTCTACGGTCTGCACGATCTACGGCACGCCTGTGCCTCGTTGTGGATCGAGCGCCGGGTTGACGCGAAGCGCGTTCAGACGTGGATGGGCCATAGCTCGATCCAGATCACATTCGACACTTACGGCCACTTGTTTGCCGCGCTGGATGATGACGCGGCGGTCATGGGCGAACTCGAAGCGGCAGTGATGACAGAACCGAAAAGCGCCCCTAAGGCCATTGCCTAAGCGCCCCTTGTTGCATCTCGCTTGCGCGTGTGTGCAACAAGGACGCGACACGAGCCCGGAAACCCGCAGAAAACCGTGCTTCATGCACGTTCTCTGACTCCGTCAATTGAGGTTCGAATCCTCACGGGGCATCCAGCAATCTTCAGATAAGCAGGCCGTCATCGCAGCCGTCCGCGCTCGCGGAGTCGCGTGGCGCTGTTCCCGTGCGAGGGCATCCGTCTGCGGACGTTCGGCTAGCCAAAGCCAAAATGCGACTCTAAACGATCGGCATGACCATGCGCGCGATTCTCGACGTAGCGGCCGGGCGGCTTCGCCCGGTCCTTGCGCGCGCACGAATGCGGGATACCCAGGCGCGAATTAGCATCAGCCGGATCGGCTGATCCGGCGCGTCGTCGGCCGGGCGCGATCGAGCGCTCCGCCGTTCCTGCCAAATTTCGTGAAAGTTGTTCAGCGTGCCTCATGGTCAAACTCGCGCCCAACGTGCGCCCAAAACTACTCGTCCAAACCTCGTCCGGCTGCATGTCAGCGGCGACATCTGCCCCAATCTGCTGCCGCGCCTGCTCGGCCTGGTCGCGCAATTCGACGAAATTCCGTACGGCATCGCGCTCACCCGGCACCGGGCCAGCCTCAAACTCTCGATCGACCTCGGCCGGCTGGCGGATGCACGCGCGGAAATTTTGCTCAACAAGGTAGCGGGTATTCCGACGGTGCGCGGCGCGCGACTCGTCGAATTGCGGCGCGACTGATGCGTCGCCGTCCCCAAGCGTGGGTGCTCCTTAGCGCCAGCCCGCGCTGCGCGCCGCTTCTTCCGCCTTGGCGTCGAGCGGCTCCCCGGCCATCATGTCCTGCGCCGCGGCCATAAGGTCGGGATCGGGCGATCCCGCCTGCGCATAATCGCTACGCTGTGTCGTCGATCCCTGCTGGGTGCGGCGCAGCGCCCAGCCCGAGGCGTCGCGACAGGCAATGCCGTCCGTAGCGCTCGAACTGAACACCCGGCAATAGGAACCCTGTTTATCGCGGAAGCTGACCGCCACCTTCACGGCCCCGTCGGCGCCACCGACCTGATCATTAAGAGCCGCGGCGAGCGATCCCGAAGCGTACAGCCCGCCTGCTCCCGAGGAAACGGGACCATGCGGCACCTTCAAGCCGACCACCAGCCCAAGCACCAGGCACGCCGCCAATGCGGCCGCCTCGCGCCACCGCGTCAGGATCGGGCGCCTCCTGGGCGCCGGCAAGTCGACGACATTGTTTTTCAAGAGAGCGGAAAGCTGGTCGGGAATCGGCTCGTCGGCGATCGGCGCAAAGCTGTCCGAGATCCGCTTGCGCAGCGCCCGATGCCGTTCGACCTGTTGGGCAAGCGCCGGATCGTCGGCGATCGCGCGCTCGACCCGCTTGGCGTTGAGCGGATCAAGCTCGCCATCGGCATAGGCCATGAGCATTTCGGGCTCGATCGTCATGCCGCTTCTCCGAGATCGAGCATCAGCGCCTGACGACCGCGCACCAGCCGCGAGGTGAGCGTCCCTATCGGGATGTCGAGCACCTCGGCCGCTTCCTTGTAGGCAAGGCCTTCGACCAGCACGAGCGCGACCGCCTCGCGCTGTTCATCCGGCAATCGCCGCATCGCCGCTTCGACCTCGCCCAGGGCAACACGCGCTTCGGCACCGCCGTCACTGCCCATTCCTGACCCGGCCTCGGCATCAACAAAGGTTTCCGACGCCCTGCCGCGAGCACGGCCGGTATCGATCCAGGCATTGCGCATGATGCGGTACATCCAGCTGTCCAATCTTGTTCCAGGCTGCCACGATCCGCGCGCGAGCAACGCCTTCTCGACCGTCATTTGACACAGATCGTCAGCGTCCGCCGCGTCGCGGGCGAGCGCACGCGCGAACCGCCGCAAGCGCGGCAGCAAGGCGAGCATCTCGTTTTCGAAAGCGGCCAAGCCAATTCCCTTCGTCTGGATGAAACGGATGGCGTCGCCCGTTTAATCCACGCAGAATGATTTTTGCCAGGCGAAAGGATTTGCGTGCTCCGTCACATGGCCATTGCCTTGATCGCGCTCGCCGGCACGACGACGGCGGGCGCGCAGCTCGTGCCCAGGCTGCCCAGCCTCCCGCTCGAGGTGCCGAGCCTGCCGGCCGCGCGGGGTTTGGCCGACGACGTGCTCCGCGCGCCCGCGGACGCGGCGCGCATGCTCGATCAGGCCCGCCGCGCCGCGATCGCGCAATTGGTCCGCGACAATCCCGGCCGTGTCGCGCTCGACCCGGACGGTTTTCCGGCGCGCGCCGGGGAAGTCGTCGTCGACGATCCGACGGACGCGGTGATCGCCGCGGCCATCGCCAAGGGATATCGGGTGATCGAGCGTGGCGACGTGCTGGGCGTGAGTTTCGCTCGCCTTGCGGTTCCCGGCGGACAATCTCTCTCGTCGGCGATAAGAGAGATACGCAGCCTTGGCGGCGAGGTGAGCGCGGATCAGCTCCACACGCCAAGTGGAGCCACCGACGGTCGTCCCGCTCCGGTTGCCGGCGGCGACGGCACGCTGATAGGCGTCATCGATGGCGGCGTTGCCGGGGCGGCCGTCTCCACCGGATTCGCCGCCGGCGCTCCGCGCGACAATGACCATGGAACCGCGGTCGCATCGTTGATCGGCGGTTCGGGTAGTGTCCGAGGCGGCTTACCTGGCGCGCGCATCGCCTCGGCGGACGTCTATGGCAGCGATCCCGCGGGCGGCAATGCAACCGCGATCGCAAAGGCGCTGGGCTGGATGGTTCAGCAGCGCGTGTCGGTGGTGACGGTCAGCCTGGTCGGCCCGGCCAATCCCCTGCTGGCAAAGGTCGTGGCGGCGGCACAGGCGCGCGGGCTCGTGATCGTGGCGGCCGTCGGCAACAATGGGCCCGCCGCGCCACCTGGCTTTCCCGCCTCCTATCCGGGCGTGATCGCCGTGACCGGGGTCGACGGACGCAACCGCGTGCTGATCGAGGCCGGGCGCGCGAGCCATCTCGATTATGCGGCGCCCGGTGCGGACATGTTGGCGGCGGGGATTGCCGGTCGGGTCTTTCGGGTGCGGGGAACGTCTTTCGCCGCGCCCCTGGTCGCGGCAACGATCGCTCGCTTCTATCCGTCGCCATCACCCATCGCCATTGGTGCCGCGCTCAAACGCGTAGACGCCCTCGCGCGCGACCTGGGACCGCGCGGACCCGACAAAACTTATGGCCGCGGCCTGGTCTGCGACGTGTGTCGGACGCCCGCGAAATAATTTTCCGGGCCGCAGGATTAAAACCGCATCGGGCTCCGTTCTCCGGGCAGAAACAAGGAGAACGATCATGATGAAGATCCTGTTTGGTGCGGCAACGCTCGCGATCGCGGTCGCCGCGACCCCGGCATCGGCGCAGCTGCTTGGCGGCGGCGGCGGTCTTGGCGGCACCCTCGGCGGCACGCTCGGCGGGGCCACCGGATCGCTCGGCGGTTCGGGCAATGGCTCGCTGGGCGGTATGATCGATCGCATGCCGGTCGATACCGACACCGCGACCACGACGCGCAGTTCGAGCAGGACCCACAAGAGCGTCGATACCCGCAAGGGAAAGGTCAGCGCATCCAGTTCGAGCTCGAGCGATACCACCGCGACTAACAGCAGCCTGATCGGCGACAACGCACTGACCGGCAGCGGATCCGCAGCGGGCAGCGCCGGCACAGGCGTCGACGCACAGCTGGTCGGCACGGATGCTGTTCGCGGGACCGCCGCGCGCGCGACGGAGGCGACCCGCAACGCGGCGGATCGGGCGCGCAACGCCACCGGCGCGGCGG